>JALWYU010000049.1 GCA_026992635.1 Bacteroidota bacterium | reverse complement strand
ACCCAAAACCACCCTCCCATGCTCCCTCATCCACACCACTTCCTCCTTTGGCTCTCCTGCTTCCTTAGTTTTCTCTATCCTGTTAGGAGTCTTGCACAGGATTCCATCACAATTGTTGCCGTGGGTGATCTCATGCTGGGCACACAATTCCCTTCCACCCGTTACTTACCCCCAGACAATGATTGTCTCCCGCTTATTGCAAGGGTTGCGCCTATTTTACGCAGTGCGCACATTACAGTTGGCAACCTGGAAGGCACCTTCTGTGGCTCTACAAAGTATGCCAAAACCTGTCGGAACCCAGAAGTATGTTATCGGTTTTGCATGCCAGATCACTTCGTGGCGTGCCTCGTTACAGCGGGTTTTGACCTCCTCAGCATTGCCAATAATCACATTTATGATTTTGGCTATCCAGGCATGCGGCACACCTTAGCGGTGCTTCGTCGCCATCACATTCGCTTTGCCGGAACCACTTCTCATCCCTGGGACACCATCCATCTCCCGGGACCCAATCATATCGTAGTGGGGTTTACCGCCTTTTCGCCCAATCGGGGCACCCTCAATATCAACAATTACGCACTGCTTCGCCAGATCCTGGACACGCTCAACCAGATTGCCGACATCATTATTGTCTCCTTTCATGGTGGAGCTGAGGGCAGTAAATACACGCACGTCCCGCGCACCCATGAAATCTTCCTCGGGGAAAACCGGGGAAACGTCTACGAATTCGCCCACAAAGCCATTGACTATGGCGCGGACCTGGTCGTTGGACACGGACCACATGTTCCCCGTGCTTTTGAACTGTACCGCGGACGGTTCATCGCCTATAGCCTGGGCAACTTCCTGACTTACAAACGCTTCAATCTGTCAGGACCCAACGGCATCGCCCCTCTACTGAAAGTGGTCCTGGATACGGCAGGTCGTTTTCTTTACGCCCAAGTGATTTCTGTCTATCAGGATAAACACACAGGTGTCCATATAGATTCGCTACACCGGGCATTTTTCCTGATCCAGCACTTGACAAAGGAAGACTTCCCGGAAACACCACTGGAATTTCATCCGCCTTACCTTGTGAAACCTCGGGCAGTAGAGAACAGGAGATAAGGATGAACTTTCTTTGAGCGGCTTGGTTTGGGCTGGGCGGACGCTGGCTTTCAGGGAGTTAGGGCGGACTGCAGTCCGCCCTAACTCCCTGAAAGCCAGCGTCCGCCCAGCCCAAAACCCACCACTACGGACTAAAAAACGGAATCCGCATCACCTCCTCCCCCATCCACACCTCTATCGCATACCACCCACGCACCGGTAAATACACCCGGTTCCCACGAACCACCCGCGCAACACATCGCCCCGCTATGTCGTACACCCGAATACTGGCAGGCAACAAACCCATCGGATGCAAAACATACACCCAGTCCCCACGACGAAACACACGCCAAAACCGATAGTACGACACCAGCTTGGAATCCACCTCCCCATACGAATCGTAAAACCGAACACTGTACAGCGTATCACTGCTCCGGTTCACATGAACTCGCATCCGCGGAAACGGATTCACCGTATCGTAAAAAAAGTACTCCTCCACCGTCAACCGATGCAACGTCGTCCACACGCCAAACAACCGCGCCTGAACCTTGAAATCCACAATCCGATGAATCCGCATCACATATACCGGTGCCGAATCCGGCAATGTCAACCATCCCCACGCATCCGCCACATCTTGCACATCTACTTGAATCCGCTTCCCTTCCTGCCCCTCAATCACGTAAATCCCCTGATCCTGAAACGTCTCTCCATATCTCAGGGGGGTCTTCATAAAACACGCCTCCTGAATCGGAACACCCAGCGCCACATTCCCCCCTAAGGCATCCACAATCGCCTGCGTCCGAAAAATCGTGCCCACACCCGCCAGCCAATCACACGAAGCACTCTCCCCATCCTCACGACGCAAGTACAGGAAAAACGTATCCACATTATCCCGACTCATCAGAATCATCGTGGAATAGGTACTCCCACGAAACTGATAGTAAAACGGTGTGTTTTCCGGCAGAAAAAACCGAACTGTATCTATCCGCTCACGACGTAAAAATGAAAAATTCCAGTGGAAGCCTCCCCCCCCAGGCGTAATCACATCCTCCTTTAGCACATCATCTGCATCAATCCAGTACACCACATACATGCCAGGTACCGGCATCTGATCCCGCTCCACAACAGGTTGACCCCTGACCAAACCCACCACCACCACCGACCAAACCACCACACCGCTCAACCAGACTCCCTTAACCCTGACACCTCCCATCCCGCAAAATTTGGTTGCAAACACAAACGAAAACCCCTGACCCCTTTACCCTTCCCATCCACCCTCCACACACAGCACTGCAAACGAAACCAACCCGATCTACCCGCTACCGACCCCCACCTCCAGACGTCTGCAACAGCGAATCAATGACCTTCCGAAACGCTTCTATGGGCTGCGCACCCCGCAGCACCTCACCATTAATCCAGAAAGAAGGCGTACCACCAATCCCGCGTTGCTCCGCCTGACGCTTGATCATCTCCAGCTTTTGTTCCATCTGCGCATCCTGATCCAGACACGCCTGTAACTGCTGATCCGTCAAACCCTCCTTCTTCGCTAACTCCTCAATCTTGGCTTGCGACAACACCCGATAATGCTTGTACAGCTGATCATGAAACGTCCAGAAACGACCATGATAATTGGCGCACATCGCAACCTTCGCCGCATCCCGGGCATACGGATGAAAAGGCAACGGCAAAAACTTGTACACCACACGAACCTTCCCAGGCAACACATACTCCTCCAGAATCTGTACCCACGTACCCTGCGCAAACCGTACACAATACGGACACTGAAAATCACTATAGACCTCCATAGTAACCGGCGCCTCCGGATTGCCCAACACCGGATCATCTACCACAGAACGCACACGATGCGGCCACTTCCGCTCAATCTCCTGATACAACGCACGCAACCGCTCTTCCTCCGCCTCATCCGCACGAGCCTGCCAGGCCACAAAAAACTTATGCAACAGATACCCAAACAACACCGGCAAAACAACCATTGCCACCACAGCACGCAACCCTGCACGAGCCATGTCCCTCCTAATTTTTCAGTAAATTACCGGACGCTTCCAAAACTTCCTGTACTGGGAAACGAAAAAGACACGCCTTTTCGTTCACAGAAATAAATAACGCCTGCCAGCAAAAACAAAATCCCAGAAGCATGCAAGAAAGCACCCTCCAACCCACCATCCACTGGCAAACCCAAACTCCCGTCTACCGCGCCTACGGCTTGCACAACTTCAAAAAACTACCCCAAATCCAGAAACTGGACAACCAGCTCATCCGCGACATTGAAGTCGTCGCACACGTCCTCCCCTTTAAAACTAACTCCTTCGTCGTCAACGAGCTTATTGACTGGTCTCGCGTACCCGACGACCCGCTCTTCATCCTCAACTTCCCCATCCGAGATATGCTCCTCCCACACCACTATGAACGCATCGCCCAAGCCCTGAACCAGAACCTCCCCAAAACACAAATCCGGGAACTTGCTAACGAAATCCGCAAAGAACTCAATCCACACCCCGCCGGACAAATGCAATACAACGTACCCACTTACAAAGGAGTACGCCTGCACGGCGTCCAGCACAAATACTTTGAAACCGTACTCTTCTTCCCTTCACAGGGACAAACCTGCCATGCCTATTGCTCATTCTGCTTTCGCTGGCCCCAGTTCGTCGGCATTGAAGAACTGAAATTCGCAATGCGCGAAGTAGACCTCCTCATCGGATACCTTCAAGAACACCCCGAAGTTACAGACCTCCTGTTCACAGGCGGCGACCCCCTGATCATGCGAACCAAAATCCTGCGCACCTACGTAGAACCCATCCTCAAAGCCAAAATCCCACACCTCCGCACCATCCGCTTCGGAACCAAAGCGCCCATCTACTGGCCCTACCGATTCCTGACAGACCCCGACGCCGACGACCTCCTCCGACTATTTGAAGAAATCATCCGTGCCGGCTACCACGTCGCCATCATGGCGCACTTCAACCACATCCGAGAAGTTGAACATCCCGACATCCAGAAAGCCATCGCACGCATCCGACAAACCGGCGCCGAAGTCCGAACCCAATCACCCATACTCCGACACATCAACGACAGCGCCGACGTATGGGCTGCCATGTGGCGCGAACAGGTACGCCAGGGCATGATCCCCTACTACATGTTCGTTGCCCGCGACACCGGCGCACACCACTTCTTCGCACTCCCCCTCATCCAAGCCTGGGAAATCTTCCGAAACGCCTATAAGCGCGTGAGCGGACTGGGCAGAACCGTACGCGGACCCTCTATGTCCGCCACACCCGGCAAAGTGGAAGTACTCGGACCCGCAACCCTCAACGGACAAAAAGTCCTTGCACTCCGCATGATCCAGGGCAGAAACCCCGACTGGGTCTACCGCGTATTCTTCGCAAAATGGGATGAACAAGCCACATGGCTGGACGAACTCCAGCCCGCAGACAACGACCGATTCTTCTTTGAAGAAGAACTGGAAAAGTGGGTGCGCCACTAACGGACAACAAAGATCACCAGCCCTCCCTCGCCATCATCATCCCCACCACCGGACAATACCCCTTCCTCCTTACACTCTGCCTGTACAGCGCACAGGCCGCCGCCCACCTCTGGGAGGGCACCGTCCACATTATCGTGGTCGTCAATCATGCACAACCCACAAAGTACCACCAAATCCGTCAACTGTGCCAGACCCTCAACGTACAATGCTTACCCAGCATAGGACGGGGCGTCGCCCACGCACGAAACACCGGCGCACAAGCCACACAAGCCCAATACCTCCTCTTCCTAGACGACGACATCCTCCTCCACCCCACACACCTCTGCACCATAGCACGCATACTCCACACACTGAACACCCACAACACCGTCATCAACCTCAACTGGATCACTCCCCACCACCTCCTCATGCACTGGCAGGGCAAAGCCTTTCTCCGCTACCTCATCAACACACACCGATTAACCCGAGCAGGATGGATGAACGCAACCAGCACAATAAATACCAGAACCCACCAATTCCACTCTCTACTTGTCCCCGAACAGGGCATAGGTGGTGCCTACCTCATCCCACGGCACCTCTTTGAACAGGCTGGCGGATTCGACGACTCCATCCCATTCAGCGGATTTGAAGACCGCATCCTGACTGAACGCCTCCTGAAAGCCGGCGCACAACTCCTGCTCCTCACACAACCCATCGCCCTCCACTACCAGACCCACCTTGCCGACCTCAAACAATGGATCGCACGCATCAAACGCGGCGCCGCCACCCTCTACCTCGCCCAAAACTACTTCCCAACACTCCAGCCCCACTACCCCTGGTACAAACACCTGCTCTTCCAGGCCGGATACCACCTCCTGCCCCTGCTCCTGACCATCGGAAAACACCTGCCCGACCACCCTCTACTCCAGCCCTTCACCCAACTTTTCTTCCACTTCCTGACAGGAATCGCTTTCTACAGAGGTTACCACCATGCGCAAGACCCTTCAGAACCCTGGTTTACACACTGAACAACTCTGCCCAAAAAAGTGCCTCCACTGGTGGCAAGCCCAATCCCTCCGCATTAACCGATACCTCGCTCTGTGCGGACTGGGCAGCCGACGAACCGTGGAAACCTGGATCCAATCCGGACAGGTCTTCGTCAACAACCAGCAGGCTTCCTGGAATACCCGAGTCCGCCCCTTCAAAGACACTGTCCGGATCCACCAATTCACCCTCCAGCCCTTCCCTTTCCTGCTCTACATCCTGCTCAACAAAGCCAAGGACCGCATCACCACACGTACCGACCCCCTCGGCAGAAAAACCATCTACGACGACCTGCCTCAACCCTTCCGCTACCTCCTCACCTACGCCGGCAGATTAGACCGAAACACCACCGGCATCCTGATCCTCTCCAACGACGGCGACCTCCTCTACCAGCTCCTGCAAAGCCACAGACAAATACCACGCACCTACCACGTCCGACTAAACCAGCGACTCACACGACGCCACGCACAACAACTCCTCACAGGCATAACCCTCAACCAGCCCAATAACCAGCCGATCACCGTCCAGGTCCAGAATATTGAATGGCTCAACGACGCCCACACCGAATGCCTCATTACCCTCACCAGCGGACAATACCGAATCGTCCACCGCCTCTTCCAAACCTTAGGCTACCAGGTCAAAAAACTGGACCGATGCGCCTTCGGACCCATCCAAGCCAAACGTGTACCCCGAGGACAATGGCGACCACTCACACTGCAGGAAATCCGCGCCCTCCACAACGCCTGTTCCCTCCCCCTCACACCCACAAAACAGGCGTGCATCCTCACAAACACCAGACAAATCCTCCACATCCTCAACTCATGGTGGAACTCCGCACAGCCCATCTTACGTTATCTAAATGTGGAGGGGCAGCGTGGCCGAGTGGCTAGGCGGGGGCCTGCAAAGCCCTAGACGGCGGTTCGAATCCGCCCGCTGCCTCTCTACCATCCCTGCAACAATGCTGATTATAAAATCCGGACGTCGCTCTGCACTGACTCTCTTTGCCTGGGCACCCTACCTCTTGGGTATCACAGCCTGTACTGCTCATGCTCGGGCACAAGTCGTTAACCCAAAGCCAGATACGATCTGGTGGGTCCAGGTCTTCGCCGGCTCCCCACCACGTGCACAACAGGTCGCCCAATCCCTACGTTACGTATTTCCCCATCCCTACCGGGACTCCATCCTGCAAGTCCAGCCCACACTGTGGAAAGTTTGGCTGGGACCCTGCACCACACGACCATGCACTCGCGAATTGCTCAAACTGGCACGATTCTACTACCCCGATGCATTCCTCATCCCCGTCCCAACCCATACATCCTCAAAAAAGAAAAAAACTCCCAAAAAAGAACGCAGAACAACCACACAAGCCGCACACACCCCAACCTGGTACATCCAGATTGGCGCCTACCGACTGGAATTCACCGCCGACTCCGCCTACGCCCACTGCCAGCGAACCATAACCCTGGCACCCTGCCGAATCCTCTTCCACCGCGGATTCTACCGTGTACTCATAGGACCCTTCCCCCAGGAAAACACCGCACGCCAGCAACTCCCAACAATCCGACGCCACTACCCCGACGCATTCCTCATCCAGATCCCAGCCCATAGACAACCTGCTGCAAACCCGCGTGCACCAGGACAGGCACCGTTCCCTCCACCCCCATCTTTGCCACGTCCCACCCACACCCCCACTACACCCACAACATGCATCGTCTTCTGGGAATCCCGACTCCGGGATTGGAACCACTGGCTTAAACAACGCGACAGCCTTACACAAACACTTGCAGTCTATCGCATCCAGCTGACCGGACCTTTGCCCCGGACCCAAGCCCTGCGCATCCGTCAGGCAGTCATCCAGAGCGGAACACACTATCCTGTCTACGTCGTGCGCGAAGCCGCCGGATATGTAGTCCAGATCGGGAATTTCCCCACATTCTCCGAGGCATTATTCCGACGCGAAGAATGGCTGCCCCTGTACAACGAAGCCACCGTCGTCCAGACCCGCATCCCCTACTCCGTCTTCCTGCGCGATGGCTTCCTGTACTGATCCAGCACCAGCAAAGCCATGACCGCCCTCCTGACCACCCACCCTATCACCTGGACCACCTTGCTGACCACCACGCTCTACCTGTCCACGCTCAACGCTACGCCCCCCTCCGACACAACGACAACATCCTCACCATCTGTGAGTGCTTTCCTCCACGTAGGTTACGGCGTGTTATTTCCCATTGGCAACCTCCTGCAACAACAGGGACGAGGCGGAACACCCTATGGCGGACTGGGACTCATCTACAAATCCTGGGCAATCACCGCTCAATTCACCTACTTCTTCTCGGAACGCGTATACGTGGATCCACTCACACCATTCCGTAACCAGGCTGGCGCCATCCTCAACAAAGATGGGCTCCCCGCTTTCGTCCGAACAGAACGGCGAGGATGGTGGCTGACACTCGCCCTCTCCTACCGTCACCAGCTGGCAAAAACCAACTTCTACCTGTGGCTATCCACCAGCCTCGGATGGACACAATTCCGCCTCCACTTCCAGTACCAGGGTGAAGTCCCCTGGCTGAATCACCCCATCATGCAAAAGTACATTGGCGGGGCGTATCGCGGACCCCTCCTCACCACAGAAATCGCACTCTGGCACGAAGACCCACGAAAGTGGCTGACAATCACAGTTTTCCTGCGAGCAGTCACGTTCCTCGTACGCCTCCAATACGAAGCCAACAACCTGACACTCTGGCCCGCACAACTGCAGGGTACAGCCATCCAGACGGGCATCCACTGGTTCTTACCTTTCTGGCAACAGGGAACCACCGAAATCTACTGGGAATAACCACACACACCACCTGACAAACCACAGAGAACGAGCACGGGAACCCTCCCTCCCAAATAGAAGTTCTACACCAACGAACCTTGCTCTTTCGTTCCCCTTAGGAAAAATCCCAAAGCCATGCGTGTCCCCAACACAGTGTGGCGTACACTGCCCACAGCATTGCTTTTGATAGTCAGCGGATTCTCCATCTACGCACAACAACAAGCAGAAAACAGCGAACCCATTGAACTGCCCCTGGGACCCGACGGTAAAGTCACCTACGAAGCCGTAGTGACAGTCACCGGATACACCGCCCCCCAACTCCAGGAAAAAGCCCTCCAGTGGGTCCACCAATACTTCAAAAACCCCCAGCAGGTCTTGAAAAAGAAGGAGCCTGGCAAGCTGGTCATTGAGCACAAGATCCGAATCTACGACACCGACCCCAAAACCGGAAAAAAATACTTCAAAGGCAACGTCAAATTCACCCTCTACCTCTTCTTCCGCGATGGAAAGTTCAAGTACCGCATCACCAATATTCGTTATATGGCTGAGCGCTATATCCCCATTGAATCCTGGCTGGAAAAGAAAGATCCCACCACCCAATCCTACTTACGGCAAATTGACGAAGCCCTCACGGAATTAATCGCCAACCTCCGCACCCACATGCGCACCGAAGCCAAACAGTATAACCCCGAAGAATGGTAATCCACCAGAACAACCACGATAACACACCCAACAGGACATCGGGCGCAACCCCACAAGCAAGCAACATGCCCGGTTCAGACAAAACTTCCCCTACAGCACACTCCACCAGCTCCACTGCCCCCACCCCGAACTCAACGAATACAGACGAAAAGTGGTCCCTCACCGAAGAGGAAATCCAATTGCTTTACCCATTAGTTGAACAAAGTCTGGAGGTTGCTACCCAGGAAGCACGCCGAACACAGGACCTCCTCATGAGCGCAACACCGGGCTCACCAGAATTCGTCCAGGCACAGAAACGCCTTCAAACCCTCCAGGATTTACTCAGTTTGGCAGAAGCGTGGCGCCAAACACAGCGGGACGTCCACGAGTTCCAACAGTGGCTCACTCAGGAAGACCGTCCAGACATCCAGGAAGAAATCCGAGCCACACTCCACGAACTGGCAAACGAAGAACGCCACCTCTTCCTGGAAATCCTCCAGCGATTAGCACCTGCCGAACCCGAAGATGAACGTCCCGCAATCATAGAAATTCGCAGTGGCACTGGCGGCGACGAAGCCGCCCTGTTTGCCGGCGACCTCTTCCGAATGTACGTTCGCTATTGCGAACGCAAAGGCTGGAAATGGGAACTTCTCTCCGCCCACGAAGGCAAAATCGGCGGCTATAAGCACGTCATCCTGAAAATCAAACAAAACGGAACTTATGGCATCCTGAAATTTGAAAGCGGCGTCCACCGTGTACAACGCATACCCATAACCGAATCGGGAGGACGAATCCACACATCCACAGCTTCAGTGGTTGTCCTGCCCGAACCCGACCCCTTAGAAGTCCAGATTGACGAAAAGGACATCCGACGCGAAACGTTTCGCGCCAGTGGACCCGGCGGACAACATGTAAACAAAACCGAAAGCGCCGTCCGACTCGTGCACATCCCCACGGGAATCGTCGTGGAATGCCAGGATGAACGCTCTCAACACCAGAACTTCCAGAAAGCATTGCGCTTACTGCGCCTCCGACTGTACGAACGATATCGCCAGGAACGAGAACAGGCACTGCGCCAGCGCCGACGTTCCGCAATCCGCACAGGCGACCGATCCGAAAAAATCCGAACTTACAACTTTCCACAAAACCGCGTTACCGATCATCGGATCCGACTGACCCTCTACCAGCTGGAAGACATCCTGGATGGCGATTTAGACCCACTCATCCAGGCTCTGCGCATCCATCAAGCCATTCAACACCTGAAAACACAAAGCCATGACAAAGAAACCCTTTCCTTTCACGCGAGTGCTCCTTCATAGCGGAGGGTGGCTGGTCCTCACCTGGCTCGTGGCATGCGTCCCCTATCAGAAGTTTCAGGATATGCGTACGCGTGCCGAGCGCTGCGAACAGGATCTGGGCAAAGCCGAACAACGCATCACCACCTTGGAACATCACGTGGATTCCCTCCAAAAACGCATTAAAGCACTGGAAAAACAGGTTTCGCTCCTCCAAAGCGATACAGCACGCCTCGGAATGATCTATCGCGAACAGGTCGCCGCCTACGAAGAACTGCGCCGCTACCAGGAAGAAATCAAAAAACAACTGCGCGAACTCCTGGAAATGGGCGGACAGGAACGTGAAAAACTCATGCTGGACCTCGCCCAACAGCAAGCAGAACTGGCAAAGCTCCGACAGGAACTCAACCAGCGCGAAGCACGCCTCCAGGCAATGGAACGCGAACTCCAGGAACGCGAAAAACGAATCCAGGAACTGGAACAAATCTTAGCCCAGAAAGACTCTGCAGTCCGCAACCTGCAACGGCGCGTCCAGGAAGCACTCTTAGGATTCGGCGACGACCTCAAAGTAGAACTGCGCAACGGGAAAGTCTACGTATCCATGTCCGAAAAACTGATGTTCAAGTCGGGCAGCATAGAAGTAGAACCTGAGGGACGACGCGCATTGAAGCAACTGGCGGACGTCCTCAAGAAACACCCGGATATTACGGTCATGGTAGAAGGACATACGGACAACGTGCCAATCCGTACCTCCTGTATGAAAGACAACTGGGATCTGAGTGTATTGCGCGCCACTTCTGTAGTTCGTCTCCTGACCGAGCAATATGGTTTGCCCCCGACACAAGTGATTGCCGCCGGACGTGGCGAATATGCTCCGGTCGCCACCAACGACACACCCGAAGGACGTGCCCTTAACCGCCGGATAGAAATCATTCTGATCCCACCCTTAGACGAACTCCTTCAAATCCTGGAAGTTCAATAGGCAGATCCCAACAAACTTGAAACACACCTGCCCGCTTCACCCCAGAACAGAAACCTGACGAATCCCACACTCATGCGGAAATTCGTCCTTTTGTTGATCCGGTGTTACCAGCGGTGTGTCTCGCCCTGGCTCCTTCCCAGTTGCCGGTACGTCCCCTCATGCTCGGAATACGCACGACAAGCCATTGAACGCTATGGACTGATTCGGGGTGGATGGCTCGCCCTTCGCCGACTCCTGCGCTGCCACCCCTGGGGTGGGGCAGGCTATGATCCTGTGCCCAATCCGGAACAGCCAGAACACAAGACCCCACAACGCCTGATACCACACTTATCCTCCTCCCGAAAACGTGTCTTTTTAGGGGGGATCCTCCTCAGTGCTGGTCTTCTGGCTCTGGTCGCCACCACAACTCAGGAACGCTATTTTCAGGTTGTCCAGTGGCTGAAAATCTATGCAGAAGTCCTGGAAGAAATTACCGCCTCCTATGTGGACCCCGTTGAACCAGAACGACTCGTCCACCGCAGTATTGACGCCATGATGAAAATGCTGGATCCCTACACGGAATTCATCACTGCCCAGGACATTGAAGAATTTCGCATGCAAAGCTTTGGCAAGTACGGCGGAATTGGCGCACTGGTCCAGCAACGGGACTCGTTCGTAATGATTCGGGATCCCTACCGGGGCTACCCCGCCTGGGAAGCCGGCTTACGACCCGGCGACTTAGTCCTACAGATTGATGGACGCGACGTCATAGGATGGTCCGTCGGAAAAGTCACCGAACTGCTGCGCGGGACACCCGGAACAACCGTGGAAGTCACTGTGTGGCGACCCGCCATCCACGAAACCCTTACCGTACGCATCGTCCGGGAAGAAATCGTTTTAGAACCCATCGTCTACGCCGGCTGGCTCTTCCGGGATACCACCATCCTCTACATCAAATTGCGCCAATTCCACCGGGGCGCCGGCAGAAAACTCCGTAAAACCCTCCAGGAATACATAGAGAAACGACAACCACGCGCCATCATCCTGGACCTCCGGGACAATCCCGGCGGACTGCTGGATGAAGCCATCCTGGTTGCCAATGCGTTTCTGCCGCAGGGCACAGAAATCGTCAGTACACGGACACGCTACCAAGAAGAAACACGCGTCTACCGGGCACCACTCGCTGCCGTGGATACTTCAACGCCCTTAGTCATTCTGGTTAACGGACAATCGGCATCCGCCTCAGAAATCGTTGCCGGCGCTATTCAAGACCTGGACCGTGGGCTCATTATTGGCGAGCGCACCTTTGGCAAAGGCTTAGTACAAACCACACGCCAGCTGCCCTACCGACATATGCTTAAGCTCACCATCGCCAAATACTATACGCCCAGTGGACGTTCTATCCAGGCACTTATTTACACGCATCAGGATACCGGGAAACGTGTTGTGGAAGTACCCGACTCCCTGCAAAAATCGTTTCGCACACGAAACGGCAGAATCGTCTATGCGGGCAATGGCATCGCTCCTGACATCCAGGTCAAACCCATGAAACATCATCCCTTACTGGCAGCCCTGATAAACAGCTACATTGTTTTTGACTTCGCCACACAAAAATATTTTGACCTGGACTCATTACCACCAGCACCAGTATACACACTGCCCGACTCATTGTTACACGAATTCTTCAACGTCTTGCACACACGCATCCAGGAACTCAACCTCACTTCTACACGACAACTCCAACGGCTGGAAACCGCTATTCGTCGTGACTCCATCCTGGATAACCAATCCCTGGCACCCATCTTAGACTCACTGAAAGCCCGGATTTACAAAGAAGCCTACCGGGAATTGCAAGAGGAGCAAGAATGGATTCGCTGGTTCTTAGAACAGGAACTGGAACATCGTTTCTACGGCTTTGAAGGTCAATGGGAAGCATTTCTGGAACGCGATCCCGTCCTGGACACCGCCCTGACAGTCCTGCTTGACCTGCAACGATACAGGTCTTATCTCCAGCCAGGACGTGTCATTGGCAAACCCAAAACACAGGACACCCGCACCTCTTCCAAAACCCAGCCCAGATAGCAGACTGTTACGCCAGAAGATGCCGGACATCTTCTAAGGTGAGCCGCGAATCCGTTGCAAGAACATACGCGCGCAGAACAAAATTCTTCAGTTCGCGCACATTCCCACGCCATTCATACGACTGAAGAAAACGTAACGCCTCCTCAGAAAACTGGATTGGCGACTTCCCCATCTCCTCCGCATAGCGCCGGGCAAAATGCTCCAGCAACACAGGAATATCATCAGGACGTTCTCGCAAAGGTGGAATCCGAATCTCCACAATCCGCAACCGGTAATAGAGGTCCTGACGAAACTGCCCTTGCTCAATGGCTTGTTTCAAATCACGATTCGTCGCCGCTATAATGCGCACATCAATTTCTATGGGCTGTTCACCCCCCACCCGATAGATTTTTTTCTCTTCTAAAGCACGCAACAACCGAACCTGCGCTTCCAGAGACATTTCTCCGATCTCATCCAGAAACAATGTTCCACCCTGTGCCTGCTCAAACCTGCCAATATGACGGCGCACTGCCGACGTAAACGCACCTTTCTCATGACCGAACAACTCACTCTCCACCAGCTCAGAAGGAATCGCCCCACAATTCACGGCGACAAACGGCTGGTTCGCCCGTGCCGATAGCCCATGAATCCAGTGGGCAACCAGCTCTTTTCCTGTGCCACTCTCACCTGTGATCAAAACCGGGACATCTGTTTGGGCAACCCGGTGAATCTGCTCCCGAATCTTCTCCATTGCACTGGAAACACCAACAATTTCTGGCAAATTATGCGTTTTTCGCGCCAGCCGACTACGTAATCGCTTGTTCTCCTGCAGCAGATGGGTTTTCTCCGTCGCATTGCGCAAGGCAATGAGCAAACGGTTTAAATCCGGAGGCTTCGTAATGTAATCGTACACGCCACTGCGCCCCGCCTGAAACGCCAGATCCTCACTGCCATGCCCCGTCAGCACAATCACAGGCAGATCCGGCACCCGCTCCTGAATCTGAGCAATCACCTCCATCCCGGACATTCGCGGTAACTTCAAATCACAAATCACCGCTGAAGGAATCCACTTCTCCAGCATTTTAAGTGCACGCTCGCCATCCCCTACTGCCCGAACCTCATAACCCCACTCCTGCAAGATTTCCTTCAGGCTTTCGCGAACCGGCTCCTCATCCTCTATTAACAGCACGGAATACTTCGCCATGAACCTGCCCAATTCCAAACTCGCTTAAACAAGAACAGCACAACGCTGGGCTTTCAGGTAATCCCACCCAGTAAACTGCACAATGGGCATAGCTAGAACGGCAGATCGTCTTGTGTTTTTTTCCCTTCCTGGTCTTGAGCCGTCGTGCCGGATGCCTCTTCTCCCGAGGGTGTATCCATAACCGATGTGTCCTCTGCCGAAGGCGGCTGGATTTCTTCAATGAGGTCTTCGGGTTGCTGATCATCTGGCGGAAAGTCCCCAGAAAAAGTCAGTTCCCTCTGGAATGCTTCCTCTGTTGTGGATGCTGTGCCAGCAGGCGATGTGAGCTTCCTGTAAATGACCGCATGAATTTCCGTGACTTCCCTGCGGTTTCCCTGGTCATCGGTCCACTCCCGTGTGCGCAGATCACCTTCCACGAAAATCAAGTCGCCTTTCCGGACCGTCTGACTGACGCGTTCTGCCAGCTCACGCCAGAATAACACTGTAAACCAGTCTGTGCCCAGCTGTCGGAACTGCTGAGTTGCCTGGTCAAAAACTACCCGAGAAACTGCAATACGCAGGCGGACACGCGCAGTTTGCTGATCCCCCACATGAATGACTTCCGGGTCGTTCCCCACACGCCCAATGAGAATTGCCCGAGCAATTGCGCTCATGAACCTCCTGTTTTCCAGTACACGCACAAAAACTACGCATCAAGTCTTTCGCTTCCCCCTTCAGAAATAAGTTAACGCAGCGCCCACAAAAAATTTGCATGAGCAACGGACAACCCCTCCCACTACCACGCATAGATTTGCATGCCCGGCAAAGAGAAAGAAACCCTCATTGCCTCAACCCCTTTATCCAATATCTTATGCATCAAATCAATTGGTTCCTCCCAGGAAGCGAACCGGGCAAGCCACCGAACCAGACTCTGACGCCGATCCCACCACAACCAGTGCATTCGTGTTGTTGGCAAGCCCAATCGCCGGACATATGCCCGCACGATCTGCCGCTCGGTTCTGGCGATCAGCCGACCCATCCGGTGTACCAACCCACGTAAAAACTGTGCCTGTGCAGTATCTGGAATAGCATGTACCTCCTCTCTGATCAGGGCTTTCAAATGGCTGAGCCACCGAACCTCCGGAAGAACAATCTGTCTATTCAGCCACTGCCACTGTCCCTCATCCAGAAAAAGAAAAATATCCCGCAAACATAAGCCTGGCAGTCCAACGCGATAGCGCCCCATCAGTGGAGACATCTCCAGCCAATACGCAATCTCCGAAGGACCACCCACAAAACACAACGACCGACAAACTGCCTCCTGCCAGACAGGACGTAAACCCGCTGCAGGGCTGGGCACCCATTCACCCTCCTCCACCTTATGGACCAACTCACTGGCAGACACCCGATATGAACCCACAACAAAATCCCGATCACCCGAGCGAATAATACGCTCACGACGCCCATCCACCAGAACAAACATCCACGGAAAAACATCACGCAACAATGGCGTAAAACCTTTCGCCCGTGTCTCCTCCCAGCGCCCAAGCATCACCCGACGGTCCCGCTCAGACAGGACATGCTCAACAAACAACCTGACCAAAATAGAACGCGCCCGACAAAACTCAGCACGGACAAACAACAAGCCAAACCTGCCCAGCAGACGCTGCCAAAAGCGTAAAAACGCTTCAGTAACTGTGCCTTCCTCCCAGAGCGCAAGAAATTCCCTGCCCAGCACCGTTGACCCATCCAGAATCGTACGAAGTTCATCCCGGTACACTTCAAGCAGTCGCCCAGCGGAATACCAGCCAAAGGGCTGATTTGCCCATCTGTCAGACGGGAAAAATCGCGTTTTCAGATCAGGTAAATGCGCCAGCTCACGCCAGTCATGATCATCCTCGTGAATCCAGAAGAGCGGAATCACAGGCTTTCCCATCCGTCCCTGCAACACCCGGGAAATCTGAATCAAAAACAGTAACTTATGCAACAGGAAGAGGGGTCCGCCCAGCCAGTGCGGCTGATGCGCACACGTTACAACATAAGCCCCCCGACTAAGACGGGCAAACGCTTCTTTTTGAGCATCCGTCCATAAAAGCCCATGCATACTCTTGCCAATTGCCCGAATGAGTAATGATTTCACGCCTGCATCGTGTTCATCCCGCCTGAACAACCAGTGCTCAGGACAAACCAGCCAGGCACGCAACCACGTACGTACCCCACACCACAACAAACCATTTCCCGTTCGGACAAACCCACTTACCTTCCCCACAAACTCCTGGATTTACCCCACGGCAAAAGCCTTCACCAAACCATGCACACGGAAGATAACGTACGTCAGGTAATCAGTCCGCTGGACGATAGATACTACCCCTTCATTCATGAACTTACCCACTATTTCTCCGAATTTGCCTACTACCGATACCGCATTGACGTAGAACTCGCCTACCTGGAAGCCCTGTACGACACACCCATCGCACAATGGATGCCCCCCGACAAAAAAAAACAGATCCGGACACTGCGCCTCAACCTTTCAGAAACCTTCACCGAGGAAGCTTACCACCAGATCCAGGAATACGAACAGCAAACCCGCCACGACATCAAAGCAATGGAACGCTTTCTCCACCAGTGGTTTCATCACCTCCACTTAGACGACCTCCGTCCATTCATCCACCTGGGCTTAACTTCCCAGGATGTGAACCACGTGGCTCAAGCCCGGATGATGCGCGACGCCTGCCACCAGGTCCTTTACCCAGCACTGCTTACCCTCCTCCAAACCCTCCAGGAAAAAATTCAACAATGGGCTAAAATACCCATGCTCGCAAGAACACACGGACAACCTGCTACACCCACTACCCTCGGCAAAGAATACGGCGTATTCGCCGTCCGCCTCACAACCACCATCTCTCATCTGATCCACCTGCCCTGGAAAACCAAATTTGGCGGAGCCACCGGGACTTTCGCTGTCTGGCACCTCATTGACGACTCCTTCCCCTGGCAACAATGGATTGACCAGTTCCTCCAGCAATGGAAACTGGAACGAGAACCATGCACAACACAAATCAGCCACTACGACACTCTCGCACTCCGCCTCCGTACCTTCGCAACCCTTGCCACAATCCTGATTGACCTTGCCCAGGACACCTGGCTCTACATGATGCTCAACTACCTGACACTGCACCGGACAAGCAGTGAAGTGGGGTCCTCTACTATGCCCCACAAAGTCAATCCCACACGCTTTGAGACCGCCGAAGGCAACCTGTGGCTGGCTCGCTCCCTCCTCAACACACTTGCCGATAAACTGCCCGTCTCACGACTGCAACGCGACCTATCAGACTCCACCCTCATCCGCAACTTAGGCGTAGCCTTAGCACACCTGCTGATTGCCATCCGCCTCCTGACCGACGGATTGCAACGCCTTACCATCCAGTCCGACGCCATCCAAACCGACCTGAACCAGCACTGGGAAGTCCTCACCGAAGCCCTGCAAATTGCACTGCGCCTCAGTGGCTACGCCGAAGGCTACGAAATCCTGCGCCAGTACACCCAGGGCTTACAACTCACACCCACCACCTACCAGCAGCTCCTCCAACAACTACCCCTCAACCCACAATGGAAGACCAAACTCGCCCGGCTGACACCCGACCAATACACAGGACTGGCAGAACAAGAAGCGCAAGTAGCAATCCAGGCTACGGAACAGGGTATCCAGATGCTGAGGGAAGCGGTGGAAGTTTAGTTTTGGTTTTGGTGTGGCGGGGCGTTCGGCGCTGGTTTTCAGGGAGTTAGGGCGCCCTGCAGGGCGCCCGAACTCCCTGAAAAGCA
>JALWYU010000048.1 GCA_026992635.1 Bacteroidota bacterium | reverse complement strand
GGGGACGGTGGGGGCAGAACCCAAATCCCGCGCGGCAATCCATCGATTCAACACCGGCGACAGCAACAAACACAACACCGAAGCACCCAGCGCAAACCACGCAATCCCCCAGAACACCTCCCCATACAACAATGCCGTTTCCCACGGAGGAGGTACCACCTGAATCACCGACTCACCACCCTCACCAACCCCAGTCAACTGCGCAATCTCCGCCGCAATGTAATGCGAAAAGGCACTGGCTAAAAACCAGCCCCCCATCAACGTACTGACCAGATGACGAGGCGCCAACCGCGTAACCATCGCCAAACCCACAGGCGACAAACTCAACTCACCACACGTAATCAACAACCACCCCAGCAACAACGACCAGACCGGCGCCATACCCCGTCCATCCCGAACCAGCACACCCCAGTAAAACGCTAAGAAACCCAAACCCAGCAACAACAAACCCAGCGAAAACTTCACCGGCACCGACGGATCCCGTCCACGACGACCCAACCAAGTCCACAGCCAGCTGAACAAAAGACCCAGCAACAAAATGTACGCCGGATTCACAGCCTGAAACTCCGACGCCGGAATCTCTCCATACGCAATCCCCATCCCCACATTATCCGGTAAAACACGCCACCGCACCACATAAAACGACGAACGCTCAAAACGATCCGAAAACCATCCATAATGCTTCACCACAAACGCCATCGCCCGAATAAACTCCTCAGAATTCATATTCACCACCTCACGCAAATACGTAACCGCCGTCAACGTAACCAAACCCAAACCCCTGAGACGACGCCACAACCCAACCACCGTATCCAGATCAACCGGATCCGCACGCGTCCAGTTCCGCTTCGTCTCCACCACCAGCATCGCATACAACACCTGCTGCCAAAACAACGAATCCCCATTCCGATAACCCAGCTGCTCCTGACTTAACAGCGGTAAACGCCCTAACAACGTATCCGACACCGACAACGGCACACGAAACCACATCGTCTTCCCAACATCCGACTCGCGAACACGATACCGCTCCACAACCCGATCCACATTCCTGTCCGTCCAGTTATTAATACTGCTCCCCGCCTGCTCAAAAAACGCCCAGAACAACATGTTGAAAAAGAACAAAACCAGCATCGCTAAAATATGCAAGCGCTCAGCACGCGTGCACGAACGAAACATCTCCCACACAATGTACACCAGAAACGCCAAACCCGCCACCTGCAAAATCCAGCCCAAATGCACATAAAAGAATATCGCCACACCAAACAACATCGCACCCACCACCGACAGCACATAAATCAACCCCTCCACACTCAACAACCCCACTACACGACGACGCAACAACTCAGGTACTGGCGGAGCACCCGCCCCAACCGGTAAACCCCCACGAGACAACGCCACCCACGCCACAACCCCCGACACCACCAGCATCCCACTCAAAAACACACGCAAACCCACCTGATACCACGAACCCGTATCCTGCAAAAACGGCAAAGCCACAGCCAGCAACAACGCCGTACCCCCAATCAAAAACTGCGTCAACCGAACCGGCGCAACAAATATCGCAACACCCACAAGCATACCCACCGTCGCCAATCCAAACCCATAATGCCAGCCATACGTCTCACCCAAATACCCACAGGCAATCGGCGCCGCCGCCGCACCCAGATTAATCCCCATATAAAAAATCGTAAAGCCCGCATCCTTCCGACGAACCAAACCCATCCGTTCATACAACTCACTCACAATCGTGGAAATGTTCGGCTTAAAAAACCCATTGCCCACCACCAGCAAACCCAGCGCACCAAACAACGCCAGCGTATGTTCAACCGTCATCAGCAAATGACCCGCCGCCATCAACAACCCACCCAACACCACCGCACGACGACGTCCCAAAACCCGATCCGCCAGCAACCCACCTATGTACGGCGTCATATACACCAGCGCACCATACGCACCATAAATCCCATAACTCACCTCATCCGTCGCCGCAAAAAACCCCTTCAACAAATAAAAAATCAACAGCGCACGCATCCCATAAAACGAAAATCGCTCCCACATCTCCGCAAAAAACAACACAAATAAACCCGGCGGATGTCCCAGCACAGTCCTGCCTCCCTTCGCCAGACCAGACCCCACCAACTCACCCATCAGAACAACCTTTAAGCAGACTCACACCCCCCACAATCCCCCAAAACCTTTCGGGAACCTTCTCCGTTACTTTCACCAGATAAGGTAGGAAATCCCCCGCGAATGCCTACCTCCCACCTCATCACCCACACAGAATTCCTCGGCACATTCCAGAATTTTCACGACCTGCCCCAGATCCCCCTGCCCGAATTCGCCTTCGGCGGACGGTCCAACGTCGGAAAATCCTCACTCATCAACATGCTCACCGGACAATCCATCGCACGTACCTCCAAAAAACCAGGATGTACACGCGGTATCCACCTTTACCGAATCACAACACGCCACCACCAGCATTGGCTCCTTGCCGACCTGCCCGGCTACGGCTACGCACGCGTACCCAAAACCCTCCGTAAGCACTGGCAACACCTCATCTGGCAATACCTCATTCAGCGACCCACACTGATGATGTTCTTCCTGCTTGTCGACAGCAGAATAGAACCAACCACCCAGGACAAACGAACAATCCTCCACCTGGGCAAACACCAGATACCCTTCGCACTCGTCCTCACCAAATGCGACATTCCCAACCAGCAAGAACTACACCGCCGACTCCAAACCTGGAAAACCTTCCTCTCCCACTACTGGGAAAAACCACCAAAAATCTTCTTGACCTCCAGCCGAACCCAACTCGGTAAACTCCAGATCCTCACCTACATCCAGGAATGCGCGCAACTCTTTACACACCCCAAACCCTGGCAAACCACCAGCCCCACCCCCTGAAACACCAAACCCAAAACACCCACACCATGAAACGACGCGTACAGAAAAAACTCAGACGACGTTGGCTCATCCTCCTCACACTTCTCCTCATCCCACCCGCCTTCATCGCCTACCACTTCCTCTACAAAACCTTTGGACCCGCCGTACACGTCCAAACCGAAAACGGCACTACCTACATCTACATCCCTACGGGCGCCACCTTCAACCAGGTCATCCAAACCCTCTGCCAAGCCAAATACGTCTCCGACTGCACCTACTTCCGATGGCTCGCCAGACAAATGAACTACCACCACCACGTCTACCCAGGTAGATACGCCATCCACCACAACATGAGCTACGTAGAACTCATCCGAAAACTGCGCAGTGGCGCACAAGACCCCCTCCGACTCACATGGCGCCGATTCCGGACCCTCAACCAAATGGCTCAGTTCTTCGGCAAACACTTAGAACCCACTCCCAGCCAGTTCCTGGAAACCTTCCAGGACGAAGAATTCCTCGCTACCTTCGGACTCAACCCCTACACCGTACTCGGCATCTTCATCCCCAACACCTACGAATTCTACTGGACCACCTCACCTAAGGCACTCGTCCACCGCATGTGGAAAGAATTCCAGCAATTCTGGAACGAAGAACGACGAAAAAAAGCAGAAGCACTCGGACTTACACCCATGCAGGTCATCATCTTAGCCTCTATCGTAGAGGAAGAAACCTACCGCGACGACGAAAAACCACGAATCGCCGGCGTCTACCTCAACCGACTCCGAAAAAACATGCCACTACAAGCCGACCCCACCGTCAAATACGCCATCGGCGACTTCTCTATACGACGCATCACCTACGCCATGACTCGTATCCCCTCACCCTTCAACACCTACATCCGAAAAGGCTTACCACCCGGACCCATCTGCACACCCTCTCCCATCACGATTGACGCCGTCCTCAACGCCGAACAACACGACTACCTCTTCTTCGTCGCACGTCCCGACGGATCCGGCTACCACAACTTCGCACGAACCTACCAGGAACACCTCCAGTACGCAAGACAATACCACAAAAAACTCCGGGAACTGGGTATACGCTAACCCACCACAAAAATTTTGCCCACGAAGTTTTCCCGCAGAACCTTAACTTACCCAGTAAAAGGGCAACCACCTCCAAAACGCACCTCACCCATGACCACAACTCACACCAAAAAAACACTGCGCACCACGCTGGCAATCGCCACCCTGATCACCTCCTGCACCCTCTACCCATCACTCCTCGCACAGCTCCCCAACGAACCCCTGCCAACCGTACCCAAACACACCATCTCCCCACGCGGAACACACACCACCTCCTACCAGCGATGCGCAACCGACTACTACGACTCACTCCGACGCGCTCAAAACCCTGCCTACGACCAGCTCCGTACACAATTTGAACAGGCATTCCTCCAGTGGCTCCAGCAATCCCAAATCCAGCTCCAGGCGGGACAGGTCTACACAATCCCCGTCGTCGTCCACGTCGTCTACGCCAACAGCGCACAAAACCCCACCAACGCACAAATCCAGGCACTCATCAACGCACTCAACCTGGATTTCCGCCGACAAAACCCCGACACTTCCAACACACCCGCCATCTGGAAACCCATCGCCGCCGACATTGAAATCCAGTTCTGCTTAGCACAGGTGGACCCACAGGGCAACCCCACCAACGGAATTGAACGACGATACAACCCCAACATATCCTGCTTCACCACCAACGACGACATCAAATTCTGGAGCCAAGGCGGACTCGACGCCTGGGACCCCACACAGTACTTCAATATCTGGATCGGAAACCTGTGCGGCGGACTGCTCGGCTACGCCGAATTCCCCTCTGGCAACCAGATCACATCCTCACACGTAACCTACGGCGCCGTCATTGATTACTGCACCGTCACCGGCAGCTGCCCACCTTTCGGATCACGTACCCTCACCCACGAAGTCGGACACTGCCTCAGCCTGCGACACATCTGGGGTGACGACGGAACCGCCTGCTACGGTACAGACTACTGCCAGGATACACCCAACCAAGCCGGACCCACCAGCGGATGCCCATCCTTCCCCCAAACCGACGCATGCTCACCCTCTCCGCCCGGCATCATGTTCATGAACTATATGGACTACACCAACGACGCCTGCATGAACATGTTCACACAATGCCAGAAAACACGAATGCGAAACGTTCTGCTCAACTGGCTGACACCACTCCTCTCCTCCAACGCATGCAACCCACAGGGCGCACCACCCACCGCCGACTTCTACGGCACACCCACCACTATCTACGCCGGGCAAAGCGTCAACTTCTACGACCAATCCCTGCCCGCCGCCACCAGCTGGAACTGGTCCTTCCCCGGCGGAACACCCGCCACATCCTCCGTCCAAAACCCACAGAATATCGTCTACAATAACCCCGGCACCTACGACGTCACGCTCATCGCCTGCAACAACAACGGGTGCGATACACTTACCAAAACCAACTACATCCACGTATTGCCCCGTCCATCCTGCGTAGTCGTCGGCAACGTGGACTCCACCGACGTGCCCGTAATCTATGTATACCCAGGCGGATATGTCTCCGGACATAACGACTTCTCAGACATCGGCAAAATGGAATACTTCGCACCTTCACTCTACAGCGGCTTCCCCTATCTGACCGGCGTCATCTTCTGGTTTGGCGTTGGAAAAGATGGCGGATCCGGCAACCCCGTCTACGTCCGCATCTGGGATACCTTCGGAAACGTCCTCCAAACCGAAATCATCACCTACGCACAAATCCAGCAAGCCGTAGATAGCGGATGGCTGCTCCTCGTACCCTTAGACACACCCATCCAACTGCCCACCAACCACGGGATCTTCGCCGGCGTGGAATTCTCCTATGCACCCGGCGATACCCTCGCCATCGTTACCAACAGCGATGGCAACTCCATTCCCGCTACCGCCTGGGAAATCTGGCAGGACGGATCCTGGTATGCCTACGACGACCCCAACTCTTGGAATCTCCAGGTCTCACACTACATCTGGTTAGTGCTCACCGACACCCTGCCCCAGGCACAATTCACACCCAACCCCGTCTCCGCATGCGTGGGCGAACCCATCCTCCTGGACGCCTCTCCCTCACAGGGCGCCTCCGCCTACGAATGGTACCTGCCCGGCGGATCACCCCCCTACGACACACTCCAGCAAGTCCAGGTCGCCTATAGCACACCTGGAACCTACGACGTGACGCTCATCGTCCATAGCGAATGCCTCGCCTCCGACACACTCTACGCACCCGGCGCCATCACCATCCATCCCAAACCCCAGATCACCATCTCACCCACCGCACCCATCATCTGCCAGGGACAATCCGTTACACTCACCGCCTCCGGCGCACAATCCTACTTCTGGGCACCCGCAACCGGACTCAACACCACAACCGGACCACAGGTCATCGCCTCACCCAACCAGACCACAACCTACACCGTCACCGGAACCGACGCCAACGGATGCTCCAACACCGCTACAGTCACCGTAACCGTCACCACCCAGCCACCCACCGCATCCTTCACCATACAAGCCAGCGACACACCCCTGTGCCCCGGCGACACCCTCTACCTCACCGCTACCGCACAAAACGCCGACAGCATCCTCTGGCTACTGCCCGGAGCATCACCCTCTACCGCCTCCTCACCACAGACCACCATCACTTACACCCAACCCGGAACCTACACCATCACACTCCTGGCTGCCAACGGCTGCGGAACCGACACCGCCCAAGCCACCATCACCATCCGAAACTGCGCCACCGCCCTCCCAACCACCACTACAGACCAGATACTCACCATCCACCTCAACCCCTCCGGAGAAATCCTCCTCACTACCAGCCAGCCTCTACCCAACACCTCAATCCAGATCCACAACCTCACAGGACAAACCCTCTACCAGACCACCTCCACACTCCCCGCCGGAACCCAAACCATCTACCAGCTACCCCAACCCGGCATCTACTGGATCACCATCCACACCCACAACAACCCCAACCTGCCACCTCTCCACGTCCCCCTCCTCTACATCCGATAACCCTATACCTACACAACGCATTCACGAAGAAGAACCCAGCAACGCCGAATAATGCCGCTTCAAATACTGACGATACGCACCACTGCGCACCCGATCCACCCACTCCCGATGCGTCAAATACCACTCTACCGTCCGCTTCAAACCCTCTAAAAACGAGACCTGCGGACGCCAGCCCAAACCCCGAATCCGCTCCGCACGCAACGCATACCGAAAATCATGTCCCGGACGATCCGCAACAAACCGAATCCACCGACGATACGTGCCCTCAGACCGACCTAAATACGCATCCACCAGCTTCCCAACAGCATGCACCACATCTATATTCCGCCACTCATTGTGCGCAGAAATATGATATACCCCACCAGGTTCACCACGTTGAAACACCACATCCAGCGCACGAACATGATCCTCCACCCAGATCCAATCCCGAACATTCTCACCCGTCCCATACACCGGAACAGGCTTCCCCTCCGCAAAATGCAAAATCGTCAACGGAATCAACTTCTCCGGAAACTGATACGGACCAAAATTATTCGTACTGTGCGTAACCACCACCGGAAACCCATACGTGTGAAAAAACGCATGCGCAAACATATCACCACCCGCCTTGGACGCCGCATACGGCGAACGCGGATTATACGGACTCTCCTCCGTAAACACTCCCTCCTCCCCTAACGACCCATACACCTCATCCGTAGAAACCAGCAAAAACCGATGAAACCGATCCGAATGACGACGCCACCACCACATCGCCACACTCAATAACACCACCGTCCCCACCACATTCACCTCCGCAAACTTCACCGGATCATAAATAGACCGATCCACATGCGACTCCGCCGCCACATGAAACACGCCCCAAAAACCATACCGACGAAACAAACCCTCCACCACCACCGAATCCCGAATATCTCCATGCACAAAAATACAATTGGGCGCATCCAAAACATCCGACAAATTCTCCAAATTCCCCGCATACGTCAACGCATCCAAAACCACTATCCCCCAATCCCGATACCGACGCACCAGATACCGAACAAGATGCGAACCAATAAACCCAGCACCTCCCGTCACCAGAACATACCGTTCAAACCCCATCTACAAAACACATTTTTGACAAAATAAGGGTGGGCGGGTGGCGGATGGCGGCGGCACAACAACAACAACAACCCTCACCACTCACGACCCACCTCCCGAAAAATACTCTTCAAACAACCGGATCCACTCCTCAGCCAGCTCACGATAATCCCGACCCTCTATCTCAAAACGCGGAATAAACCGGACCAGCTCACCTCCCGACAACAACGCCATTGACGGCGACGACGGCGGATACGGCTGCAAATACTCACGAGCACGAGCCGTCGCCTCTATATCCACACCCGCAAACACCGTGCCCAGCAACGAAGGCTTCACCCGCGCACGCTCCAACGCCAGCGCTAACGCCGGACGCGCACTCCCAGCACTGCACCCACAAACCGAATTAATAAACAACAACGCCGTACCACCCCTACTGCGCCGAAAGAAATCATCTACCTGATCCGGCGTACGCAAATCCTCAAAACCCAACGCCAGCACCTCCTGACGCATCGGCTCAACCAGCTCCGGCGGATAATACGAACCCATGCCACAACAATTTCCCATATCCTCTACAACCCCAACCAACCCCGGAAAGTTCCCCACACCCAATCACTTCCGGTATAACTCCGGCAACAGAAACCGACTGATCACCAGCCGCTGAATCTCCGACGTCCCCTCGTAAATCTGCGTAATCTTGGCATCACGCATCATCCGCTCCACATGATACTCCTTCACATACCCATACCCACCATGAATCTGAACCGCTTCAATCGTAACACGCATCGCCACCTCCGAAGCATACAACTTCGCCATCGCCGCCTCCAGCGCATACGACTGACCCGTATCCTTCAACCATGCCGCACGCCACGTCAACAACCGCGCACCCTCTATCCACGTCGCCATATCCGCCAGCTTGAACCGAATCGCCTCATGCTCGCAGATCGGCTTGCCAAACGCTTGACGCTCAGTAGAATACCGCAACGCCCGGTCAAACGCTCCCTGCGCAATCCCCACAGCCTGCGCCGCAATCCCAATGCGCCCCCCATTCAAAATCTGCATCGCAATACGAAAGCCCATCCCCTCCTCCCCTAACCGATTCTCAACAGGCACCTCCACATCTTCAAAAATCACAGAACGCGTATCCGAACTCCGAATCCCCATCTTGTTCTCCTTCGGACCCACCGAAACCCCCTTCCATCCACGCTCCACCAAAAACGCATTAATCCCCTTATACCCCTTGGACGGATCACTCTGCGCAATCACCAGAAACAAATCCGCAAACCCCGCATTCGTAATCCAGTTCTTCACTCCATTCAAAATGTACACATCGCCCTTCCGAACCGCTACAGTGCGCTGACGCGTGGCATCACTCCCCGCCTCGGGCTCCGACAAACAAAACGCACCGATCCATTGACCCGTCGCCAACCGTGGCAAATACCGCTCCTTCTGCTCACGCGTGCCAAACCGCAAAATCCCCTCATTCACCAGAGAATTCTGCACCGTCACTAAGGTCGCCGTCGCCGCATCCGTCCGGGACAACTCCTCCATCACCAATGCATACGCCAGCGTATCCAAACCCGCCCCACCATACTCCTCCGGAACCGTAATCCCCAAAAACCCCATTTCCGCAACCCGACGACGCAACTCCTCTGGACACTCCTGCTTCTCATCACGCTCAATCGCCGTAGGCAACAACACCTCCTCCGCAAACTGACGCGCCGCCTCCCGAATCATCCGATGCGTCTCCGACAAACCGAACTCCATGGCTCCTCATCCCATTTTCTCCCTCCCATCCCCCTCCCGAATACGACGAATCAACTCCGTCGTACTCCACCCCTCCACCACCGGTAACCGAACCACCTCTCCCCCATAAGAACGTACAAACTCCGCACCAACAATTTCTTCCTCCGCATAATCCGAACCCTTCACTAAAACATCCGGACGAACCAACCGGATCAACCGATCAGGCGTATCCTCTTCAAACACCACTACCGCATCCACAAACACAAAACTCGCAAGAAGCCGCACACGAAACTCCTCAGGAAACACCGGGCGCCCCTCTCCCTTCAACCGACGAACCGAATCATCCGAATTCACCGCCACCACCAAAACATCACCCAAACCCCGCGCACGCGTCAACAACACCCAGTGCCCATAATGAAACACATCAAAACACCCATTCGTGAACACAATCCGCTTCCGAAAAAACTTCCAGATCGCCACATGCCGCTTCAACGACTCTTCACTTAAAATCCGTGATTCAACCAGCGTCTGCCAGTCCTTCCGCGGTAACTTCCCCTCACCAGTCTGCCACATCTTCACCGATGCCGCGAAATCCGTAGACTCAGCCATAGCCACGCAATTCCTCCTAATAAGGTAATCATGAGAAGTTGACTGGTATGAATGAGCGTTGCCAGCTGTAAACCCACCGCCTTCGTATACCCATACAGCAACATCGCCTGTAAAACCAGCCAGTGATACGTGCCCAACCCGCCCTGAACCGGCGCAACAATCCCCAATGCCCCATACACAAACACGCCCAGCGTCTCCTCAACCGTAAAACCCGACGTGGGCGGAAAACCCCGCGCCGGCAAATACGTCATCAAAACATACGCCAACCAGATCAACACCGTCTCCAGCCAGAAAACCACCTGAACACGCAACGGCAACCGAATCACCGTCGCCAAACCATAACGAAATTGACGAAGCGCACGACGAACACGAACCAGCCACCGACGCATCCGAAAAGAACGACGAGACCACACCAGCAAAACAACCACAACAGCAACAACAACAATCAGAAAAACTCCCACCGCCAAACCAATCCCGACAACCCCACCACCACGAATACCCGACAGCATCGGCAACAGTACCCGCGACTGAACAAACGGACCCAGCAACTCCCATTGAAAACCCAGCGTAACCCCTATCAACACCACCAGCAACAACATATCCACTATGCGCTCCGCAAGCACCGTACCAAACAAATAGATGATGGGAATCCGATGAAGACGACCCACTAAGGTACACCGAATCACCTCACCCGCCCGCGGAAACAAAATATTGAAAAAATACCCGGCCATCACAGCAAAGAATGCATCACGCGTGGGCAACCGATAAGAACTGGTGCGCTCCAGCAATAACCGCCAGCGCACACCTCGTAGCCAGTGACTCAGTGCACCCACCACCATACTCAAAACCACCCAGTGCCACCCCACATCCCGATACCCCGAAAAAAACGAACGCAAATCAATGCCACGAAACGCCAGATACAAAAACACAAGCCCTAAACCCAAAAAAAGAATCTGCAGCAAAAACGAACGCCACCGATTCATCTTTTAACCAGCATCATGAACCCCCTACGCTTTTCTGCCCTTCAAGGTCTTCAGTAAATATTCAGGAATTGCCTCAGGCGATAGAACAACCTGCTCTCCTGTTCGCATGTCCCGAACCGTCCACCGACCCCCACTTAACTCCTCCGAACCACACAAAATCGCAAACGGAATCCCTTTCTTGTCCAGAACGCGCAACGCTTTTTTCAAACGCATCGGCGGCAAAACTTCTACACGCAACCCCAAATACGCACGACGCCAACCACTCACCTCACGCCAAACCTCAGAAAACAACTCCCGGTCAAACACCACAACCCCAGCATGCACCTGCCACTCATCCGGAACTTCCACCTCATCCACCACCGCATCCACCAGCCGGTCAATCCCAAACGACGCACCCACCCCCGGTACATTCCACTCACTGAACGTCTCCGTCAACCGATCATAACGACCACCACCCGCAACCGAACCCACCCCCCTACCCACCAGTCGCACCTCACACACCATCCCCGTATAATAATCCAGACCCCGAACCAAAAACGGATCCCACCGGATGTGCTCTACGCCCAGCGAACGTGCAAGCTCCAGCAACGCCATGAATGACTCCACAGACGCCTCACCCACCAGACCCGAACCACGTAACTCCTCTAAGTGCCCAACTTCCAGATAGCGGAAAAGGGCATCCCGCGCCTCCGAAGAAATAGATAAGCGCTCCAGCTCCTCACGAACCACACGCACCCCCACCTTATCCACCTTGTCCAGCACCGTACATACCGTCTGAAACAGAGAAGAAAGCCCACACCGACTCAATAAATCCTCCAGAAGACGCCGATCATTCACCACAATCTCAAAATCCGAAAGCCCCAACCGTTGAAAACCCTCCTCCAAAATCCACAATACCTCCGCATCCGCCTCCTCCGACTCCGTACCCAAAATGTCAAAGTCACACTGCAAAAATTCACGAAAGCGACCACGCTGCGGACGCTCAGCACGCCACACCGGCTGAATCTGATACCGGCGAAACGGAAACGCCAGCTCATGATAATGCCGCGCCACAAACCGCGCTAACGGCACCGTCAAATCATAACGCAACCCCTTATCCGCAATCTGATTGGCTAAACGACGCCAGTCCTTCGCTAACCACGCCCCCTCATCCACATGCTCCGTAAAATCCCCAGAATGCAAAATCCGAAAAATCAACTTGGACGCCTCCTCACCATACTTGGCAAGCAAAACCTCCAGCCGCTCAAGCGCAGGCGTCTCCAGCGGAACATACCCACATGAACGAAACAACGTCTCCAGCTGACTGACAAACCAGCGACGTACCGCTAACCGCCTGCCAAACCAATCCCGAACACCCGCAGGCAACAACGGTTCAACCCGACGAGCCCGAACCACCGACGCTTTCCCCACCAGCACTCCCGGATTTCTCAACCCCAACACGCTCAGCAACCCAATCCAGCAACCGCGGAACACCCTCCTCTAACAACCGGTACACCTCTTCAAACGCCTCTAAACCCTCAGAAAAATACGGGTCAGGCACACCCTCCGGATGCCCAGGCAAAAACATACCCATATGCACCACACGCTTGCCAATCCCACGCCAACCACCCGCACGACGACGAATCCCCTCAATCAACACCGGCTCCATCGCAACCACATACGTGGCAGACTTCACCATCCTCGGCGTCAACACCCGCGCACGATGCCCCGAAAGATCATATCCATACTTCTCCATCACCTGACGCACACGACTATCCACCGGCGCACCCTCATGATAACGATCCAGACCCGCAGAAGTAAATTCCCAAGCCAAACCCCGCTCACCAGCCAAACGCCGCGAAACCGCGACAGCCATGGGCGAACGACAAATATTCCCCAAACAAACATACAGAATACGCACCATGACGCCAACCCCCTTTTCACCTTAGCAACAAAAACAAACCATCCCTCTCAAAAGTTCATTTTTTTCATTCCCACTCTATCGTGCCCGGCGGCTTGGACGTCAAATCGTACACCACACGATTGATACCCGACACCTCATTCACAATCCGACGCGCCACCTTCTCCAGCAAACCATACGGAAGACGCGCCCAATCCGCCGTCATCCCATCCCGGGAAACCACCGCACGCAAACACACCGCATACTCATACGTACGCACATCACCCATCACACCCACCGTCCGAATCGGCAGAAGAATCGCACCCGCCTGCCAAACCTGATCATAATACCCCTCCTCTTTGAGCACCTGAATGAAAATCGCATCGGCTTCCCGAACTAACCGAACCTTCTCCGGCGTAACCTCACCCACAACACGGATCGCCAAACCCGGACCCGGAAACGGATGACGCATCAGCAACGCCTCCGGTATTCCCAAATACTCGCCAACACGACGAACCTCATCCTTGAACAACTCCCGTAACGGCTCTATCAACCGAAACGGTAACCGATCCGGCAAGCCCCCCACATTGTGATGCGACTTGATCTTACGCGCATAACGCGTACCCGCCGACTCAATCACATCCGGATAAATCGTGCCCTGACCCAACCACCGAACTCGCTCCAAACCACGCGTCGCCTCCTCAAACACACGAATGAACACCTCACCAATACGCCGGCGCTTCTCCTCAGGATCCACCACACCACGCAACGCACCAAAAAACCGATCCGAAGCATCCACACGCACAACCGGTAATCCCAAACCACGCAAAGCACTGAGCACCTCCTCCGCCTCGTTCTTGCGCATCAAACCCGTATCCACAAAAATCCCATGAAAACGCTTACCCACAGCCCGATGAATCAACACCGCCGCCACCGTAGAATCCACACCGCCCGACAACGCCATCACCACTTCCTCATCCTCAGGAACCCGCTCACGAATCATACGAACCGCACGATCTACAAAATGCTCGGGCGTCCACACCGCCGGACATCCACATAAATCCCGCGCAAAATGATACAGAAGCAATTGCCCATCCTCCGTGTGCGAAACCTCCGGATGAAATTGCACGCCATACACCGGCACACCTCCCACCTCACCACGAAACACAGCCAATACCCCCTCAGACGTATACGCTAACGCCTCCCAACCCGAAGGCAACGACCGAATCGTATCACTGTGCGACATCCACACACGCCAAGGCACACGAACCCAGCCCAGCAACGGATCCGACCCCTCCACCTCACGAATGTACGCCGGTCCAAACTCACGACGCTCCGAACGAACCACTTCTCCCCCAAACCGATGTGCCAACCACTGCGCACCAAAACAAATCCCCAAAACCGGAACACGACCCACTACCCCTTCTCCCAACGCCGGAACATCCGAATCATACACCGAATACGGACTCCCAGACAACACCAGCCCATACACCCCCTTAGAAGTCAAACAACGCTCCACATCCTCCGGCAACACAATCTCCGCATAAACGTTAAACTCACGAAGACGCCGCGCAATCAACTGCGTGTACTGCGAACCCAAATCCACAACCAGAATCCGCGGAAACGACGAATCCATCAGTCCAAGGAACGCTCCGTCTGATTCGCCCGCGCAACAATCTGCGCATACTCGCGCGGCGTCAAATCACCAAAGAAATAGTATATCGGATTCACCTTCTCGCCCCGATACCACACCTCATAGTGCAGGTGAGGGGCCGTAGACTTACCCGTTGAACCCACTGCACCAATCTTCTGACCACGACGAACGCGCTCACCCTCCCGAACAAACACCCGACTCAAATGCGCATACAACGTCTTGTACCCATTCCCATGGTCAATAATAATGTGAATGCCATAACCACGACGACTGTACTTCACCTGCTCTACAACTCCATCCGCCGTCGCATATACCGGCGTACCTCGCGGACACGAAAAATCAATCCCATAATGCATCTTGCGCACACCATAAAAAGGATCAATCCGATAACCAAAACCCGAAGCAATCCGTATCAACATGCGATTATCCACCGGCTGAATCGCAGGAATGTACCGCAACGACTCCTCATGCGCACGCGCCGCCTCCACAATCCGCATATACTCCGACTTCTGATACCGAATCGCTTCGCGCAACTGCGCAATCCGAACACGCAACCAAGACACCGCATCCTGCCAGCTCACCTCCGCCAACGGCGGATGAACACTATAAGGCGAACCCCCAGTATGAATAGGTAGTGCCCCATCCGTGGAAGGCGGCTCCGACCGTCCTACCAGCACCCAGTACACACTATCACTGATCGCATGCAACCGGTACAAATCACCCTCCAGCCGACGAACTACAGCCTTCAACGTGTCCAGCTCCGCTTGCTGAACCGCAATCCGACGATTCAACTGCGCAAACCAGTACTGACGCACCCAGGGCGTCAACCAAACCACACCCAGCGCACAGCCAAAACCCACAAGAAAAAACATCAAAGCAACGCCCGCCAGCAACCGACGACGACGCCACCGACGAACAACCAGCCGCTTCCCATCCACCGCAATATAAATCCCCCTTTTCCTGTACGACATCTCTCCCCCGGCGCTTTCTACTGAACCTTCAAGATGCCTATCGCCTCAAACCATTCCGCCCGACCAAAAGCCCCAATACCCACAACCGGGTAAAAAAAACCGTGCCGGGAGCGGGAGTCGAACCCGCACGCCCCGAAGGGCAGGAGATTTTGAGTCTCCCGCGTCTGCCAGTTCCGCCATCCCGGCAACCTCTCCTTTCAACTTTTTAAACACATTCACGACGCAAAGGGTTCCTCCTCTGAACATGCAACAACTCATAAATGCGCGGCAACCGCCACAAATCCGCTGGCAACAACTGCTCCAGCTCGTCAACCTTCGCACGAATCGCCTCCATCCGTGGACGAATCTCTCGCGCAAAACGCAATGCACTCCCCTCCAGATCCTCTTCCATCTGCGACTCGCCAGCACGCAACGCCTCTTCCAGTGCCTCCAGCTGACCAGGTAACTCCGCCAGAATCGCAGACAACCGACCAGCCACCCTATCCATCCCTGCAGACGACGATTCCAGCTCCTTAAGCCAGCGAACCCCAGCAGGCAACACATACTGATAACACAACTCTATGAACGTGCGCACCTCAATCGCCACAGACCGAACGTACCGCTCCATCCGTACCACATACCGCGCATGGTTCTCACGCTCCGTCAACACACCCAACCGCTCAAACAACGCACACACCTCCTTCTTCCTGTATACCTGGAGTGCCTCGGGCGTCGTCCGAAAATGCGACAAACCACGACGCGCCGCCTCCTCCACCCACTCCCTGCTGTAATTATCCCCATTGAAAATGATCCGTTCACTCGCAGAAACATATTCCGACAAAATCCGCAAAATCGCCGTCTCCATCTCTCGCTTCTTCATCTCCCGCTGCAACTCCTCATAGAAAACTTCCAGCTGACCCGCCAAAATCGTATTCAATACCGTAAGCGCCTGCGCACAATTCATATTCGCCCCCACACCTCGCAACTCAAACTTATTCCCCGTAAACGCTAAAGGACTCGTCCGATTCCGATCCGTATAGTCCAGAAACACACGCGGAATCTGCGCATGAATCTTTAACGTGAGCTTCTCACGACTGGAAGCACGCAACGCCCGCGCCTCCTTCAAAGTCTGCAAAACCTTCTCCATCTCCTCACCAATGTACACCGAAATGATTGCCGGTGGCGCCTCATGACCACCCAACCGCAAATCATTCCCCTCCGTAGCAATGGACGCCCGAATCAAATCCTCCCAATCATTCGCCGCCTTCAACATGTTCACAAAAAAGACCAGAAAGAGCAAATTCTCACGCGGCGACTCACCCGGCGCAAACAAATTCAAGCCCGTATCCGTCATCAACGACCAGTTACTGTGCTTCCCCGAACCATTGATCCCCGCAAACGGCTTCTCATGAAAAACCACACGCAACCCATGACGACGCGCAACCCGATCCATCAAATCCATCAAAAGCTGATTGTGATCATTGGATATGTTCGCATGCTCAAACCACGGCGCACACTCATACTGCGAAGGTGCAACCTCATTGTGACGCGTACGCAACGGAATCCCAACCCGCGCACACTCCCGCTCCACCTCCGCCAAAAACGCCAAAACCCGATCCGGAATCGCCGCAAAGTAATGATCCTCCAGCTGCTGACCCTTCGGAGGCAACGCACCCAGCAGCGTCCTGCCCGCCAGCACCAGATCCGGACGACTCAAATACAACTCCTCATCAATCAGGAAAAACTCCTGCTCCCAACCCAGCGTCGGATAAACACGTTTCACCTCCGGATAAAACAACCGAACAATCGGTAACGCCCGCTTCTCTAACGCATCTATGGACTTCAATAACGGCGTCTTGTAATCCAGCGCCTCTCCCGTGTACGAAATAAACACCGACGGAATGCACAACGTACGCGTACCTCCCGTGGCTAAAATAAACACCGGACTCGTCGGATCCCACGCCGTATACCCACGCGCCTCAAACGTACTCCGAATCCCACCACTGGGAAAACTGGACGCATCCGGCTCCTGCTGAATCAACTCCCTGCCCGAAAACGTCTCTATGAGCTTACCCTCAGGATTCCGCCACCAGTAAAACGTATCATGCTTCTGTGCAAATGAACCGGACAATGGCTGAAACCAGTGCGTAAAATGCGTCGCACCCCGATCCTGAGCCCAACGCTTCATACCCACCGCTACTACATCCGCAATCTCCGGCGTCAACTCCTTCTCACCTCGGATCACAGCCTGCAACGCTTCATACGCAAACGCCGGTAAGTACTGACGCTGTGCCTCCTCATGAAATACCAGCTCGCCAAACTCCACAAGCAACGCACCGTGCGTATCCGATGCTGAACTCGCCCCCCTCAAATCGGCTGTACTCCCCGGTGTACCCGAGCCATTGGCAACCGTCCCTACCCAACGCTCCTGCTGCACTCGCACCATCTTTCCACACCGTTTTTACGCAACCTGTTTTCAGGATAAGGTACGGAACTTTCCGGAGAGAATTTCTGGTTTTACCGGAACAAAAAAGCCGTTTGAAAAACAGCGGAGTCATGGCACTTGCCAGCGAAACCCTCCCACTGGGAACACCTGCCATCCCCTTTGAACTGCTGGAACCCGCCACCAACCAGATGCGCACCCTGAACGAACTGAAAGGCGAACGCGGCACCGTCATCATCTTCATGTGCAACCACTGCCCATACGTCAAACATATCCTGGATGAGTTGATCCGTGTTGCCCAGGAATATCAGCCACGAGGCATCGCCTTCATCGCAATCAACCCCAACGACCCAGAACGCTATCCCGAAGACGCACCCGACAAAATGATAGAGCTCGTCCGGAAGAAACACCTGCCCTTCCCCTACCTGTTTGACGAAACACAGGACGTCGCCAGAAAATACCAGGCAGTCTGCACACCCGAATTCTTCGTCTACGACCAAAACCTGAAACTGGTCTACCACGGACAATTTGACGACTCCCGACCCAGCAATACAATCCCCGTTACCGGCGCCGACCTGCGCGAAGCCTTAGAACGCCTCCTGAAAGGCGAACCACCAATGCCCCAGCAAAAACCCGCTATCGGATGCAGCATCAAATGGCGCACCCACTAAAAATTCACAGCCATGCCCAGAACCTTTTCCGGAAACCTCGCGGGAGGAATCAGTGTCCTGGCAGGATGGCTCCTCTTCAGTGCAGGCTGCCAGCCACAACAACCCGCCGACCACACAGACACACAACCCAGCACATCGTCCCAACCAGCCCTCCACCACAGGGAAAAACCCTCTGCACAAGCCGTACGCGACTCCGTCATCCTTTACGCCCGCCAAATTGCCCGCACCGTCGCACAGCACCTGCAGGCGGAGGTAGTCCGTGCCCTTCGCACCGGGCCCGAGCACGCCATCCGCTATTGCAACCTTCAGGCATCTCCCATCATTGACAGCCTTAGCCAGCAATGGGGTGTGCGCGTCCGCCGACTCACACACAAACCACGCAACCCCAACAACGAAGCAAAAGGACACGCCCGACAAATCCTCCAGACCTTCCTAGAAGCCGTAAACGCTGGCAAGAATCCAATGCCCGTCGCCGAATACCACGACTCCCTCCAGGGTTGGCTCGTGTACCTGCCCATTCGGATTCCTTCTCCCTTTTGCCTGACATGCCATGGCATACCAGGCAGGGATATCCCTCAGCCTATCCAGACCGCACTCGCCAAGTACTATCCTGAAGACCGGGCAACTGGCTTCCGCGTCAAAGACCTGCGCGGCATGTGGGAAATCTGGATACCCGATTCACTTGCCAGGACATTCTCTGCCACCAAACCTTCCTGAGACCCGGCACTTCCTTGAAGCGCTCTTTTTGCTATTCTTCGCAGATTGCAACGCTTGCAGGCACACAGCCTATTGCACTCCAATACGTTTGAGCAATCAGCGCTGCCACACCCAGCGAATTCACACTCCCGCATTTCTACAGATTGCACGGACACACAGTCAGAGACGCTGCACAGGTACCTGCACACGCCTCACATCCTACAGCCCACATCCTACAGCATGATTTTTTCGCCAGCCAATCACGTAGCCGACCACAACTTAATATTCCGACACGCAAAAAGTTGACTGCATCTGCCCGCCTCCCTGAATCTCCAACGGTCCCCCCCTCCATTTTCAGCCTTAACAAAAATCATTGTGCACAAGCAGCTTTCGCATAGCCAGCAAGCCAGACACCTCCCTGATCAAAAAGCAAGGGCACAGATCTTGCCTGACACACCACCACCACCACCAACAACAACGATGCAGTCCGCGTCACGCACCGCCCCTTTTTCGTCCAGTACCTTTGTAGGTCAAGCGGATATTTTCTCCAGAAAATCGCAGTATCATGAAGCACGCCACGCACACGAAAGCAAACGCAAAGATCTGGAGTGCATTACAGGGCATGTTGCTTTGTTTCCTCCTTCTACCAGAAGGAAGTCCCGTCCATGCGCAAAATGTGGGCATTGGGACATCCCAACCCCATGCTTCCGCCCGACTGGAAATCTACGACACCCTCCGCGGTATCCTGATTCCACGATTAACCACTTCCCAGCGAAATGCAATTGCCAGTCCTGCCCACGCCCTCCTGATTTTCAATGTGGACTCCTTTTGTCTGGAAGCCTATGACACAACGGGTGGAGGCACCTGGCGTAAAATCGGATGCATTTGTCCAGGGGGCAACGCACCTGGCTCAGGCGGCGGAGGCGGAGGAGGCGGCGGCACTAACCCAGGCCAATCTTTCCAGGACTCTTTTTGCATAGCGATTGGTGGACCGGCAGACGACTACGGCGTCATCACCTTAGAACTCCCCGGATACGCAGGCTATTTCCTCATTGGCTACACCAACTCCTTTACCAACGGCGGATTTGACATCTACATCGCACGAATAGATACGGATGGCAACCTCATCTGCGAACGTGCCATAGGAATTGCCAACACCGATGAACTGGCTTATGATGCAATCTTTGACCCAGCCATCTTTAAAGTAACCATCGTGGGCGCACAAAAAACCACCACGTCGCTGGATCGCGGCTTTCTCATCCAGGTAGATACCCAGTGCCAGATCCAGTGGAAATACCTCGTGCATCACGGCAATAACTCCTATGATGAAAGTCCACAAAGCATCAGTCTGTATCCTTTTCCACCGGGTGGCTACCTCCTCACAGGCTGGATGCCCAATGCAACCCAGGGTTCTCCCTCTATTTCTTTTGGTCGTTTCCTGAATATTCAGCCGTCAGGCAATGCACAAAACTGGTCTTACCTGGTGAATTACACCACAACACAGGAACGTTTCACTTCGGTGGTCCCCAATAATCTGGGGTATGTCTTGCTGGGTGGACTGGTGTATCCTTCGCCTCGCCTTCCCGTCGTCGTATTGTTTAATCCCGCGTCAGGTACGCCAATCTGGTCAAAACGATTTTCTGGAGCTCAGGTGGTTATCCCCTCATCACTACCCTGGGATCAAACGGTGGTTCGGGCAATCCAGACGTGGGACAACAACTATGTCGTCGCCTGGACCGTAGACGACAACGGCACTTCTCGGGGCTATGACTTCATGGTTGCCAAAATCAACAACGCCGCCAATTCTATTCTATGGATTCAGCGTATCGGAGGCAACAACGACGAAATCTTCATGGACCTGATAGAAACTCCTGATAGCACACTGATACTCGTCGGGGCAACGCAATCATTTGGTGCCGGTGGATACGATGTATACGTCGTGGCTTTAGACCACATGGGCGCACTCCTGTGGGATGCCGTCATTGGCGGCAGTAGCCACGACTGGGGACAGCAAGTAACCTACACCAGCGACGGAGGACTCCTGATCACAGGCTATACCGCTTCACCCGGACTCTCTTCCAGTGCTCCCCGTCCCGATATCTTCGTCATCAAACTGGATCCTTCTGGCAATCCCTGCACCAGCTGTGCACCTTCTATTCTTTCCAACCAGGGCAGTATCCTTACGGTGAACCCGCCCGCCCTGCAAAACATTACATTTCAGTTCAGCACGTACAATTATCAGGCTGTGAATGCCGGGGGTACGGTCCAGGCAAACAGTACCACAACGCCCAGCTGCCCGTAACAGCCTGAGAAAGCAAAAGAAGAAGGTATTCCAGCGCCCGTTCAAGTTCACGAATCAGCCGGAGTAACCGAGCTGAACAAAGGTTGTGTAACCTGTTGTAACCGCTTCAATGCCAGTTCATAGTATTCCGGCACGATTTCAATGCCAATGTATCGCCGGTTCAACTTCTTTGCCACAACCGCCACAGTGCCCGATCCCAGAAAAGGATCCAGCACCACATCTCCCGGATCACTGCTGTACAAAATCATTTTCTCTACAAGTCGCTCGGGCAACTTGGTGGGTGTCTTCACTTTGCCTGTCCAGTATTCCCGGTTGATGATCCACACATCCTCCGGATAATGCTCAATCTTGTTGAACTTGTACTTTTTCAGGTTTTTGACGCCAAGCAAAATATGGTAGTGGCTGGTGACGAACCGCCGACGCGTAAACACGCCAAACTGATACTTCCAGATAATGTGATTCAACAGATGAAAACCCACCTCATGCAACGCATTCAAAATCTCACGCAGATGCGTCCAGCCCGACACCACATAAATACTGCCTGACTCCTTCAAACAACGATAGACTTCCCGGAGCCAGCGCACCGAAAAGTCGTAATACTCCTCGGCGGAAACCTCCTGATACCCATCCAGAACGCGAGTGGCTTTCCGATTGTAATTGGCTTTGCGCGCCTTAAAATCTATTGCAAAGGGCGGATCCGTAACCACCAGGTCTATGCTGGCGTCCGGAATTTGCGGCAATAGCGCCAAGCAATCGCCCAGATAGATCCGGTCCAGCGCCAGAGCCATTCACCACTCCCTTTCTCGCCTGAACACAAGAATCGTGTGAAGAAGTTCCTTACGCCACCTGCACGATTGACACTGCCAGATGCGTGAACCATCGTGCTCCCACCTGAAGATGTCTGCAAGCCAGGAAACTTTCCCACTCCGGAGGGAACAGGCACTCATCAACTCAAAAAACTGCTCCCCGAAAAAGACAAAACACCCGCTGAGGAAAGAAATTGCCCTTCAGCCGAGAAAAAAATACCCATCAATTGGGAAACGATGCCCTCTAACTGGGAAAAATCGCACTTCCAATTGGGAATCATGCTCTCCGGGCGGGAAAAAACGCCCATCGGTAGGGAAACAATGCCCTCCAATTGGGAAAACGCGCCCCCCCACCAGGGAAACAATGTCCCACAGCTGAGAAAATGCGCCCTCCGATCGGGAAACAACGCCCCGCAGCCGGAAAAAACGCCCATCGATCCGGAAACGATGCCCTCCGGTCGGGAAAATGTGCCCTCCAATTGGGAAACAATGCCCTGCAGTTGGGAAAAAACGCCCATCGGTAGGAAAACAATGCCCTCCAATTGGGAAAACGCGTCCCTCACCCGGGAAAAATTTCTCCCTGACGTGGCTGGATTGTTGCCCAGCGGCGAGCAGTTGCTGCAAAAGGGAATCTCCTCTGCCCAGGAGGAATGATGGGTCAGGAGAGGTTACTCCCCCTGCCCCGCCACAGCAAATAGTAGAGTGCCGGGACTACCATCAGCGTCAACACCGTGGCAAAACACAGCCCGTAGATTACGGTCTGTGCCAGTGGACCCCAGAAGGCGTAGCTGAAGCCACCCAGGTAGATGCTGGGCTGCAGGCGTGTGAGCAGTCCCACAAAGTCTATGTTCAAGCCAATAGCAAGGGGGAACATGCCCAAAATGGTGGTGATGGCAGTAAGCAGGACGGGGCGCAGGCGCATCCTGCCCGCATGCACGAGGGCATCGCGGACCAGCGTCCGGTCAGGCTTCGCCTGATTCCGCTCTTTGAGCAGGCGCTGAATAGTCAGGTTGGTATAATCCACCAGAACAATGGCGTTGTTGACCACAATACCCGCCAGCGAAATCATGCCAATCATCATCATGAGAATGACGATGTCGGCGCCCGAGAGCGCCCAGCCCCACAGCACGCCAACCGCACTGAGCGCCACTGTCGTCAGAATAATAAACGGCTGCAGATAGGAGTTGAACTCCAGGATGAGGATCATCAGAATCAAGAACAGGGCAATGAGCATTGCCTTAGACAGATAGTCAATGTTCTTTTTCATTTCTTCCTGCTCGCCAGTGAAGCGGTAGGTGATGCCGGCAGGCACGCGAATCTGCTCGCGCAGGTGCTTTTGCATAATCTGGATGATCTGTGGTGCGCCGTATCCGCCGGGAGCCACGTTGGCATACAGCAGGATGTAGCGTTTCTGGTTTTTGCGATAGATGGCGTTGAAGTCTTCTTCGTGCTGGAAGGAAACGACTGCCGACAGCGGCAGGAGGTGCTGGCGGTCCATTGTGGGGACGAGCAGCTGTCCCAGTGCACCAAACTGATAGCGTTCTGGCTTTTGCAGACGCACGTTGATGGGATAGTCGTCGCCATAGAGGTGGAGTTCGCCAGCTTCGGTACCGTAAATGGCGGTGCGCAGCGTCAGACCAATATCCCGGACTGAAAGTCCGTAGATGTCGGTGAGCTGGCGCTGGATGAGTGCGGTCAGGCGGGGCGTACGCCGTGTCACGTCCATCTGGAGGGGTAGCAGCCCCGGGATGTGGAGCGAGTCAAAATAATGTTTGAGGTAGCGGGCGAAGGCGTAGAGCTGGTGGTAGTCGTCGCCGTAGAGTTCCAGGCTGATGGGATAGCCCATGGGCGGCTTGTGCTCACGCTTGCCCAGGTAGATATCCACGCCTGCCCGATGCGGAAGCACCGCCTGCACTTCGCGGAGGACGTCCTTCGCCAGCAAACCCTTCTGGAAGCGGTCCAGCGAAAAGTCAATGGTAATTTTGGCGCGGTTTTCCATTCTGCCGGGCTGGATGCCCTTCGTGGGGTCAAAGGCGCCCTTGCCCACCTGTTCAATCACGGACGTAACGCCCAGCGTATCGTAACCCTTTTGCCGGATAAGAGTGTAGATGCGCTCCGCCACCTGTCGGGTGAAGGTGTCGGTGATGTGGATGTCCGTTCCTTCGGGCAACTCAATGAATACGTAGCCCTGGTCGGGGTCGGCGTCCGGAAAGAAGTGCACCACAGGTTTGCGGATCGCGATTCCGGCAGCGCCCAGCACCAGTAATATGACAGCCATTGCCACGATGCCCAGCGCCCCTTTCGTGGTGAGCAATTTTGCCAACGTGATGGCATAGCGGTCTTCCAGCCAGGTGAGCGCCCGGTTCTGAAACCAATCCACCACTTTGTGCAGTTGCCACCGGTAGAGCATCACGGAGATGCTGATCACCACCAGCAGGATAGCTAAAGGCAAAAGGTAGTCTGGAACGGGTAGCTTGCCCGCTACGTACAGCCCAATGCCTGTCAGCCCCAGCACAGAGAGCACTGTCCAGAACACCCACCGGACTGTGTGATTCACCCTGTTCATGCCCAGTTTGTCCTGAAGTCCGGAATAGCGGGCAATAAAGACGGGGTTGACCACCAGCGCCACCAGCAGTGAACCTGCCAGCACGGCAATCAGCGTAATGGGCAGGTAGTACAGGAATTTGCCCACGAGTCCGGGCCAGAATGCCAGGGGGATGAACGCCGCCACGGTCGTCGCCGTGGAAGTAATGATGGGCACTGCCACTTCGCCCACGCCATAGCGCACGGCAGAAAACAGGTCGTAACCCTGCTCACGGTATTTCAACACGTTCTCCACGATGACGATACCATTGTCCACCAGCATACCCAGTGCGAGCACTAAAGCAAACAGCACTGGCGTGTTCAGCGTAATGTCCGACACGTACAGCACGATGAAGGCAATGAGCATGGAGAAGGGAATCGCCAGCGCCACATAGATGGCGTTGCGAAAGCCCATGAAGAGCGTCATGATGAGCAGTACCAGGATGAGTCCCGCAATGATGTTGTTCTCAAGGTTGGAGATTTGATGGAGGGTGTGTTCAGACTGGTCGCCTGCAATGGTGATATTGACGTCTTCGGGCAGGCTGGACCGGAATTCCTGGATCAGCGCCCTGATTTTTCTGGAGAGTTCAATCTGGTTGGCACCTTTTCGTTTCTTCACCACCAGCATCACCACGGGCTTGCCATAGAGGCGTGCGAAGCTCTCGGGTTCTTCCAGCTGGAAGCGCACCTGTGCTATATCTTTCAGGCGGATGACGCCTTGGGGCGTCTGGCGCACGACAATGTTTTCCAGTTCCTGGAGTGACTGCACGTCGCCTGCCACACGCAACGGTAATACGACCCCGTTGTTACGCATCAGTCCTGCCGACACCGCATAGTTGGCGTTGCGAATCGCCTGAACCACCTGCATGATGGGAATGTGGTGGGCGGCAAGCGCAGCCACATCCACCAGCACCGCCACTTCTCGGTCTTCTACACCGACGATGTCCACCGAGCTAACTTCTTTGAGCACTTCAATGCGGTCTTTGAGGTCTTCCGCCCACTGGCGCAGCTGTGCCGGGTCGTGGTCGCCAAACAGGTTTACCTGCATGGCAGGACGCACTTCCGAGATGTCCAGCTTCATCACAGTGGGACGGCGTGGTAGGTCGGCGGGCAACTCACCACTGCCATAGAGCTCATCCACCTTTTCCTTGACGCGGTCATAGGCATCGTCCATGTCATAGTCGTAGGAGAACTTGGCGACGGTCATGGAGACGCCCGTCTTGACCACACTGCGCACTTCTTTGATACCCTGGATTTTTTTGAGTTCTTTTTCTACTTTGCGGGTGATCATGCGCTCAATATCTTCGGGCGTAAAACCTGGATACTGCACGGTTACATACACTTCCGGGAAGGATACATCGGGAAAGCTCTCTCTGGGCAGGGTCTGATAAAGCCAGAAACCTGCAATGAGCGCAAACCAGGTCATAAGTACCACGACCTTGGCATGCTTGAGTGCCCAGGTCGTCAGTCCGAATTCCCGTAATAATGCCTTTGCCTTTTCTGTCATCGTAAGGTTAATTTTTTTCTATACGGACGGTTTGACCGGGCGTCAGGGCACGTGTTTCTCTGCCCGTAATCAACTCGCCCGGCTGAATGCCTTCTCTGACCACCAGGGCTTCTTCGGTTACCACATCGGGGGTTACGGACCGGCTCTCCAGTACGTAGGTATCCTGGGTGTCAGTGGGCTTGAGAACCAGCACCATGGGATTGCCTGCCGCATCTTCAATCACGGAATAGAGCGGGACCACCAGTGCTGAATCGTAGTGGCGTGTGATGATGCGGGCATAAACACTCATATTGGGCACTACAGGACAGTGTTTTTCGGTTCGGCGAATCCGCACGAAGCCCATTCGCGTGCGCGGGTCTATGTACGGACCCACATACAGCACGGTGCCCGTCTCCTGGCAGTCAATGGCGGAATAGTCCAGCAGTGCTTTCTGCCCGCGCCGAATGTCTTTTACAAAGCGTTCTGCCACATAAACGTCCACATAGATGGAACCGTTGCCCACCAACGTCACCAGTGGCTTTTGCGGGGCACCCAGCTCGCCTTCCCGTGCAAAGACACGGTGGACGTAGCCTGAAAAAGGTGCTTTTACCACCGTTCTTGCCAGCTGGTTCCTGAGCAGGTTGAGTTGGGCTTCCAGGGCTTCTTTTCGTGTTCTGGCTTCCAGATACTGGATTTCGCTTCCGATACCCTTTTGCCAGAGTCGCTCCACTTTTTCGTAGTGGGCTTTTGCCAGGTCGTATTGTGCCTGCACCTGCTGGAGCTGGTCGCGCAGGGGCTGATCATCCAGTTTGACCAGAGGCGTGCCTTCCCGCACGAAGTCGCCTTCACGGACATAGACCCGCAGAATCCTGCCGCCAATTTCCGGAAAGATCTGGACGGCTTTATCGGTGGTGACCTGACCTGTGCCCACCACGTAGTAGTCAAAGGGTTGCGGTGCCACGCGAATGGGCTTAATGAGCGGCAGGACAGTCTCCGCCTGCGAAGTATCTGACCTGTCGTGCGACTTATGTGAGGAGCACCCAGCCACCAGGACTGCCACCGCTACAGCCAGAACAAGGCGCAACACCTTCATTGCAACCTGAATTTTTTCATCCTGCACGCCTCCATCACACCATGCCGCCTTCAAGCGAAATGACGGTGCCGCCTGCAAAGCGGCTGATTCGCAGTGTGGCTTCCAGACTGGAGCATCCAGACACCAGGACCGCTAAAACTACAGCCAGAAAAAACAGAACCACACTGTTACCTGGGCTTCCAAAGCCCGTCCACCCGCCTGAATACCCCAAACCTGAAACAAGTCCAGCAACCATGAACTCAATCACTCCCAAAATCACCCCACGTATCACCATCGCTGTAGATTTGAGCACAAACCCACTTCCACGGAACACCTCCAGAATCCTGTGGCGGTGACCCAGCCCGTTCCTATCACGTACACGCATGGACCTGGTGACGGAGATGGGAGCCGTTGAACCCGAAGTACACTCATCCCTGTGCAACTGCCCTCTGACGCATCCAGCCAGAAAGATTATCCTGCGACACCTCAGTCCAGCCACTCCTGAAACGCTTCTGGTCAGTAGACCCCCGGCTCCAGTATCCTGAAAAGTGCTGCATATACTCTCATCTGGCTGCGAGTCTGGCAACCCACCCGACCACACAGTGGCATAAACTGGAAGGATGCACAGGTAAGGCTCGTTTCCCTTCATTGCATCATGGTTTTGAGCGTTTCCTGCAGGATGACCAGCTGGGCAAGGTTTTGCAGATAGGTTTGCTGAGCCCGGTAGAGGTCCTGGCGTGCCAGCAGGAAATCGGTGGAGGAGCCTTCGCCCACCTTGAGTTTTTCGTATGCCTGGCGGAGCCGCTCTTCTGCCAGCTGGACTTCCTGCTGGCTCCACAGCCATTTTTCGTAGGCGTGGACGTAGTCGGCGTAAGTCTTGTTGAATTGCGCGCGCAACTGGCGAAGCGTATGCTCTGCTTTAAGCTGGCTGAGGCGGTAGTCCAGCAATGCTTGCTGGTACTGGGCGTGGCGCCGTCCACTGGTGAAGATGGGGAAATTCACCTGGACGCCCACCAGACTCTGCCACTGCCACTCCTTGCCCGAGTCAAAGAAGTCAAAAGTCTTCCCGCTGTAGGCATACTTGCTACCCATCCAGAAGGCAGAGATGGTGGGTAATGCCTGCGATTGTACGTAGCGGACCTGCAGTTTTTGCGCCCGGACCTGGTTGAGCGCTATGCGGTAGTCAATGTGCTGCTGTGGGTTGAAGGCGGTGTCTATGCGGGGTTCTACCAGTGCTTCCAGCGAGTACAGAATCTGGACCGGTTCGTCTGGACTTCTGCCCAGTAAAACGTTGAGCATCTGTGCAGCCACCTGCCGTTGCCGAACCAGGTTCTCGCGCTCTATTTCCAGCAGCCTTACCTGGGACGCCAATTGGGCGACCGTCAGGCTATCTACCAGTCCTTCCTGATGCATGTATTGCAGTTCATTGAGCTGTTGTTTGCCGGTTGCCAGCTGGCTGTCCACCACACTGAGCATGGCTCCCACGAGTGCCAGGTTCACATACGCCTGTACCACGGCTTTGCGCAGCTCCTGATAGGTCTTTTCTTCTGCCAGCTTGCTGATTTGCTGATAGGTCCTTGCCGACTGAATACCCACGATGTAGCTGCCACTGAAGATGAGCTGGGTTACGCGGATGCCAAATTCCATCTTCTGGTCCTGCCCGAACTTCAGGTAGAGGTACTGGTCTTCGGGCACTAATGGGTTAAAGATTCGGGCGGGCACGGGCGTCACGGGCAGGTCAATAAAGTACTGGTAGTTGCCCGTTAGCTGGATCTGCGGTAAGCCGATGGCGGTGGTTTCCCACACTTTCTTTCTGGCTTGCAGGACGCGTGTTCGGGCAGCGACCGCCTGGATGTTCTGCTGTTGGGCGATCTGGATTGCCTGGTTTAATGTCAGGGTTTGGGATTGGGGCTGTGCCCAGGCGAGGAATCCAGCTATCCAGCCAATTAGCCACGTACTTCTTGCCATATCCGTTTGCCTTTTTCCGTGAGCAATGCCTGCATGAACAGTTCCAGGATTTTTTGGGACACCTGTGCCGAGGGGTACTGGTCCGTGGGAAAAATGTCTGGTTCGGTAGAACCCACCAGGGCGGCATAGAACAGTCGGCTGGCAAACTCAGCGTCAATCTCGGATTTGTACAAGCCTGCCTGCTTGCCCCGCTCAATATTATCGCGCAGATAACTGATGATGTAGTCCCGCATATGCGAGAGCAGCCACTGGGCAATTTCCGGGAACGCCCGCTTTAACTGATAGATGGGCGATTCCTTCTGGTATTTGAGGTTTTCAAACATCAATCCCTGAATCTTTGCCAGTTCTTCCACGGGTGAAGTGCTTTCTGCTTTGAACTGCTCAATGGCGGTGACGATTCGCTGGAAGCGACGTGCGACGGCTTCCCGAACCAGTTCTTCCTTAGAGGGAAACACTTTGTAGAGGGTCTTTTTGCTGATGCCCAGTTCGCGCGCGATGTCGTCCATACTGACGGCGATGACGCCATGGCGGAGAAAGAGGTCTTCGGCTGCTTGAAGGATTTTTTCTCGCATTGGTTCTGGTTTTGGCGTGTCCGGGAAACTTTGGAAACGTAGGAAACTTTTCACGATATAACGGTTTCCGGGGCGGAAAAAGTTCCCCAAATTCGCCTTCCTCTCATTAAGAGATAACACTACCCTAAGTCAGACGCCCAGCGCTTACAGTCTGTTTCTCTCTTCCCCAAATTATCCGGTATCTCTGCCAGATGGCACATTTCTTTGCACCTGCTTGCCCTTCATTTTCTGGCTATGATCACTTCCAGCAGACCGTATTCCGACAAACAATGCTTCAACCATTACCCTCACCTCAACCGAAACAACCACATGCACCATTGCAAAATCCTAAATGCCAGAATCTGACTCGCCATAACGCCCCTATCCAATCTGAAAACAACATAGCACAAAAAATAACTGAAAACCAGATAATTACAAACCAAAATCACACATAAAGTGGCTTCTTTTTTGAAAACCTTCGCCGCCCAATTTCCGCACTTCACACCGAAACCATATAACTTAGCTGATGACGACCGCCTGATTGAACCACCTCCGTATACTCATCATCATTCCCTACCTCCCAAATCCATCAACCATGCAACGCACTCCCTCTGTCTCGGCATTCTTCAAAAGTGTTGTTATGATTCTGCTTTGTTCTGACCACTTGTTTGCCCAAAATGTAGGCATTGGCACCACTGGTCCCCATCCCTCCGCACGCCTGGAAATATGGGATACCTCTAAGGGAATCCTGATCCCACGTCTCACCACCCAACAGCGCAACGCAATCGCTGTACCCGCTCATTCCTTACTGATCTTCAATGTGGATTGCCAATGGTATGAGTACTGGGATACAGCAACAGGTACATGGCGTGTTGTGGCAACCGCCTCCACAGGCTCAGCACCCTTCTTCCAGGCACTTCCTGCAACCCACATCACAGCTACTTCCTTTGACGCCAACTGGATAGGCGCACCTCCCGGCTCTACGTACCTGCTGGATGTCGCAACCGACCCCACTTTCACAAACTATGTGCCCGGATACCAAAACTTCAATGTAGATACCGCCACTCACTACACCGTTACAGGGCTTCAATGCAATACCTGGTACTATTATCGCGTCAAGGCTCAAACTCCCTGCGGTAGCCTGCTGGAATCCAATGTTGTAGCAGTCAAGACCCTTGGACCCGATTACTGCGACGATGCTCTGCCCAACAGCTGGACTCAGCTGCCCTCTCCCCCCTATTCTATTGCCGGACGCAATAACCAGATCATCGCCGCTGCAGGGGGTAAAGTATACTTTGGAGCAGGGGATGTGGGGTCAAATTGCTACAAGGACTGGTGGGAGTGGGACCCATGCACAGGTATCTGGACGCAGAAAGCCAGTATGCCTGCCGACGTAGGCGGGGGAATTCCATTTGCATTCGTCATCAATGACACCATTTACGTTGGGGGTGGCGGATACGGATGTGGAACTTATTACAGTGCGGTTTACCGGTATATTCCCGCGACCGATCAGTGGCAGGCAGTGGCGCCTCTGCCCGCCGGGCGCCAGGGCGCAGCCGGCACATCCGACGGCAGATACGGGTATATCTTTGGTGGGTTGCTGGCAAATGGCGTGCGTTCTGACACGGTCTGGCGCTACAACCCGATTACCAATACCTGGAGTTTCCTGGCTGTATACCCTGGTGGGGGACGGGAAATGCCTTTCATTGCTTACTGGAACGGAAAATTATACATGGGCACGGGACGAACACAATCCGGAACCTGCTCCTCCGATTTCTACAGCTACGACTTATCTACCGGGACCTGGACACAACTGCCCAATTACCCTGTAAACCAGTATGACAGCTGGGCAGTGGCATTGCCCTCAGGAAAAATCCTTGTAACAGGTGGCTTGACCCCCTGCTGCTGCATCTGCACAAGTCAGTACTACTACTACGACGTGATAGGAGGACAATGGGTTCCACTAAACGCCTTCCCTGGCGGACCCCGAAACAATCTACCACTTGCCTATGTCCCTGGTTTGGGATTGTTCGGTGGATTTGGAACCAATTGTTCCACATACATTCGCGACTGGTGGCAGTTCTGCCCACCATGATACTCTGCAAAGCGAGTCAACCATCCCTTATTTGTCTGTCCCAAAACACATTCCCCGAGGTGGACGGCGCCGGTACACACCCACGAGCGTCCGGACATATTGCTGAAGGAGGGCACGGCGAATCCGAAACCCCTGCTCCTCAGTAAACGAACGCATGCAATGCACTAAGGGCACATACGACATAACGTTGGTGACAAATGAGTTTGGTAGCCGATCGGCGATTGCTTTCAGGGAGTCCAGAAACCGACGGCGCAACAGCGAATCCTTCCCTAAGGGTGCACACAGTGTTTTGGCAGTGGTTTGTCCATCCCACTGGCACGTATGAGGATCGACACCTTCATAGTAGAGGGGTGAGGGATAGGTATCGCAAATGCCATCGCCACCCCGCTGACAGGCGGGGTTCCGCCCCGCCGTGTGCATTGCCCAGACCCACTCGGTGCATCGTCGGCTCTCGGTAATGCCCAGATGTGTGTGCTGGAGTCCAAAGGAATGCCCCAGTTCATGGGCAATCAAGCCAGTATGGACAACGTCCTGGCGTACAGCGGGTGTCCAGCCATACGCCACCACTCCCCGATTGCACAAATTGGGCAACACCATCAATGTTAGTGCTACCGAATCGGAATAGTACAGGCGCAGGTGACTGCCCAACCGCATATAAGGCAGCATTGGCAAATCTGAGGGACAGCGCCACTTCCCAAAAAATTGCTTTTCCTCCAGGAATGGATCGCGTCGCTGAACCACTTCCACCAGCCGAAAACAAACACGGTGGGGCTTCAAAGCACGGGCAAGCCGTGCTAACCCCTGCCATAACCGGGCTGAATCCACCGGCGAACTACCCACCCACACTACGCGCAACCGAAACACAAGCCAATCTTTTTTTCGGACTGAGGACTTGCCCGCCTCCCGCTTGTCTGTCTCCCCGGGTAGTTGCCCCCGCCAGCTATATTGCGCGTTTGCCGGCGTAAGCCCGCCACACAGTGCCGACGGCTCTGCAATGTTCACTGCCCATCGCGCAAATCCCACGCTGGAGTCAGAAAATTCTCTGTCTTCCAGTCCTATCAGGCAACATCCGCTCAGCACCAGGCACAACGCCCGAAAACCCCCGACGCGAACACGCATGCACAACACCCTTTGTTATGGGTTTTCCTGCTCTTCTTCCTCCCTGATTGGTCTGTTCTGAAGTGTGTTGCGATTGGCTTTTTCGTTTTGGCTGGCTTGCTTTTTCTTTTGCTTCGTACGGAAGAGTTTTTCAAAATGGCGGACATACCGCAAACCCATCCCCGTATAGTAAACCTTTTGGCCGGCTGCCCCCTCCTGCATTTGCGAGAATAGGCGCCAGCGCCACCTCCCATCTTTCGTCAGCAAATACTCCAGTTGCATCGTTCCGGACAGTTGACTGCCCTCATGCGCACGGACCATCGTCCCGCCAATGTCTATTACCATGCGCTGTCCGAACAATGCTTTGGAAATGCCCACTTCTACGGCAACGGCTTTTTGTCCGGTGGCTTCTTTGCCTTTCTGGTAGCCAACAGTGAGTTGCAGGGATTCATCGCCGAGGAGTTCCTGCGCCAGCGACGTCAATTGCTGGGACATGAAGTGGCTCATTGTCTGGTACACGTTGGAGGCGCCCGCGACAACCCCCCCACCTGCATATCGTGGAGGTGCAAACTGATTGATTGCCAGCAAACTGAACACCTGGTAGTCCCGCTCCTGAGGATTGGCATTGATTGCCCGGACAATGGTTGCGAGGCGCGGATCGCGCTCCGCCTCCACAATATCCAGTTCAAAGGCAAGGGTGGGTTGCGCAAGCGTACCCTGCATATGCATTCGGACGATGGCAGTAACATACCGGGGCAGCTCGCTGGCTTGCCCCCCACTTTGTTGCTGCTGGTAGAGTGCCAGGTTTGAGGTCGTGGTCTTTTGGCGGTATTCAGCGATGAGGTCCAGCAGTCCGTCGTAAGGGGAGCCTGTCCACCGAATCGTCCCCTCGGCAATTTGAAACTCCTTGACAATCAAGCCACTGTAGTTAAACCGGTAACTGCCACTCTGAATCTGATAAATGCCACGCATAGCGAATCGTCCATCGGGCAGGTATTCCAGTTCTATATTGCCGGTGCCCGCCACCTGCAGTACGTCGCCCGTGGGTGGGTCAAACGGAATGACCAGCGTCAACGCATCCGAAAGATGGATCGTTGCCCGAAAGCCCACGCCAAATGCCTCACCTTCGTCGGTATCCGCTCCCGTAGAAGCCTGTTGTTCCGTTGAACTGGCGGATTGGTCCTGGGTGGACTGTCGCTTGCCAGCACTCTGAACATTCTGATTGGCTGGCGTGCTTCGCGGACGAAAACGAATCCAGTCTTCTTCCGAAACGTAAGGACCCGTGTAAATGGGCATGGTTAATTCGGAAGGACGGATTGGCGTAACTTCCTCTAAGGCAATCCAGAATGTGGAGAGGTCGCCATACAGCCGGACGGTTCCGCCGATCCGTGCCACGCCATAATAGTCGGGGTTTTGTTCGGCAGTGGTTGCCATCGCCAGCACATCTCGCGTTGTGATGCTGACCGAATAGGTAAAGGGCTGAAAGTGCACAGCCCCCTGAGCACGGGCAAGTCTGCCTGCCGGATCGGTCAAAACCAGGCGCAACTGAAGGCTATCACCAGTCAAAATTCCCTTACCCGTTGCACTGTAGGTTACACCCGTGAAATCAACATGAAAGTGCAAACCCTGAATTTGGATTGTTCCGTTCAGGTCGTTGATTGCTTCCCCTCCAGAGGCAAGATGGATTACAATGGGCTGTTCCGTGGTGAGGAAGCCTGCGAACGAATCCAGGATCCCGGTTAAGAAAGGCTGGAGCCAGTGAATCCCAAACGAATCCATCGTGAGGACGACCTGGTTCGGGGTGACCCGACCCATCAGCACGCCCTGATGGCGGTTCGCATCCTGTTGAATAAGTTGAACAGTTCCGGTTTGGCGCTTCAGATCGTAAGCGCCTGCCAGCCGCCATACAGGCAATAGCATGGTATCCAGGCGCACCGCACGAAGTACAATAGAATCTACCGCGACTTTTTGAAGCAATGTGTCCACGCGGATATGTCCTGAGAGTCTGCCCGCCAGATCCATTCCCACGTAGGGTGCGACGAACGTCCGGAGCAAGGGTGTGAGGTGAAATCTATCTACATGTAAAGCGTAGTACCCGTCGGGTTGAAGGGCAAAGCGCAGGGAGGCTGTCCCTTCGGTATTGGTCAGGAAGAGGTCGGGAATGCACACGGCGCCCGGACCCGCCATACAATAAGCGGGCACGGCATACCATTGCTCTTCACCGTAGGGAAAGACCATTGAGTCAATGCCCATTCGCCAGAAAGTCCCTGACCGATACACAGCAAATTGCAAGACAAAGGGCTGGGTGGTGTGCGCAAAATGGGTTTTGAGGTGGAGGGTGCCCAGCAGGCTGTCTCCCCGCCAGCGCACATGCCAGTTCATTAACGTATCCAGGGCGGGCAAGGTGATCTGGTGGATCAGTGCTTGCCAGTGGGTTCGTCCTGGGGCAATCTGACTTTCCAGCATCAAATTGGACGCACAGATTTCGCCGGGCGCATAGCACAGTTCCTGGAGGCGCGCCTGAGCCTGAACTATTGAATCTGCCACATTGAGCCGGATTTTAACGGGTGCCTCCACCCGAAGATCCGGAAATAACTGGGCAATCAGCACGTCGGGCACAGATTCCAGATTCAGATGGAATGCAATTTGTCCAGATGGAAGGGGTTGAGCCGGAAAGAAGCCCCACAGTGGGTTCTCCTCTAAGAATGCCGTGAGTGCCGTGAGATGTGCCGCCTGAAAGGACGCATCCATTCCTGAACCTGCCAGCCACAGGCTCAGGGAGTCCGGAGCTGTCCACCGAATACCTCCCATTGTCCCTGCCAGCGATTGCATAACCGTATCTAAGCGAACCTGACTTTCTGCCAGATCCCACGTCAGGCTGAAGGCATCCTCCCGCCATTGAAAGCGAAAATGGGTTTCCAGCGGATGGAGATGGACAGGGATGGGCAGGGCGTTCCATCCATGGGGCATAGACGCCTGGCATGTGATAGAACCCTGACCCTGTCCACGAACAAAGAATGCTTCCTGTGTGCCATGCATCGTAAAAATCAACTGCTGAAAAACATCTCTGCCATACAGCCACAACGAAAGATGCCAGATAGAAGAATGCAATTCGCCCACCAGCCGAAAATTCACAGAATCCCGTAAATAGGGACTGGAAACATGATGGGCGACCAGCTCGGCTTGACTCTCCTGAAGGGTGTAATCTTGATTAAGCGTCAGGGTCAAAGTACCAGTGAGTGAATCCACCCGGGTTTGAACCGGTGAAGGCAACCCTATTGCACTGCCTGTCCATTGGGCAACCACCTCCGGGTGCATTCCATGGATATACCGGGTATGAAATTGAAAGTGGGCAGTTCCCAACCACAGTCTGTGCCACAGCGTAAGGGTTTGATTGTGAATCCCGCCGTGCCACGACCAGTACGCAGGCGTGAAGGCGGTCCACCACCCCTGCCAGACGCTGTCCAGTGGTTGGGTAACCCACGCCTGCCAAAACCGCTGCAACCCCGGTGCAATGAAGAGTGCGCCGTGAACCCTGCCTGCCACAGGAAGGACACCCCCACGCATCAGTGAATCCACTGAGATATGACTTTCCCATTGGGCAACCACAAAGTTCTGATTATCCAGCACAGGTTTGCCCTCGCCCGAACGCAGCGTAAGATGCCAGGCAATGGCAAGGGTTCCTCCCCAGGTGTGTACAGCAAGATTCAATTTGCTGGCGGGAAGTGTCGCGACACCATAGAGGAGGCTGTCCAGGTCCTGACCCAGAAAGTTTGCCCACTGGCTCAGCCAGTGCCACAGTGAATCTCCCGCGTCAGTCTCTATGTGCAACGCGTGCCAGCCTTCTATGTGTGCAAGCGGATCGGTGGTGCGCACTATGGGCTGTCGGGTATTCAGCCAGCCAGCATAATGCATCGTCCATGCAGGCGTATGGACAATGAGCTGGGGCACAGCTAAGGTCTGGCGCACGATATCCGCAGAAAGTGCACCCGACACACTCAGTGCAGGTTTTGCTGCTTCAAGACTTACTCTGGTCACCGTGAATGAATCAGCGCTGAAGGCAATTTCATCCAGGATAGCCCGCAACTGACTAACCTCCATGGAAGTACGTCCTGAGTAGGACAAAGTGGATGGCGCCCGACGAACCCACACACTGTCTTCCCCATACACCAACCCGGATGAATCCACCTGTGTAAAACTAAAGGTGTCCACTATTACACGAATACGCGCAATCCCGACGTGCATTCCGGAGGGAAGAACCGCCAGCCAGGACCACGCCCACAGCGTATCAGACGGAGGTGTTTCCGTTGTGTCGGCAAAACTCCATACGTGCAACTGGCGAGCGCGCAACGTCAGGGAGTCTATGGTCAGGGATGAACCCCCGGTACACACCCGATAAATCCCCATCTGAAAACCAGCCAGACGACTGAGCGTATCTTCGCGGGTTAGCATCACCGTCAAGGACACATCCCGGAGAATCAAGCGATCCAGCTGAACCGGCGGCAAATCCACCGGTTCAGCTAAGGCAGATGAAGGGGTATCAGGTGCAGAATCAACGGTATCCGAGGCGATCGGGAAAAGCCAGACCATCCCCTCCACATCCTGAACAGTCAGACTGTGCACGCGAAAAATGCCCTTCCAGATAGATTGCCACCGAATCCGAAGGGCTACACGGTCCACAAACACATCAAAGGCAGAATCCCGATGCATATGAATGCCCCGAATAATCAGCGTATAGGGTGGCAACCACAGGATCCGCTCCCACGCTAAGAAAATACTATCGGCAGCCAGCTGGCGCTGCGCGACATAGAGTGCGCCCGAAACAATCCTGCCTGTCCCCCACCAGAATACACCTGCCCCCACCAGAAGCAGCGCAATGGCAATTGCGAGGAGGCGCCGACGCCACCTGCGCCCACGCCCACTTTGGCGGACTGCACCCACCTGCCCCACCTGCCGTCCATTCTGCTCGTCCCGCAGTCCTGCCCAATTGCTGGTATCCGTACGCATTCGTTGTTTCACCGCCATGTCATCTACCCTCCTATGCAAAATTTATGCCAGTTCCCGGGACAATTCCCACACAAATCCCAAAAGAGGATAGATCTGCCAACCAGTAGCACGCACACGCACACACACACACACGTCCAATCAGTCGGAAGAACTGGTTATGGGCTGTGTCCACCGGGGAAATTCCCGCTTGAGCACATCCAGAAAATAGGCTTCTGCCTCAGTAAGTGGCATATGAAGTACACCCCCTGCGGCATTGGCATGTCCACCCCCGTTAAAGTACCGCACCGCCAGTTCATCTACGCGAAGTGAGCCCGTCGACCGTAACGACAGGCGAATCGTGGGACGCGTGTGATGCGGTTGTGTCCGGTCAATGAGTAACGCGCCCAACACCACATTTTGCAACGTCAGTGTATAGTTGACGAGTCCTTCCGTTTCGCCTGCCCCAATCCGAAAGCGACGCAAATCCTCAGCCGATACCACTAAATAGGCACACCGAAAAAAGGGCAAATAACGAAGGCGTGCCAGCAGGCAAAAACCATAAAACTGAAGGCGATGGTACGAAAAGGTGTGGTAAATCTTCTGGTAGACGAGGTCGGGCTGAACGCCATAGCTCAGCAGGCGGGCAGCCAGATAGTGGACTTCAGGTGTGGTGGTTCCAAACCGGAAGCTGCCCGTATCCGTCATCAATGCGGTGTAGATGCATGTGGCGATTTCACGGTCAATCAGCGAGGAATCCCAGGTCACAAGCCATTGCCACATGAGCTGCGCGGTGGCGGCGGCGTCTGGCGACCAAAGACGAAAATCCGTTTCCACACGTGGGTTTTCGTGGTGGTCAACCAGGACAGCTATGGGACGCCCGTCTTCGTGGGTGGTTGCCAAAGCTTGTGCGATGGCTTCGCCCAGGTCTTCCAATCGGCTCAGGTCGTTAAAATCCACGAAGACAAACACGTCGGTCTGGCGGACCCACCGGGTTCGCGCCTCCTGGGAAAGTGCGCCCACCTCCTGCAAATAGGTTTGGGCACCGGGCAACCACCAGTAATAAGCAGGAACAGGCGTAGGCGACAACACCACAATCTCTACTGAACGATTGAGGTGGCGAGTGTACCACTTACGCAAGAACAGGGCGAGGGCAAGGGCACTGCCCAAGGCATCGCCATCCGGACTCCGATGCACAACCAGTGTCCAGCGTTGTGGAGCACGCGCCAAAACCAGCGCACGCAGTGCTTCTAAGGATTGGGTATCGCTGTGCTGGGGCGCCACATCGGCTATCCCTGAGCTGTTCGTAGCCATTTTCTCTTCCCAACCTGTGTACGCCTTCCCTTCAGATTTACGTCCCCCTCAGGAATACTTCTCATCGCGGAAATTGTACAGGCGGCTGGTCGCACGCGAATGATGGCGGCGCGCTCCGGGCGGACGCCGACCGCCACCCCCTGCAGTGGTCGCGATTCTTCCGCCGTGTCCTGGACTCCGCTCCGCACTATGCCCGGTCCGACGTTGCGTACGGGGTGCACGTGGAGGCTGCGGAAGCAAAGCCCGGCGAGACAGGCGGAACTTACCCGTGGGATCGATCCCGATCAACTTGACCTGAATCGTATCGCCTACCCGGAAGTAATCTTCAATGCGTTCTACACGCTTCCAGTCGATTTCAGAAATGTGGAGGAGTCCCACACGATTAGGCAGGAACTCAACGAGTGCGCCAAACGGCAAGATTTCCTTCACTGTACCTTCATAGACTTCCCCTACACGGGGTACGACAGCAATTCTCTGGATTTTTTCAATGGCTTTTTCCACGCTTTCTTTATCCGGACCCGTAATGTACACTTTGCCCTGATCTTCTAAGGGTTCAATGAAAATTTGCGTACCGGTTTCCTGCTGAATTGCCTGGATGTTCTGCCCGCCTGCACCAATGACGATGCCAATGGTTTCCTTGGGGATGAACACGATTTCTGTACGTGGTGCGTGTGGCTTGAATTCGGGGCGTGGCTCCGGAATCACTTTCTCCATCAACTCCAGGATACGGAGCCGTGCTTCTTTTGCCTGGAGGAGGGCTTCCGCCATAATCTCCCACGAGATACCCGGCACTTTGATGTCCATCTGACAGGCGGTTAAGCCATTGCGCGTACCCGCCACCTTGAAGTCCATATCGCCAATGTGATCTTCATCGCCCAGAATATCGGTGAGAATGACATGGCGTTGCCGGTCTGGATCCAGCAACAGACCCATGGCAATGCCTGCAACGTGTCCTTTGACCGGTACGCCCGCATCCAGCAATGCTAAGGAGCCGGCACAGACCGTTGCCATAGACGACGACCCATTGGATTCCAGAATATCCGACACGACTCGCACGGTATAAGGCAGGACGTCTTCCGGGGGCATCACCGCCTTCAATGCACGCAACGCCAGATTGCCATGCCCGATTTCCCGGCGTGTAGGCGGGCGCATGGGTTTGATCTCACCTGTGGCAAACGGTGGAAAGTTATAATGCACCATGAACGTGCTTTCCTCCTGGATGGTCGGCGTGTCAATGAGCTGGAATTCTGAGCGGGCACCAATTGTGACTGTGGCTAAAGCCTGGGTTTCACCCCGTGTGAACAACGCCGATCCATGGGTGGCATGCAGCAGATCCACTTCCATCCAGATGGGGCGGATCTCGTTGGGTTTGCGCCCATCCACGCGAATCCCCTTTTCAAAGATCAGATCCCGGATGAGGCGGGCTTCCAGCTCGTGGAAGTACCTGTCCACCAGTGGAGATTCCCGTTTCTCCTCTGGGAGCTGTTCGCGGATGCGTTCTTTGATTTCTTTGAGGCGCCGCCGACGCTCCTGCTTGGGTAGTGCCGCTTCAAAGACCGCCAGCATATCGGCTGACGCCCGCTCCACCACTTCACGGATCTCTTCATCTTCTTCCGGACGGGGGTACTCCCGGATTTTCTTACCTCCCAGTTGGTTGACCAGTTCTTCCTGGGCACGGCAAATCTCCTGAATCGCACGATGTGCAATCTGAAGTGCTTCCAGAAAGGTTTTCTCGTCCACTTCTTGCATTTCGCCTTCTACCATCACGATATGCGTGGCGGTCCCCCCCACAATGATATCCAGTACGGCTTTTTCCGCTTCCTGTGCTGAGGGGAACAGCCGAAATGTCCCATCGGGCAATTGAATAATCCGAACCTCTGCCATCGGACCATGAAATGGAATGTCCGAAACCATAATCGCCGCAGAGGCGGCAATCCCTGCTAAAGCTGCCGGTGGGGTCTCCGGCGCTGCAGAGAACAGCGTGATCTTCACCTGCGTATCTGCGAAATAGTCTTTGTAGAAGAGGGGGCGAAGGGCGCGGTCCACCAATCGGCTCACTAAGATTTCCTGGTCGGACAGCCTGCCTTCACGCTTCAAGAAGCCTCCGGGCAATCGCCCTGTCGCAGAAAATTTCTCCTGGTAGTCCACCGTTAACGGCAGAAAATCCGCATAGGGCTGGACCTCTCTGGCGGACACGACCGTCGCCAGCAACTGCGTCCTGCCCATCGTAATGAAGGCAGCGCCGTCAGCTTGACGCGCCAGTTTTCCTGTTTCCAGAATCAGCGTTTTCCCGTCAATGGATACTTCCACACGCACCGGCTCAACTGGCGGGGCTTCGCGGAGAATTACTGTGAGTGCTTGCGTGCGCTCCTCCGAAGCCACACGCGCCGCACCATGCACATTGCCATTGCTACCACTGTTGTTGTTCCCACTGCCATGATCCATTTGTCTTTGATTTGGTTATGCCTGGAGGTCAGGGGGTGAGCGCTACCCATCGGTGTGCTGTCTTTCTGTCTTTCTGTCTGAACTGGCTTACCCCCGGATGCCCAGTTTCTGGACGATACGCTGGTATCGGCTGAAGTCCTTCCGCTGTAAATAGCGGAGCATTCTTCGGCGCTTCCCCACCAGCATCTTCAAAGCACGCAACGTCCTGTAATCCTTGGGATGTTGCTGCAGGTGGCGAGTCAGATGCTGGATCCGGTAAGTCCAAAGTGCGATTTGTGCTTCGGGCGCACCCGGATTGTACGAACCCACTGCCATCTCAATAATCTCGCGCTTTTTTTCGGGCGGAAGATACACGATCTTCGTCATGCTCCAGATGGTTTTTTTCCTGCTACCTTGCCAAAGTAAACACACCCCTTCAAAAAGAAGTTCCCTCAGTGAAACCTTCTGGTTGGCGCCATTGTTTTGGAAAGGGAAGGCGTCCAGAAGTTGGGCACTGCCCTCGTAGCTCAACAGGACAGAGCGGTGGCCTCCTAAGCCACAGATCCCGGTTCGAGTCCGGGCGAGGGCACAAATCAGTTGACCACAAGCAGGTTACATCGGCAGCCAGGCTCCATACGTAGCACTCCACCAGGGATAGGTACTCCTTGGAGGCAGGGTAAATGCTGGCAAACCCGAGGCATTGACAGGCGCCATCAAAACATTTCGCTTACGCAGAAAAGGCAAGGCGTGCACGGCATTCTGGACACTGGCGCGGAGTCGTTCGCTATCAACACCCATCTGAAAGGTATACTGATACCAGCGAATTGTCAGGGCGGTCACGCCATGGGTATAGGCGCCGGCAATGCCCTGAGTAAGGAGCCGCCATCGTTTGCCCTGCCACGCGACAATGGGTGCGGGTGTAGGATCGCCCGTCCACAAAAAAAGATAGAGTTCTAAGCAGGTGGTTTCTGCAGGGCAGTAGGCGAGCCAAACAGTTGCAGTTCGGTAGCGATCGTAGCCTTGTCCTGCCCACGCATCGTTTTCGTGGTAGAGATACCAGTTGTTCCAGCTGAGCAGGAGGAAGCCTGTCCGTTGCCCGGTATTGCGCGTGTCAGCATAAAAGTTCCAGCCCACAAAGAGTGTGGGGAAGCGTGCTTGCTGCGGCCGGGTTGGATGGGTAATCCGATCAGGCTGAGCGACCCGATTACTCAAAGTGGTCAGTGTCCGTATGCCTGGCAGCGTACTGTAAGGCTGGGCACCAACACGGATTCCCACTTGCATTCGGGCTTCGCCTACGACCGACTGGTTCTGAGGTCCGATCCGATAGCCCAGGTAAGTGCGCACGCGACAACCTGCGAATGTGCTTAGCCAGAGACTTGTTCCAGCCTCTACATATGTGGAAAAGCCCGCAAATGTACCGTAGCTGCCAATACCCAGTTCAAGAGTCCATCGTAGAATCCACCACACGGCTCCGGAAATCTACTTGGTGCACCGAGGATTTACCACGCCAGCCTATGTCTATGCAGCACTTGATTGCCATTCACAAAGCAACGCACCCCTTAGATGACGTGTACCTCTTGGCTTTATGCCTGTCCCATGATATGGCGCCGAACTGTCTGACCCATTTTCTCCACGATGTGTGAAAGGGCATTCAAGCGGGCATACAGCGCCATACGCAGGAAGCGTAAATAGTGGATTTCGCGTTTCAGCTTTCGCCGACATCGGCTACATCGCGACACATGATAAAGAAAAATCCGGTAGCGTGCCGGGGGTAATCGTCCATCAATGGCGTCATACATCCATCGCTGGACACGGCGGCATAGCAGGAGGTGGCGCCGGTATTTACGGAAGCGGGCGACTGTACGCGGATTACCCCGTTTCTGAGAAGTAGTTGGGGTGCGTGCCCTGTCGGAACCTTCAGGTTGTGGAGGCGGATCGGGTCGCGGCAGATGGGTTGTCGGGTTTTTCGTCGCCCGCTTCCCCGGCATGGGCTGAGTCTTCATGTTTCCGGGATTCTCGGGTTACACCCCGTTTCACCTCTTTTATCTGATAGAACCGGGAGGCATAGTCTTTCAGTTCCCGTTTGAGAAGACGCCTTGCCCGGTGCAGCCGTGAGCGTACCGTCCCAATGGGTATTCCCATAATCTTGGCTATCTCTTCATATTTCATGTTTTCAAAATCGGCAAGGAGGACGACCAGCCGAAACTCCTCAGGCAGTTTCATCAGGGCTTTCACAACTTCGTCCGACAGGTATTGATTGGCGATTTCTTCGCGCAGGTCTGAACCGGCAATCCCTGAAGTCGTGGCACCCCCTTCCTCTTCATCCTCCGAGCGAAACGTGGAGTATTCCTCGTAAGAGAAATGGCGGGGCAGACTTTTGCGCCGTCGGTATTCATTGATGTACAGGTTGCGCATAATGGTGAAGAGCCAGCCACGGATATTGGTACCAGGCTCGTAGGTATCCAGGGCTTCAAAGGCGCGCAGGCAGGTTTCCTGCACAAGATCCTGGGCTAAATCCAGGTTGGGCTGACCCCCACTGGTCGTAAGACTCAATGCAAAGTGCAGGAGGCGAGGCAAAAGTGGTTCAATCTCTTCACGAAACACTTTGAGACGTCGGTTATGTTCTTCGGGTGTGAGCTCAGTTCGTTTCCGACGGCGCCTGCGCCTCGCTGTCATGTCCGTTTCTTCATGTTCGGAACCGGATGGCGGACTATCCCCGTTAGACGGGAATGGCACGCCATGTACCGCGTCGGCTTCCTCCTCAAAAGAAGATAACGCGTGGGACTCAGAAGTTTTTTGTTCGGCTTGCCGAACCATTGCCGTTTCCTCAGGCAAACATTGACCCCCGTTATTCCTGTCCATATTTGCTCGGATTTGCGTTCGTGTGCGAAGAAGAAACGCAAGACCTCCCTCAGAAAGTATCCAAAAATGACTTGGCAAAAAACTTTTTGCTCCTTAAGTTACCTTATTATGGGGGTGGTATGGCACCGATTGCCCTGCACAATGCTCTGAACTCCTGGAAATTTCAGGCTAATGGCGAAACGCCTCAGGACTCAGGGCTGGGCACTCGCATTCCTTATCGCCTCAGGCTTGCAGTCAATTGTACAGGCACAGTCCTCACTGAATGTGAGCATTCAGGTACAGAATGCCAGCATTTCCTGCGGACAATGCACTGAACTTTATGCTTCCTATGGAGAGCTGCGTCGGACCAGTAGTTATCAGGTAATGAGCATTCCGTTTACTCCGCCAGTTTCGCCTTCTGTAGGTACGGTCCTGCCGTTGATTTCAAGCTGGGATGATACGTGGGATGCCCCTGTCTCCATCACTTTTCCGTTTTGTTTTCTGGATACGGTACGCAACCTGGCGCAAATGTGCTCCAATGGTGTGGTTCGCTTTGACCCCAATGTCGTCCCAGCAGGTAGTTATTGCAACTGGTCCTTTTCGGCACCGATTCCCTCAGGAATTGATCCGCCATGGCCCAGTATGATTCATGGTGCGTATCATGACATGGATCCATCGGTTTACGGCACAATCCGGTATACAGTTATAGGGACAGCACCCTTCCGGCAATTTGTGATTTCCTATGATAACGTTGCTCATTACTGGTGTAACTATTTGTCCACCACGCAACAAATCGTTTTGCACGAGACGTACAACTATGTGGACGTGTACATTTACACCAAACCCATTTGTCTGTCCTGGAATGGTGGATTGGCAGTTATCGGTATTGAAGCCAATGCAGCAACAGGCTGGACACCCCCAGGAAGAAACACCGGTATCTGGTGGGGAGCCAGCGAAGCCTGGCGGTTTATCCCCAATGGTCCACCCTTGCCCCGCGTCATTGAATGGTATCTGAACAATACACTGGTGGCGACGGGTACGGATACACTCCTTGCCTGTCCACTGGGCTATTCCGAATATGTCCTGCGTGTAGGTTATGTCCGGTGTTCCGGCGATACCCTGTGGTATTCGGACACCGTAGTGTTTAACTTTCCTACGCCCCCTTCGTTGAACCTGCCTCCGGATACAACAATATGTGCAGGAGACACTCTTGTACTGCAGGTAAATTCGTCAGCCACGTGGGATTCGGTGATCTGGTCGCCCGACTCTATTGTACTGTGTGGTGGTCAGCCCTGCTTACAAGCACAAATTTTCCCCACGCAACAGGAAACTTTGCTTGTTGTGGGTTATGGATATGAATGTCCTTCCCTGGATACAGTCATTGTTCGGGTTCAGGACCCGCAAATCACGATGTCCGATACGTTTCTCTGTCTAGGTGATTCGCTCTATCTGGAAGCACAAATTCCACAAGGGATGCAATGGCAGTGGTTGCCCGACTCGGTCGTTACCTGTGCCACCTGTCCGGGTACGTGGATTTACCCATCTGCTTCCCAGGACATTGTCGTCTTAGCGTGGGATTCCTTAGGATGTCTGGCACTGGATACCTTTCAGGTTCATGTTCAGCCTTTGCCCGCGCCTGATCTGGGTCCCAACCCCTTGATCTGCTTAGGTGATTCCATCCAGTTGACTACAGGGATTGCAGGCAGTGGCTATTCCTACAGCTGGACACCACCCACTGGACTCTCCTGTACGGACTGTGCCACACCCTGGGCTTCACCCCCAGACAATACAACCTACATAGTGACGGTGACCGATTCACTGGGGTGTCAGGGCACAGATACAATCATTGTGTTCGTGGAGATGCCGCCAGTTGCTTCCGTCACTCCAGACTCCTTAGCCTACTGCTATGGAGAAGGCGATACACTGACCATCAACAGCGGAAACTTTACCATTCAATGGCTGACTATGCAGGACGTAATTGCCCTGGGGAACAATACATACGCCATTACCTCACCCGTCTCCACAACCTATACAATCGTTGTGCTGGCAGATTCCGTTTGCCCCAACGATACAATCTTACTGCCCGTAGTGGTCTATCCCTTGCCTGAAGCAGAGATTTTGGGTGATACGACTATTGTGGAAGGGCAGTTCCTCACGCTGGAAGCCTCTACAGACGGCTTGCTGTACTGGTGGTCAACCGGCGATACCCAGACATTACAAACGGTGTTGTGGGCGCCTATGCTTCCGCCAGGTGTCAATCGTCAGGATACCGTGATTCACTTCTACGTGATCAACGAGTATGGATGCTTTGCCCAGGCTTGGCTCCGTATATGGATCCTGGACGTACCCTGCACAGAAGAGTACATCTTTGTCCCCAACGTGTTTACACCCAATGGCGATGGGATCAACGACCAGTTTTACGTTTACTCCTATGCCGCCAACCTTGTCGTGAAAGAATGGAGGATTTATGATCGGTGGGGACACCTTCTCTTTCAGCAAAAAGACGTACCTTTTGACCCGGGGAAAGGCAGGACGGTGATTGGTTGGGATGGCAGGCTTCCAGGTGGTCAGCCTGCCCGTTCCGATGTTTACGTTTATTATCTGGAGGTTGCCTGTCCTGGACGACGGGGTGCTCGCTATTTTCTGAAAGGCGATGTAACCCTTTTACGTTAATAAAGGGAGGACGGATAGTGCATCGTCCATCGCCTGATTTTTTTCCGGGACAGAGTTTACCCGTTCTGACATCAATTCCGATGAGGGCATGGCACCCTGGGTGGGTACGTTTGTGCTGATTGCAGGCGTTTTGCTGGTGGGAATATTGCTGACGTGGCTGGGAGCATTCCTGTATGTCCGCCGTGAGCTGTTAATAGCAGATGCTCTACTCCATGGGGTATTGCCAGGCATTTTAGTGGGGTATCTGGTTTTGGGACAATGGGGTGTTGTGCCGGGTTTCTTAGTGGCGGCGCTTGTCCAGCTTGCCTGGACCTATCTACTGCAGCAAAAATTGCCGTTTGATCGGAATGCTATGCTGGGTGCCGTGGCATTTGTTCTTTTTGGCGCTGGTGTCCTGTTCATTGTGCGCTGGGGCGATCAAGCGCACCTGGATCTGGAATGTCTCCTGCTGGGTGAACTGGAATACATACCGGTGCAATGGTGGCAGGTGTCATGGATTGAAGTTCTAGGGATATCGGGTGTACCCCGTGTTCCCATAGTTGCTGGCTGTCTGCTTGTGTTGTGGCTGGTGTTTTTATTTCGGTGGGGCAAATGGTTGTGGGCAGAAGCGTTTGGTGCGCCCGCCCCTGTCCGTCCACTGGTGTTGCGCTATGGCTGGCAAATGCTGATTACGATTACGCTGGTGTTGAGTTTGCACACGACGGGCGTGGTCCTGACACTGGCATTATGTGTACAATCCCCGTTAATTGTACATTTGCTGGGGATTCGGACTTTGATTGCGTTCTTAGTGACTGCCACGCTGGTGAGTATCGTTTTGACGCTGACAGGTATGATTTTCGCGTTGTGGCTGGACGTAACAATCGCGGGATCCATCGCTACAATAGGTGGCATAATCGTACTGGCGTTACTGGTGATTGCATGGTGGCGACGCACCCGACAAACCACAGGTTCTGTTCAATTGGCTTCGTTCAATTTCAAAGCAATTGCCTTCACATTTGGCTTCTGGCTATTGACGGCAGATGGCGGATGGGCATCCAAGCCTGCTCGCGCAATTGCTCAGTCATCCAGACGGTTGCCTGTCTCAGAGCAAGTTGTCCCTCCGTCCCTGTTGACCCTGGATCCTGCAACGGTACTCTGGCTGGAAGGACACCTGATCCGGGACTCCAGCAAGCTTATGCCCTTCTTGTTTTTCCCACCTGCAGACCTGCACGTCCTGACCAATGCACAAATTGACACATGGTTTGTATCAGTAGTATGTCGGCGAGAGGGATGGGGCACCTACCCCTGCCTGTACCGAAAACTTCTGGATTCCAGCGGATTTTGGGAAATTCGCCCACTACTCTGGCAAGGCATAGGTACTTCCCTGCCGGTCCGCCCACCACTACCCTATGGGAATTTTCGTGGACTGCTGGTTCAGGGCACCTACAAGCGCTTCGCCTGGGCAACCTGGCTAATGGACGGACAATGGAACCCACCCTACATATTCCGAACAGCTCGGGATTCCCTATGGCGAGGTGCCTACTTCCCCGTAGGCTGGAATAAAAACTTCTCAGGCTATGCATCCGATACCCTCTACACACGCGGTATGGACGTCAATCCAGCCGGTGCACTTCTGGTGTGGCGCCCTTCACGACACCTTCGTTTTCGCTGGCTCCACGATTTTCAATACGTGGGTCCAACACGCTATTCTCTGTGGTGGAACTGGCACCTTCCCATCCATACTTCTTTTCAGGCAATCCTCAACCTGAAACGCATTCGGTATGCTGTCGTATGGGCTGTGCTGAAACACTACTTTCGGCGGCTGGGTGCACGCCCCACCCGTTACTTCTCATGGCATTTGCTGGAGGTGCGTGTTTCTTCCTGGTTAACCATTGCCTGGCTGGAAGGCGTGATGCAACCGGGCGCCGATACGAATGGAGCCTGGCGTCCACCTGATATCCATTATCTGAACCCCATTATTTTCTATCGGGCAGTAGAACACTACCTGGGCTCACCACACAATATGGTGATGGGCTTGGCACTGGCAATCCGTCCACGCCGATGGGTGAACCTCCGCGCCCAGATTTACATAGACGATTTCTGGAGTAAAGAATTTCGGCGCGATGTCCGCTACGTGCTCAGTCAGCTGGGAATTCTCAACGCCCCTGTCCAATGGGGCTCCTACCTGAATAAATGGGGCTGGATTATAGAATGCCTGCTTGCCCCTGCACGCGACCTGGTGCTCGTCGCCAGTGCCGGTCGGAACCGCCCCTTTGTCTACACACACTTTGACTCCCTGACAGTAATGGCGCATTACCGAATTCCCTTAGGTATCGGTGCCAACACCTACTTTTACGGATTGGAAGCCGTATTTCAGCGGGAACGGTGGCAGGTGAGCGGTCGGTACCTGTGGCGTACGACAGGTCTGGACGAACCCCCTGAACGCATCTGGGGACACGACCCCCACAACATCACACCCTTTCCTGCCCGCTACTGGTACAATGTTCCCGGTCAGGGTTTACCCTGGCGTCGCCACTACGGTCTGATCGTCATTCGCTACGCCTGGACACCCGGCATCTATCTGTACGCCGCTGCCGGAGCCAGTACTGAACAATGGAAGACGCAAACGATACATACGACCTGGATAGAAACCGGATTGACATGGAATTTGACACCTTTTTGGCGGTATTTGCGGTTTTGAGTTGGGATTTGGTTGGGCTGGGGTTCGGCGCTGGTTTTCAGGGAGTTATGGCGCCCTGCAGGGCGCCATAACTCCCTGAAAACCAGCGCCGAACCCCAGCCCAACCAAATCCCCTACAAACACCCAATCCGTATCACATCCGTCCGAACCCGATTACTCTCGTGTCCCGCCCGATCACGCAGCCAGATCTCCAACCGTGTCGAATCCTCCCGAAAGCCCGGCCGACACAACAGCAGGTTCACAAATTCTACCACGATTGTCGCTTCCACTCCCCGGTAACTCGCTACAGGATCAACCATTGGCATCTGGTAGGTATAGGTAAAGCCCGTTCGCAAGTCCTGAACAAACAGGTCGCGAGTCGTATCCGTAGGTGCCCGACCCAAGTCCCCGTCCCCATCCCGAACGTAAATGAAAATAAGCAGTGTGTCATTCCCGGCACGCACCCACCGACTGGACAAATGAACAGAATCTATGATTGGCTCTACCGGATACTGACTCGTACGACGACAACCACTCCCCGTACCCACGAACCCAACCACACTCAGAATGAAGGCAACCTCCAGCACCCCGTGAACCACTCTCCGCTTCCCCTTGAACATCCCTTACCTTTCCGCACCTGTTTTTTATTCCTGCCAACGGATAATCCAGCCCTTTGCGTATTCACAACCTCACACGCCACCAATCCACTCACCCCGAAAAACCAACTGGGCAGCACCCTCTAACCAACCCTGGAACCGATCTATTGGACGCCAGACCAGCTCGCCACCCCGAGTCCAAATCGCGACAAACGTTCGTCCTGATGACTGCTCACTGATCCACCAGCCCAGCGCCGCCACCGCCGTCCCACAGGAAAGCGTCTCCCCTTCCACACCTTTTTCATACGTACGAATATGCACCTTCCCTCCCTCTTCCCAGTATATGCTCACGTTCGTCCCTTCAGGACTTACAGAACGTGCCCACCGCCAACGAGCTACAGCCCGCCGAAACAACTCATCATTGCCCCGAGAAACACGAACCAGAACATGATGCGTGCCACTGTGTACGTAAACCGCTTCGGAATCCAGCTGACGACTCGTCCGAATCCGCAAACTCACACCTGCACGACCCCCTGACCAACAACCCGAACCAGCCGGCTCCCACCACCCACGATGCATGCCATCTGCCGCTTCAAACCAGCATACTCGCCCCGGAGAAATCCACCCCAGCCGACCCGCAACCAGCAACGCAACCCGTGCACCATTCCCGCAAAACGTTGCAACCGACCCATCTGGATTCCAAAACCGCATACGAAACACCGGAGTTTCCCCCTCACCACGCGTAAGCACCAGCAACCCATCAGACCCAATCCCACGATGCCGATCGCACAACCGACGAACCACCTCCTCATCCACCTCCTCATCCACCAGCACAACGAAATCGTTACCACTGGCTTCCCCCTTCCAAAACCACAAACCCATTCTACCCACTACCTCAAGAAAGTGCCTCAGGCAAATACCCTCGCCACAACTCCTCCAGACTCTCTATTCCCAGAGCACGCAAAACCCGCGCACGAACCTTTTCATTCGCCCAGGCAATAAACCCCGGTAACACTTCCCGCTCCCTGTCCGACGCAAACTCCAAACCTGCAGGCGTATCAATCACGCCACCCATCATCTCCACAAACAGCATGCCCGCCGCCACATCCCAAATATGCGTAGGCGCCATCCTCGGATACAAATCCGCACGATGCCGCGCCACATCCAGAAACTTAATCGCACTGCCCCGCGGATAAGCATGCACATTCAACACATGCTCCGAAAGCCGTTCCACAAACGAAGCCGTCAACTTATCCAGGTGAGAACGACTCACCGCAACCTGCAAACCACTATCCCCATAACGCACCTCCCTGCGAAACGGCTCAGAACTGGCTTCCCAATCCGCATAACTCTGCACCAGCGGCTGCAAATACCGGGCACCCCGTATCCGAAATACCCGATCCAGCGGACGTACCGCTACGTACAGCACATCTGTAATCGGAATGTACAACACGCCGATTTGCGGACGACCCTCCTCTATGTACGCCACCAAAACACAAAACTCACCATTCCGATCCAGAAACTCACGCGTACCATCTAAGGGATCCACCAGCCAAAAGCGCTTCTTCCCCCTGCGCTTAGACGGCGACAACTTCCCCTCTTCACTGATCACCGTAATCCGGCTCTCCTTCAGCACCTCAACAATCGCACGATGCGAACGAAGATCCGCCTCCGTCACAGGCGAGGTGTCCTGCTTACGCCATACCTCCGCAGGACGCTCATACACACGCAACACCTCCACACCCCCGGCAATCCCCGCACGTATCGCCAGCTCCGCCAGCTTCTCTATGTTCTTCATGCCAGACAGGATTTTTCCATGCCACCCCTGCACTCAATCCAGGAAAAAGTTTTCAATCCCCAACCTGCAAAAATCAATCACTCGCACTTTGAACCCAGCTGCGCAAAATGGCAAGCACCTCTTTTCGCGAAAACTCCTCAGGAATCGGCTCGCCAGAACGCAACCGACGACGTAACTCCGTCCCACTTAAATGCAAATGATCTGATTCGGGATGCGGACACGTCTTGCGCGTCGCCGTACTCCCACAACGCCGACAATAAAACGCATGCTCAAAGCAAATGGGCTCAATCCCCAACTCCGAACTCCACGCACGCGCCAGCTCCTGCGCATCATACGGTCCATAATAATTCCCCACACCCGCATGATCCCGACCTATAATCATATGCGTGCACCCAAAATTCTTCCGCATAATCATGTGATGAATCGCTTCACGCGGACCCGCATAATGCATATTCGCATACAGCGCACTGAGCAACATTGTGGACTCCGGAAAATAATTCTTCAACAACACCTCATAACACTGCATTCGGACAGACGCCGGAATGTCATCCTGCTTCGTCGCACCCACCAGCGGATGAATCAATACCCCATCCATCATCTCCAGCGCACACTTGATCAAATATTCATGCGCACGATGTATGGGATTTCTCGTCTGAAACGCCACAATACGCTTCCAACCACGACGACGTATCGCCTCACGAACCTGCACAGGACTCAACAAATACCGGGCATCCACCGGCAAAGGCAACGGCGAACGAAACACACTGACCTCACCCGCAACAAACCAGCAATCCGTCAAACCCGTCCAGAAATCCACACCCGGATGACGCACATCATCCGTGCCAAATACACCCTGCACAAACCGCTTCATAGGTATACGATACACCTCACGCACCTCCATCCACGCAAACGGCTGCTCTAACCACGTCAACAATACGCGACCCTCCGGAACCAGCTCCGGCTCCAAAACCGGCAAGACAATCGGAATCGCCCAAGGCGTCCCATCCGCTAAACGAAACTCCTCTATGACGCGCTCTACATCCGCCTTGCCCAAAAAACCACGCAACGGACTGTAAATCCCCTGAGCAATCGCCAGCGCATCAATCACAAACCGCTCATGCAACACAGCCACTGTCCGAAAATCCCGACGAAACCGCTCCAGCTCCTCCGACGACGGCGAACGTACCCACCGCTGTACCAGCTCACCTCCATGCGGCGTATTCATGAATCCCCACTTTCAGATGAAGCCACTTTCCCCGACAACGAAATATACCCATGCTCTTCCAGATAACGAATAATCCGAGCTGTACACGTCTCCACATCTTCTAAGTGCGTGTGAACCACAATCTCCGGATTTAACGGCTCCTCATACGGATCCGAAATCCCCGTAAAATTGGGAATCTCACCAGCCCGCGCACGCTTGTACAAACCCTTCACATCACGCTGCTCACACACCTCCAGCGGACAATGCACGTAAATCTCTATAAACTCACCCGGCTCAACCAAACCACGTACCCGATCCCGATCACGACGATACGGAGAAATAAACGCAGTCAACACAATCAAACCCGCATCCACAAAAAGACGTGCCACCTCCCCCACCCGCCGAATGTTCTCCTCACGATCCTCCGGCGAAAACCCCAAATCCCGATTCAAACCCGTCCGAATATTATCCCCATCCAGAATGTACGTATGGCAACCATACTGATAAAAAAGCACCTCCTCAACACGAGACGCCAACGTGGACTTGCCCGAACCCGACAAGCCCGTAAACCACAAAATCGCAGGACGATAACCATACCGCGCAATCCGATCCTTCTTCTGAACGCGATGCCGATGCGGAATGACAATCCGTTTTTCCCGACTCATGCCCGCCATCTCTACGCCCCTTTCCAATACAGAACGTAAAGCAAAGTGGGAATCAAAAAAAGGAAAATCACAGTCAGCGGAAAGCCCGCCCGCAAATAATCTACAAACCGGTAACCACCCGGACCCATCACCATCAAATTCACCTGATACCCATACGGCGTCAAAAAACTTAACGCAACCGAAAACATCGCCGACAAAAGAAACGGCTCCGGTGCCGACCCGCAAACCCGGGCAACCTGAATCGCTATGGGCGCCATCAGCGCCGCCGCCCCAACATTGAACGTCAACTCCGTCAAGACCATACCTAAACCATACACAATCACAAGCCACCACCACGGCGTCAACGAAACCGTATTCGCCAACCACGACACCCACCGATCCACTAACCCTACCTTCACAAACGCATACCCAATTGGAATCGACAACGCCGTCACCAAAACCAGTGGCCAATCAATCCCCGTACGCAAATCATTCAGAGAAAGGATCCGAAAAACCGTTAGCAACGCCAGCGCCCCTGCCAACGCCACAGGCAACGACACCACACCCAAAGCCGACAACCCTATCGCCACCAAAAACACCCCATACAAAAACCAGTCCTGCACACCCTTCAACCGATACAGCTGACCCACCTTCCCAATCACATACAAGTCCGTCTCATTCCGAACTCGCGCCCAAAAATCCGGACCCGTCAACAACAACAACAAATCCCCAGACTGCAACACAATGTTCCCCAGACCTCCACGCAACGGCTCACCATGCCGATGAATGGCAATCACCGCCGCATCAAACCGGGCACGAAATTGCGTATCCCGCAACCGACGACGCGCTAACGTAGAATTCAAGGGAATCACCGCCTCCACCACATCCATACTCGGAAACCGACGACGCGCAAACAACCCACCAATCTCCAAACCCGGATGAACCTGTGTCAGCTCCAAGATCGCCTCTGGCGTACCCACAAACACCAGAATATCCCCCGCCTGAATCACATCCGCCGGCTTCACCGGATAAATCCGCTCATCACCCCGTAAAATCTCCACCAGAAAAAGCCGTCGCAAATGCCGAAGACGCGCACGCGCAACCGTCTGACCTACTAAAGGCGAATCCGGTAAAACCCGTGCCTCCGCCGTATACTGCCGAAAATTGCCCTCTACAGTCTCTCGCGGATCACGGCGAACCGGCAATAACCGCCAGCCCATTACCAACCAGTACACCACCACAACCACCAAAACCACAACACCCACAGGCAACAATGCAAACACCGGAATTTCCACCGGTGGATCCTGCGTCCGGGCAAAACCCGCAATCACCAAATGCGACGACGTCCCAATCAACGTCAACGTCCCCCCCGCAATGATCAACGACGCCAACGGTAACAACACCCGCGAAGGGACCAAACCCTTCCTGCGCGACCACTCCACAATGTACGGAAGCGTAACCGCCATCAACAACGTATTGCTCATCACCGCTGAGATCGGCGCCAACACCATACCCGACCGAACAACAAACCCCGCATACGAAACCCCTTCATGAAACAACCGACCCAACAACCGATGCAACAAAGCACTGCCACGAAATACCTGGGAAAACGCCAAAACCAAAAACAACGTAATCACACCACGATTGGAAAAACCCATCGTCGCCTCCTCAATCGTCAACACCCCCGTAAACAATAAACTCAACACACCCACCAGAAACACATGAAACGGCTTAAACCGCGTAACTGCCAGCGTCAAAATCAAACCCAGCGTAATCACCAAAGTAACCGTCTGCAACACCGTCATTCCTCTATCCGCTCAATCCGTGCACCCAGCCGACGAAGCCGAACATCTATCGCTTCATACCCCCGATCAATCTGATGCGCATTCCGAATTATACTCGTGCCCGACGCCGATAAGGCTGCAATCAACATCGCAATCCCAGCACGAATATCCGGCGACGACATCTCCACAGGGCGCAACGCAACACGACGCGCAAGCCCCACTACCGTCGCACGATGCGGATCGCACAAAATAATCTGCGCACCCATATCTATCAGCGAATCCACAAAAAACAACCGGCTCTCAAACATCTTCTGATGAATCAACACTGTACCCCGTGCCTGAACCGCCGTAACCAGCACCACACTCAATAAATCCGCAGGAAATCCCGGCCACGGCGCATCATACACCGTCAAAATTGACCCATCGGCAAACGGCTGAACCTCATATACCTCCTGAGCCGGCACATGAATCGTATCCCCCTCTATCCGAAAATCAATCCCCAACCGCGCAAACACCCGCAAAATATTGGGAATCTGATCGGGCATCGCATCCCGAATCCGAATATCCGACTGCGTCATCGCCGCCAAACCAATAAAACTCCCAATCTCTATCATATCTGGCTGCAAATCATGCGAAAATGGATCCGAACCCGACGGCGGGTCATACCCCACCAACCGTAAACGATTCGTCCCTACCCCCTCTATCCGATACCCCAACCGCCGAAGAAACCGACACAACTGCTGAACATACGGCTCACAAGCACAATGATACAACTCCACCGGAAACGAACACGCCGTCGCCGCCATCAAAACATTCGCCGTGCCCGTCACCGACGGCTCCCAAAACCAAACACGTACACCACCCGACGCCCACCGACCCACACGAAACCAGTACTCCCGCTCTCCAGACCGATACTCCACATCCACACCCAACTGACGCAATCCCTCCAAATGCGTATCCAAACGACGACGACCAATCCGATCACCCCCAGGCTGCGGCAACACCGCACAACCCGTACGAACCAGAACCGGACCCACAAGCATCACGCCACCACGAATCCGACGAATCGCACGACGAAACGCATCCGTACGCATCCCCTCCCAATGAACCTCCCGCGCATGAACCCGAACCACATCCCGTGCCAAATACGAAACCTCTACACCCAACGCCTTCATCGCCTCCAGCAAATACTCCACATCCCGAATCCGCGGAACACGACGAATCACCACAGGACGATCCGTCAACAAACTCCCACACAAAACCTGCAATGCCTCATTCTTCGCACCCTGCGGAACAATCTCCCCCGACAACCGATAACCCCCTTCCACTACGAACGCCGTACCCATCTACACACCTAACGCTGATTCCGATCAGCACTCTTCGGAATCCGTATCCGAAAATCCGGCTTCAACGTGCCCCGAGACAACATCCGCATGTACTCCTCTAAGGTCTCCTCATTCGCGGGACGCCCCTGCCACTTCCGAATCTGAAACTTCAAAAAATTCGCCAGCGCCGTCGCATAAATCGTACGACGACCCGCATCCTCCACCTCCTCAATCGCACGAATCCACCGATACACAATCCTCCCCAAACCATGATCCACGCCCTCCTCACTCTGCGGATACGCCATACGCACCGGTGTCTCCCCGTCCTGACTCTCCTCACCCCGAATCGGTAACGCCCACGGCGCAACACGCAACGCCCCACCCAGCCCACTCAATAACACCGACCACATCTCCTGATAACGCTCCTCCGGAATCCGACCACCCTGACGATTCTGCGCACGCAACACCGACTCAATCAACGCCGCACACAACTTCGCACGTGCCTCATCATCCTCCCCTACACGCACCGCTTCCTCCGCCAACCGAAAAAATATCCGACCCACATGCGGATAACGCAACGGCGAACGCAACGTATTGTACTCAAAACGCTCCGTAATCTCCTGACTATCCCGAACCGCTCCCTGCTCCCGATCTCCCTCCTTCACAAAAGACGCACTCCGTTTCTCCCGATGATTCCCCGAAAAACCTTCCATGACCTTACACGTTTTACGACCCCTGCCTCACACAGCCCTCTCCCTCCCTTTCCTGAACAACTTCTTTTTCTCCAAAAAGGTTCGCAAAAACCACACCCCGACCACTAAAAAACCGGGACAACGCATCCAAAACCTCCTCCTCACAATACACGCCCACATTGATACCCAACAAATACCGCGGAATATTCCGCATGTCCGGCACAATGCAAAACACATACTCACCAACCTTTCCCCCCCACCAACCTGTACAATCCCGCCACACACGCCTTGCAATCCGACCACTCAACTCCACCAGCAACAAACCCGCACCATTCACCACCGCCCACTCCACCAGATTATACACCAGATCCAATCCACCTGATAAACGCCAGGCATCCACCGGATCATACCAGCGAACCGTAACCCCCACCACACCCACCTCATCCGGCAAAACATACGGGGGATTCGCCACCAACCACCAAACACCCCTCTTGCGCACCCAGCCCCAACTACTACGACCTCCCGGACACCTATCCCGAACAAACACCGCACCCAATCCCAAACGTACCGCATTCCGACAGGCACAACGTACCGCCTCCTCCGACCAATCCACACCCACAACCTCCACACCCCGAAACCGGTACTGAAACTGCAATGCCAGCGCACCACTCCCCGTACACCCATCCACCAGCAACCGCGGAACACCCACCTCCTCACCCAACCAGCACAACATCAACGCCAGCCACTCCGTCTCCACTCGCGGAAAAAACACACCCACCGGAACCTCCAGCGCAATATCCCCAAACGGCATCAACACACCTCCCACATACACCGGCCTGCCCAACACATACGCATCCCGCCACTGCAAAAAACGAAGCCACTCACCCGAAGTCCACCGACCCGTCACCAAACCCGGAAACATCCCTACCAGATCCGACAACCGACAACCACCTCCCAACACCCTGTAATACGGAACCAATCTCCACAACTCCTCACGACAAACCACCATCCCACCAGCTTATCAAAGCCAAAAATTTGAGAGAATTGGGGG
>JALWYU010000047.1 GCA_026992635.1 Bacteroidota bacterium | reverse complement strand
CATCCCACAACCTCCTCCCCCAACTCCTTCAGCCCCTCTCTATACCGACCCGAGTGCTTCCATCGCCGGTGACTCCACAACCACCAGCGCCCATCCGCCTCCAGTAACCTCTCCAACCATGCCATAAACAGTGCCGTCAATTGTCCTTCCTCCAGCTGGGACGCATCTTCGCTCAGTAACTGAAAGTGAATCGCATAGCGCACCCCTATTATTCCCGGATGAGGATGAGACCACGCAAAGAACACCGGCAGACCGTATCGGCGCGCCAGCTTTTCCGCACCCCAGTACACCGGCACATATGTACCAAAAAAGGGGTACCACCAGCACGCATGCAAATGCACCGGGTTCTGATCCGCAATCAGTACAATGATCTGGTCCTGCCGATATGTAAGTGCAAGATAGCGCACAATCTCCTGCATAGCAACAAGTCGCGTGCCATAGCGCATACGCATGCGCCGAACAAAACGATCCCAAAACCGACTGTGTAACGGCTTGTACACAGCCACAACCGGCATCGGCAGCCAACGGGCAAGAAACAAACCTGCCACCTCCCAGTTCCCATAATGTGGAACCAGCACCAGCTTCGTCCCTCGCCCAAATAGTACTTCGCGTTCCTTCTCGCCCACACATAACCAGCAATGTTCATCTATCCATTGACCTGGCAACCAGCGCTGCCACAAAACCTCCACCAGCAACCGTGAGAAGTACCGATAGAAAAAATCCTCATAGTAGGTGAGACGGGCTCCTCCCACTCCGTACACCCGACGCAAATTCCCACGAACAACCCCACGACGATACCGAACCACTCCACGTAAAAGACCATAGACCCCCAACGTCTGAAGACCAAGCAACAAATCCACCAGTTTCAGACGCCAACCACCTGCCATCCCCAACACAATTCAACAGCACATACAGCGCTTCTTTTTTACAGGCGTTCACCAGCCCCGACCCGATACAGCGGATGACACGCTTCCAGCGCCCGAACAAGATCCTCCTTCTCCAGATGCAGGTAAATTTGCGTGGTCGTAACCAGTGCATGACCCAGCAGCGCCTGAACCACACGCAAATCCGCTCCATTGCGCAACAAATGCGTGGCAAACGAATGCCGCAGCGTGTGCGGGGAAACCTTCCTGCCTATCCCAGCCAACGCCGCATACCGCCGAACCATCATGTAAACATACACGCGCGTTAAAGGATTACCACGCCGATTCAAAAACAAATACGAGGAACCACGCTCCGAAACCTTCCACTGACTGCGCACCTCACGAAGATACCGATCAACCCACCGGAGCACACGCCCAGCTAAGGGAACCAGCCGATCACGACCGCCTTTCCCACGAACACGAACCAACCCCTCCTCCCAATCCACATCCCGCAACTGCAGTTGCACAGCCTCCGAAACCCGTAAACCCCCACCATACAACACTTCTAACAGCGCACGATCACGTAAACCCCACGGCGTGTCCACATCCGGCATCTCCAGCAACCGAAACACCTCCTCCTCCGAAAGAACATCCGGCAACTTACGCCCAACCCGAGGAACCGGCACCAGATCCGAAGGATCCTCCTCTATATACCGCTCTCGCCACAAAAAACGAAAGAAAGCACGCAACGAGGAAGCTACCCGCGCCTGCGTCCGAACAGACAACCCCCGCTCATACAACCAGTAAAAGAAACCATGCAAAATCTCCACCGGAAAAGATTGAGGCACAAAATCCGTACCTAAATACGTTTCCAACAAACGCAAGTCCTGTAAATACGCAGAAACTGTATTGGGCTGTAAGTTTTTCCCAAAGGTCAAAAACCGGGCAAACGCCCGATAAGCACGAGCCCATGTCCACACCCCCAATCCCACCAAAGCGGCAGACGCAGACGACGACGAGCCCAACGAACCACGACCCGAACCACCCATTCCTCTCCTTTCTCCTTACACTAACAACAATTCTCACGCAATTGCTCCCCACCACCCTCCACAGTCAAATTACCCAGGTTGAATTTACCCGATGGCGCATACAATACCGCCAGCCAGAATGGATGGTCCTCCACCAGCCCCCCTTCCGAATCTACTTCTACGAGGGCAGCCAAAAAGTCGCCACGTACATCGCACAACGCGCACCCCAGATCCTGCGCGAAGTAGAAGCCTTAGTCCAGTACCGGGACCCCGACCTCACCTTTGACATCCTCGTCTACCGAACACCACAGGAACTCCGACAAACCAACCTGGGCAGACAAGCCGAATTCTGGAATATTGGCTGGATCTCACGCATCCAGGGAACACGAATCTTCGTTGCCTTCCAGGGTTCCTACGCCAACCTGGACCAGCAACTGCGCGACGGCTTGCTCCGAATCCTCTTAGACCGTTCCCTCTTCGCCGGCGCACTCCAGTCCATCATCCGTACCCTCACCGGAAGCTCCGACCTGCCCGGATGGCTCGTGGAAACCTACTTCCGATACGTCAACAACGGATGGCAAGCCACACTGCCCGACCTCTGCCTGTGGCTCACCCCACCAACACCCCAGCATAAACTCCGTTTTGCCAAACTCCTGAAACGCAACCCACTCCTGGCAGGAATGACCTTCTGGTACACACTGAACCAGCATCTACCCACAAACCGATTCATTGACTTTCTCGCCCTCGCCTACCAGGACAAAAGCATAGAAACTGCACTCTTCTACGTCGCACACATGACTCCCGACTCCTTCCACCACCAGTGGCAACAAACCATGTATACCCTCCAGCAAACAATTTGCACAACACGACGACAAACTACAAAAATGGGTAGATGGCGACCGCCTCTCCTCGCCAAAAGCTGGACAACCACATCCATAACCGGTACCCACCAAACCGCACTCCTCACCGCTCACCAATCTATGGGTAGATGGAAAATCAAATACTGGACATGGAATGAAAAACGAAACCGTTTCCAACCCCAAAAAACCCTGCTGCGCGGCGGATTCCGAAACCTGGACTTCCCCACAGACCCCTCACATCCCATCATCGCACTCGCACCCGACGCATCCACCCTCGCCGCATTCATCTACAAACAGGGAGACTGGCAATTCATCCTCTGGACACCCAAACAAACAGAACAAAGACCAAACCAAACCAAAACCCGATGGAAAAAAACACGACACCCCTTCCCCTACTTTGACGACATCCATTCCGCCACCTTCCTTACCTCCGACCAGATCCTCCTCACCGCAACACAAGCCGGGGAAACCGACGCCTACCTCCTGGACGTCCACTCCCTCCACCTGAAACGAATACCACAACCCGGCGACCAAATCCACACCGCCTACGGAAAAACACAAACCGGACAACGAGGCATCTACCTCCTGACACAAACCCCTCCTTCCTACACCTGGACAATCTCCTTCCACCCACTCTCCAAAACCAAAAACACACCACCACCACCCACCATCCATTTGCCCACCTCCCTCCAGCCCCTAACACTCCTCCAGCAACACGCCACCACCTACTTCGTCTACCAGCGCGCCGACTCCTCTATCCACCTGGCTACACTCACGACAGACACCTACTTCGTCCGATGGGATACCTGCGTCCTCTACCAGGACTCTATCTACATCAACCCCCAACCCCCAGACTCCACATGGTGGCAACAAATTGATTCACTCTGGTATGTGCCCGTCTACCGCGACACCATCTACATCCAGGAAATCGCACAAATGCCCTACATACCCCTGACCACCACATGGTTCTCACCACACGGAATGCTCGGCACAGGACCTCACGCCTACCCACACCTCCTCTGGCAACCCTGGCAACGACTCGACAAACCCAAACCCCTCAATACATCGGACTCAAAACCCACCCTACACACCCCCATGACCACCCTGCCTCCCGCACAACAACAAGAACAAGAAGAACAGCCCCAACCACAAACCTCACAAACACGACTGCCTCCCTACTTCCCACCCCTCAGCCAGGAAGAAGTCCTCCCCACTACCCAAACCCAAACCCGTAAACGCAAAATCCTGCCCTACTTCCCACGGCTCTCTCTCCAGTACTTCGTCAGCCAGTTTGACAACTCCATCCTGTGGACGCCCTACATCGCCCTGGAAACCCTCCCCACAGACCAGTACCCCCTGCCCGACCTCTCACCCTTCTTCCGACTCGCACTCACAGACCTCATGGAAGACTGGACCTTTGAAGGCGGATTCCGCATCTCCACCAACGCCGACCAAATTGAACTCTTCGGACGCTTCCTCAGACTGCGCAAACGCCTGGACTACCAGTTCCTCTACTTCTACCGGCAACTCCAGGGCGAATTCCCCTTCTTCTACCTGGTCTTCCCCTACCGAATCCGAACACACCTCTTCCTCAACAGCTGGACATACCCCTTCACCGAAGTCGTCGCACTCCAAACCGAACTGTTCTTCCGATACGACCGACTCCTCTTCTACGTCATCGACCCCATCTCCCTCCAGATCCCCACATTCACTACACGATGGATAGGCGCACGGCTCGCACTCAAATGGAACAACACCCGATCACTTGGCATCAACCTACCCTGGGGACTGCGCGGACACCTCTGGATTGAATGGCGACGAAAAATTGACAGCCTCTCTATCCCACAACAAACCCTCTACCCCGCCAACGACTGGCTGGGCTTACTCGGTATAGACTGGCGACAGTACATCCGAATCAACCGATGGAGCGTACTGGCTTTCCGAACACTTGCCGCCCATTCCTTCGGACCCAGCACCATCCTCTTCCTCCTGGGCGGCGTAGAGAGCTGGCTCAACCCACTGCCACAGGAAAACACACCACCGGCACCCAACTACCAGTGGCGTTTCGCCTCTATCGTCACGCCCCTGCGCGGCCACCCACTCAACATCCGCAACGGAAAGTCAACTCTCCTCATCAACACCGAATACCGATGGTACCTGTTCCGAAGCCTCCAGCTCTTCCCCACTTCCCACTTCTTCCAGAATCTGATGGTCGTCGCTTTCGGCGACATCGGCACAGCCTGGGTCGGAACCTCTCCCTACGACGAAGAAAACCCCATCAACCAGGACATCATCTCCAACGGACCCATCACCATCATCGCACGCTACCAGCGAGAACCCTTCGTGTGGAGCTGGGGCTGGGGACTGCGCTTCCTCATCCTCGGCTACATGCTCCGCGTAGACATCGCCTACCCCTACGAAGAATTCATCGCCCTGCCACCCGTCCTCCTCTTCTCCCTATCCCTGGACTTCTAACGGGGAACTACCCCATCCGCCAATTGCGTTAACTCATAGCCTGAACCTTTCCAGCCAAACCACACCACTAAATCACCGAAAGACGACAACACGAACCACCAAACCCACACACCGACTCCTCATCATCGTGGAATCACCCACCAAAGCCCGAACCATCCGACGATTCCTCAAAGACCCTTCTATCAATGTGCTTTCCAGCCAGGGACACGTACGCGACCTCCCCGAAAAAGACTTCGGCGTAGACGTCCAGAATAACTTCCAGCCCCACTACGTCATCATCCCCGGCAAGAAAAAAATCGTCAACCAGCTGAAACAAGCCGTACGACAAGCCCAACAAGTGCTCTTCGCTACAGACGAAGACCGAGAAGGCGAAGCCATCGCCTGGCACCTCGCCATCCTCCTCGGCATCCCACCACAACACGCACAACGCGCCGTATTCCACGAAATCACCAGAAAAGCCGTAACGCAAGCCATACAACACCCACGACCCCTCAACATGGCTTTGGTCTGGGCACAACAAGCACGACGCATCCTAGACCGGCTCGTCGGATACGAACTCTCTCCAGTACTCTGGCGGAAAATCCGCGGATTCCGCGCACTCTCCGCAGGACGCGTCCAGTCCGTCGCCGTCCGCCTCGTCGTAGACCGCGAACGCGAAATTGAACAAACACCCCGAAAAACCTATTTTACCCTCCGTGCACACTGGATACCCCAATCCCTAACCCAAAACCAGACACCCCACCTGCCTACACGCTACAGTGAACACCTCACCACAAGCCAGGAAGTCCACAACCTCATCACAATCCTCGCCCACCACGGAGGCATCGTCCAAACCCTGGAAGAAACCGAAGAAAAACGCTATCCCCCACCACCCTTCACCACATCCACACTCCAGCAAGAAGCACACCGCCTCCTCCACTTCCCCGTCAACAAAACCATGCGCTTAGCACAGGAACTCTACGAATCCGGATACATCACCTATATGCGTACCGACTCCGTCTCCCTAGCCGAAGAAGCCATCCAACAGGCTGCCCAGCTCATCCGACAACGATTCGGAAACGAATACGCCCACCCCAGACAATACCACGCACGCGTGCGCAACGCACAGGAAGCCCACGAAGCCATCCGACCCACCGACTTCTCACGAGAATCCGTACCTCTCAGCCACGACGCCAACCAGCTGTACCAGCTCATCTGGCGACGCGCACTCGCCTCACAAATGGCACCCGCCCGCTTCCTCAAAATCCAGTGCACAATCACCGTGCCACACAACACAATACAGGGAACTTTTACCGGCGGACTGCGCACCCCCCTCTTTGACGGATTCCTTAAACTCTACCAGGACGAAACCACAACCCACGAAAGCCACAACGAACCCACCACCAACCTCAATCCCGACATCCTCCGTAAATACTTCCAGCCCGGTACACCACTCCAGCTCACCTACGCACAGGGTACGCAACGCTGGCAACGACCACCAGCACGCTACACCGAAGCCACTCTCGTCAAAGAACTGGAAAAACGCGGCATTGGACGTCCCTCAACCTACGCACCCACTATCACCACAATCCTCAAACGAGGCTACGTGCAAATCCGAAACATCCCCGGAGAACAACGACCCATCCAGATCATCACCTGGAACAACGGACAATTCACCACAGAACAACGAACCGAAACCATCGGTGCAGAACGGCAGCGACTCGTACCCACTACCCTCGGATTCCTCATCACCGACTTCCTCACCAAACACTTCCCCGAAATCCTGGACTACGAGTTCACCGCACAAATGGAAGAAAGCCTGGACGAAATCGCTCGCGGCACACTCGCCTGGCAGGACTTCCTCCGAAAATTCTACAGCTGGTTCCATCCCAAAGTAGAACGCGTACTCCAGCAAAAACACGAACGCTACGAACGACAACTGGGGACACTACCCGACGGACGAACCGTCCTGGCACGACTCACCCCCTACGGACCCGCACTGGAAATCCGACCACCCCAAGGCAAACCCCACTTCATCTCACTGCCACCCACCTACCAGCTGGACACCCTGACCTGGGAACAGGCACAACAACTCCTTACCCTCCCTAAAAACCTCGGCAAATACCAGGGACAGGACGTCATCCTCCGACTCACACGATACGGATTCGCCATCCAGTGGGGCAACCGCTGGATATCCCTCCGCAACCACACACAACCCTGGACACTCACTCTCCAGGACATCCTCCCACTCCTCCAGCAACACCAAAACCAGCCCGAAGAACGCGTGCTCCGAACATGGAAAACACCTCCCATCATCCGAATCATAGAAAGCAACGGACAACGATACATTACCCAGGGAAAAAAACGCGTACCCCTCCCACCCGATATCCCCCTGCGCAAAATTACACGCACCTACTGCGAACAACTCCTCCGAAACTGGAAACCTGCACCCACCAATCCACCACACCATGATCCTGCCCGGTGAACAACTCCAACCCATTACACTACCCCGAGCCCAAAACCACCAGCCCACACCCATCCACTTCCACAACTCACACATCACGCTGCTGCTCTTCCAGATCTTCCACTGGTGGACAAGCCGACACCTCCTCCAGCACACCACACGCCTCTGGCAGGCAATCCAGCAATACGCAACGCACGTCCAAACCTTCCTCATCGCCGTACCAGACCCCCTCATGAACCCACACCTGTTCACCACACGCGCCCAGCACCTGGACAGACACTCACCCATCCCCATCCTCATTGACCCACACGCCACACTCTACCGAAAAATCGTACACCCAGCCCTGCCACTCCTCCGAAAAAACTTCTCTATCGTCGTGGGCGAAGACGGCATCATCATCCGCGTCTTTCCCAACCCCAACTGGCAACGACACCCCTCAGAAATCGCCAGCTGCCTCAAAAACCTGCTGGAAACCCAACAACCATGCCATCAACAACCTCAAACCCAATCCACAAACACCTTCTAACCACACTGACCACACTCCTCTTCCTTGGCGAATCCGTCCTCCAACCCACCTACGCCGGATTAAAACTCGCCAGCCACTGGCAGCCACCCGTAGAATCCAGCGACATCTGGGGATGGGTGGACACCCCCACAGGCCGCCTCTTCGTCTTCTTGGGCACACTTACAGGCACCTACATCATTGAAGTAACCAATCCGGACAACCCCACCGTCCGACACTTCATCCCGGGACCCGTCAGCATCTGGCGCGACATCAAAACCTGGCAACACTACGCCTACATCAGCCACGACTTAGTCTATACCGGCACTCCCATCGGAATCCAGATCGTGGATCTCTCGCTCCTGGCTTCCGACGACTCCATCACCGTCTACACATGGAACGCACAGGACACCATCCAGACCATCCACAACATCTGGATTGACGAAAAAGGCTACCTCTATATGTGGGGCGCCTCGGGAATCGCCGGACCCGGCAACTTCATCGCACACCTCCAGCCCAACCCACTCCAGCCCAAAATCGTAGGAAACTACGCACCCGCCGCACTGCCCAACCCTTACGTCCACGACGGATACGTGCGCAACGATACAATCTGGGCAGCCCACATCTATGCAGGCGTCCTGGTCATCGCCGATATTTCCAACCGACAAAACCCCATTATCCTGGGATCCATCAACACACCCGGCGCATTCGCACACAACACCTGGGCTGACTATTCCGGTAAAAAATGGGTGGTCACCACCGACGAAGTCGCCGGCGGTTACGTCACACTCTACGACTACTCCAACCCCAACAACATCCAGGAACTGGACCGATTCCGAACACCGGGCGGCGCCTCCCAGGGTACCATCCCCCACAACGCCTTCTTCCACAACGGATTCCTCTTTATCTCCTACTATCGGGACGGCGTCGTCGTCCTGGACGCCCGCGATACTCCCCTCACCATCTTCTCCTGGTACGACACCAGCCCCCTATCCGGCGAAGGATTCAACGGATGCTGGGGCGTCTACCCCTACTTTGACTCCATCGTCGTCGCCTCCGACATAGAAGAAGGCCTGTTCATCTTCCGATGGGATACCCTCACCTCCGACACCTTCATCCAGACTTTACGCCCATTCACCCCTCACAGATCCCCCACCATCCACTGGCAATGGACACCTCCCCACAACCTCACACTCCTCCTCACACACCCTGGTTTGCCCAGCCCAACCCTACCCATCACACTGAGCACCGCCACTGGACAAACCCTCTACTCCGGCTGGCTCACCATCCATACCCCCTTGCACCTTCCCCTTAACCTGTCAGGCTGGCAACCCCTCATCGTGCACATCCCGGGATACACGCCCATTCTCCTCACACCCAGCCAGGGACAAACCCCACTCACGCCTTCCCACAAACCCTAAACCATGCCAATCCAGGATACATCCCTGAAAACCAGTCTTTCCCTCATTACCCTTACCGCTACCCTTGCCTTCACGGCTTCTGCCACCCCACCCGCTACAACCCATCCTGACTCAGCTTCTACCCCCACTATCTTCTGGCAAATCATTACTCCAGACGGAAAAGATACCTCCTACCTGCTGGGCACAATCCATATGATCTGTGTGAAAGACAGTGGTTTACCTCAAGCTATTCAGCGGGCAATCCAGCGCTCCCGACTCGTCGTCCTGGAAATCAAGAACATCAACGCAACCAACAACCCACTCCTGTTCTTCACACTCAAACGCTACCTGTTCCTGCCCGACTCCCTCTCCCTCCAGGACCTCTACACACCCAGCGAATGGCAAACCATAGAAACCGCCTTCCGCCAAACCACAGGCAACGAACTCGCCATATTCCACCGACTGAAACCCCTCGCACTCTCCACCATCTGGCTCGCACTACTCTTCCAGCAAGCATGCCCACACGAACAATGGCGCATCGCCATAGACCAGCTGATCTACCAGTACGCACGCCAGAACAAAAAACCCATTCGCGGACTGGAAACCATCCGCCACCAGGCACAACTCCTCTTCAGCAAAATACCACTTCCCATCCAGGCAAAAATGCTGTACTCCTTCGCCGCCAGCACCGACTCCCTCTACGAACTTTTCAACCAGCTGCAACTCGCCTACCTCAACGGTAACCTCACACAAATTGACGAACTGCTCCGACAACCCTCGCCAGGACTCACACCCACCGAAGACTCCCTAGTCCGTACCTGGCGCGACAGCCTCCTCACCCAACAACGCAACGACAACTGGATAGACTCACTGACACAATGGCTACCTCGCTACCGCCGACTCTTCATCGCTGTGGGAACCGCCCACCTGACACGCTCCTACGGACTCGTCGCACAACTGCGCAAACACGGCTACCACCTCAAACCCCTGACCCCTCCCTTCAAAGAACCCTGGCAAAACGCCTTAGTACCTCTCCAGAGCACACAATAACCAATCCGACAACAAACCCGTGTACAATACTTTGTGTATGAAAAACCACCCAAGGAGAGCAAACCCAACCCTCCCAAATGCCAGATTCATGACCACACAACACCACCAGCAACCACGTACCCACGCAACTATCCACACCCTGTTAACACAAGGGCTCCGCAACCTGCCCGTTGCCCAACTCGTTGAACACGCCATCCTCTACGAAAAAGCGCAGCTGAGCGAACGGGGCGCACTCCACGTAGACACCGGCAAATTCACAGGACGCGCACCCCACGACCGATTCTTCGTACGCGACAACACCACCGAACACCTCATAGACTGGGGCGAAAACAACCTGGCAATAGAACCCGAAGTCTTCAACCGGCTCTTCCACAAAATGCTACAATACTTCGCACAACTGAAACGATTCTACATCCGCGATGTCTTCGTGGGCGCCCACCCACGCTACCGACTCCGACTGCGTGCCATCACCGAACTGGCTTGGCACAACCTATTCGTCCACCACCTGTTCCTCCGACCACGACCCGACGAACTCAACGCCTTTGAACCCGACTGGCTACTCCTGTGCGCACCCAACTTCCACGCCAACCCCAAAACCGACGGCGTCCCACACGAAAATTTCGTCATCATCAACTTCTCACAACAAACCATCCTCATTGGCGGAACCGCCTACTCCGGCGAAATCAAAAAGTCCCTCTTCACAACCATGAACTTCCTCCTGCCCATCCACCACAACATCCTCACCATGCACTGCTCCGCCAATATGGGTAAAGACGGACGCGTCGCACTATTCTTCGGACTATCTGGCACCGGCAAAACCACACTGAGCAGCGACGTGAACCGCCTGCTCATCGGCGACGACGAACACGGATGGGCACCCGACGGAATCTTCAACTTTGAAGGCGGATGCTACGCCAAAACCATCCACTTAGACCCCAACAAAGAACCCCTGATCTACGAAGCCATTCGCTTCCCCGCAATCGTGGAAAACGTACCCTTCTTCCCGGGTACGCGCCTGCCCAACTACGACTCCGACCAGCGAACAGAAAACACCCGCGCCGCCTACCCCCTCACACACCTCAACAACCACTACGTCGCCACAGGACGGGGCGACCACCCCTCCAACATCTTCTTCCTCACGTACGACGCACACGGCGCCCTCCCACCCATCGCTATGCTCACCCCCGAAGAAGCCTACATCTTTTTCCTGCTGGGTTACACCTCTAAGGTCGCCGGCACAGAAATGGGCATCACCCAACCCCAGATCACCTTCTCAGGATGCTTCGGCGCTCCCTTTATGCCTCTGCCACACACCCAATACGCCGAACTCCTTCTCCAGCAAATCCAGACGTATCGCGTCCGAACCTGGCTATTGAACACAGGCATTGTGGGAGACCCCACTCAGTGCGGACGCATCGCACTACCGCTGACAAGACGCCTCCTCCAAGCCGCCATCAACGGCGAACTGGATACAGTCCCAACCACCACATTGCCTTATTTTGGTTTTCGGATCCCCACACAGCTGCCGGCACTTCCCGCCGACCAAACCGCTATCTTAGACCCACGAACCCAGTGGACACACCCCGAAGACTGGGAACACGCCGCACGCCACCTCCTCACCCAGTTCATACAACGCCTGGAAAAGAAATACCTCAACAAAGCGCCCAGCCAAATCCAACCATTCCTCCAGAAATGGCGCGAGCAACTCACTGCAGCCAGCCCACAACCCCTGTAATTTGTCTGATTTCAATCCTGATGACAAGCCTGGTTATCCATGCACAAGCCTTGCACGATTCCGCAAATCCTGTCCGCCACTCCCTGAAGCCCTCCCCCATAAACCGCCCTCTCTCCCCAGATACCATTCCCACACGCTGGACACTCATCCTCAAAACCAATCCATTCGCGACAATCCAAGGACAAATTCCTGGCGCTGGCGAAACCTTCATCCTGCAAGAACAGGTCACCAGTAAAATGGAAAGCATTTCCTTAGGAATTGGCATTTCCTGGCTTACACCCTGGGGACGAACCCTGTGGGAAAACCTCCTCAATATGAATCAACCCTCCACCGTCATTCAGGTTTTTCAGGGAGCAGGACTACGCGGTATGATCGCCTACCGCTACTACCTGAGTCAGCAAGCACCCCAGGGTATCTACTTCACCGCAATCGTCAATGGACACATCTTCCGACTCAGCATTGAATACCTGAATGTCCGCTTCCCCGTCACCTTAGAAGTCCTGAATGGCATACTGGGCATAGGATGGCAAACCATCACATCTACAGGTTTGGGACTGGACATACTCGGCGGATTCAACTACCGTAAATGGTGGCTGACCGTTTCTGACCCTATCACACGCGCCCAACAACGTACACCCATCAACCTGCCTGCTTACTGGATCTGGTTTACCTTCTATCTGAGCTGGGGTATGCGTCCCTGACTGAAGCAAGCCAATGCGTCTCCGATGGATCCGTTTTCGGAATTTTCGGGGGTTCCGCCAGGCACACTTCTCCCTGGATGCCCCACGAATTTTTCTCCACGGACCAAACGGCAGCGGGAAAACCACACTTTTAGAGGGCATCGTCCTGGTGTGCGGAGATCGGCTACCCCACCCCTTAGCCGAACTTATTTCAGCAGGTGCCTCCTACCTGGAAATTGAAGCACTGTGCCGGCGCCACACCTCCCAGTGGGAACACCTCCGCTACTTCTACGACCGCAAACAGGGTAGCCTACTCCAGTGGAACCACAAGACCGTACCCAGCCTGCGCCGATTCTATGGCACATTCCCCGTGTGGCTGATCACACCTGCCGTCTCTTTCTGGGCAAGCGGACCGCCTGAAGAACGCAGACGAACCATAGACAGACTCCTCGCCTTAGTCTACCCGGAATATCGCGAACTGCTCTCCTACTATATGCAAATCCTGGAAGCACGCAATACCCTGCTTCGCCAGACCTTCCATCCTGAACCCAAACAGCCACCACCCTCACCTCATCAACAACAACACGAACGGCTTCTGATCCATTACACCCGCTACCTGCAAGCAAAGGGCAAACAGATTCAAGCATATCGCCAGCAACTGACCCAAGCCATCCAATCCCGACTGACCGCCATCTGGCAGGCACTCTTTGGTCCAAGCAACAAAACGCTCACACTTCAGTACGTGCCGGCAAACCTGGACCAGTGGGAAGAGAAAATTCCCCGCGAAAAAGAAGTGGGCTATTCACTGACGGGTATCCAGCGCGACGACTGGCAGATCCACGTTGTGCTTGGCAGGGAAACGCATTCGGCACGCTATGCCCTTTCCCGCGGAGAAAAGATTCGGGCAGGCTTAGGCGTCATGCTGGCATTATGGCAATGGGTCAAAAGCTTTCCGCGCTTCCAGAAGAATCCTCCTGTCGTCTTAGTGGACGACTGGGACGCCTTCCAGGACCGACAAGCCCTCCATACCTTAGGTCAATGGCTGAGCAGGTCCTTAGACCAGGATGTCCAGGTGATTGTAACCGGACAGACCTCACCGCCAGGACACTGGCACAAAATCACGCTTCCCCAAAATGTTCGGAACCCCGAACAAACCTTTTCCGTTTCTCCTAAAAAAGCACACCAACCATGAGCGAACAAGAAGTCCTCCACAACGTCCTCAACCAACCTTACAAATGGGGATTCACCGCCAACATTGACGAAGAACTGGCACCCCCCGGCATCAACGAAGACATCATCCGACTCATCTCCCGAAAAAAAGACGAACCCGAATGGATGCTCCAGTGGCGACTCAAAGCCTTCCAAACCTGGAAACGAATGGAAGAACCCCACTGGGCAAACGTCTTCTACCCACCCATCAACTACCAGGACATGCACTACTATGCCGCACCCCGCAACAAACCCCGATACAAAAGCTTAGACGAAGTTGACCCCGAAATCCGACGTGTTTTTGAAAAGCTGGGCATCCCCTTAGAAGAACAGAAGATCCTGGCAGGCGTCGCTGTAGATGCCGTCCTGGACAGCGTATCCGTCGCCACCACCTACCAGAAGAAACTCAAAGAAATGGGCATCATCTTCTGCTCTATCTCTGAAGCAATTCGCGAATACCCCGACTTAGTCCGCCAATACCTGGGATCGGTCGTCCCACCCGGCGACAACTTCTTCGCCGCACTGAACTCCGCCGTATTCACCGACGGATCTTTCGTGTACATCCCACCGGGCGTCCGCTGCCCAATTGAACTCTCCACCTATTTCCGGATCAACGCCCGCAAAACCGGTCAATTTGAACGAACCCTCATTATCGCCGACCGCAACAGCTACGTCAGCTACCTGGAAGGATGTACCGCACCTATGTACGACGAAAACCAGCTGCACGCAGCAGTCGTGGAACTCATCGCCTTAGAAGGCGCCACCATCAAATACTCCACTGTCCAGAACTGGTATCCAGGCGACGAACACGGCAGAGGCGGTATCTACAACTTCGTCACCAAACGCGGACTGTGCGCAGGCAAACACAGCCGAATTATCTGGGTTCAGGTAGAAACCGGCTCCGCCATCACCTGGAAATACCCCAGCACCATCCTCAAAGGCGACTACTCCCAATCAGAATTCTACTCGGTGGCAGTCACCCGGGGCAGACAACAAGCCGATACCGGTACCAAAATGATCCACATTGGCAAACATACCCACAGCCGAATCGTATCCAAAGGAATCTCCGCCGATTTTAGCGTCAACAACTACCGGGGTATGGTCCGCATCCTGCCCTCCGCAGAAAAAGCCCAAAACTATACACAATGCGATTCACTGCTGATGAGCAATACCTGCCAGGCAAATACGTTTCCCGTCATTGAAGTGCACCGACCCGATGCCATCGTAGAACATGAAGCCACCACCACACGACTTGCCGAAGAACTGATCTTCTACTGCAAACAACGAGGTTTGGACGACGAAAAAGCCATTGAATTGCTGATCAGCGGATTCTGCAAAGAAGTGCTTCAGCACCTCCCTATGGAATTCGCCATTGAAGCCCGCCGACTCCTGGCAATCAGCCTGGAAGGCAGCGTAGGCTAAACCCAATGAGCATCCCCAAAACCGTCAAACCACATAAGCCATGAACCAGAAACCACTACTCAGTATCCGAAACCTGCATGCGGGAACCGAAGACCACACCATCCTAAAGGGCGTCAACCTGGAAATCCCCCACGGCGAAATGCACGCCCTGATGGGACCCAACGGCTCCGGAAAAAGTACACTGGCTTATGTCCTGGCAGGTCACCCTGAATTCCAGGTGTTCCAGGGCGAAGTCCATCTGGAAGAGAAAAATCTGCTGGAACTCAGCCCGGAAGAACGTGCCCACCTCGGTCTCTTCCTCGCCTTCCAGCACCCCGTAGAACTGCCCGGCGTCTCCATGATAGAATTCCTCCGGACCGCCGTCAACGAAACGCGCGCCGCCCAGGGTAAAGAACCCATCCCCACTACAGAACTCCTCAAACAAATCCGAACACTCGCCCGAGAACTCCTCGGTAGCGACGAATACATCTCCCGTAACGTCAACGAAGGATTCTCAGGCGGCGAACGCAAACGAAACGAAATCCTCCAGATGCTCCTCCTCCAGCCCAAAATGATCATCCTGGACGAAACCGACTCCGGACTGGATATTGACGGGTTGAAACTGATTGCCCGTGCCGTAGAACGACTGCGCGACAACCAGCGCGGCTTCCTGGTCATTACCCACTACTACCGGATCCTGGAATTCCTCAAGCCCGATCGCGTCCACCTCTTAGTAGATGGCAAAATCGTCGCGTCCGGCACCTACGAACTGGCTGTAGAAGTAGAGCGCCGCGGCTATGAAGCCATCCTCCAGGACCTGCACGCACCCACAGAATCCCGGTGAACCACCAGATTCCTGCCCACAACCCTGAAACCCACAAAAAAACAGTTGAATGCAACCCGAACGAACACTGCGCCTCATCCGGCAAACACGACGCCAGCTCCACCACCTCCTCCAAATAGAACCCCTCACACCCTTCCAGGCAGAAATCCGTACGCTACTGGAAACGCTTCCTCCACCTTCCCCCCGCGAAGAAGACTGGCGACGCATCCCGGTTTGGCGCTGGCTCACCCACCTGACCGAACAACCCTCCTCCCCCAATGGAAGCCTCCTGTCCATCTCGCCCGCCCTACCTCTGCCCACTATCGTGATCACACCCCGGGGCGCACACTGGCAAGACTCCCCACACGCCAGCACACAACAAGCCCTGCACACACCAGTTACACTCCGAACACTGCCGCCAGACCACAACACACTCCAGAACCGTAACGCCCTGCTCTTTCCAGAACGCGACTGGCTCATCGCACTCAACACCCTCCACTTAGAGCACGTCATCCAGATGGAAATTCCTGACCGGGCAAACGTTCAGCTGGCGTTAATCTGGCATGCGGACAGCCCTCAGCGAGCTATACCCCTGACCGCCTATCGCCTGCAATTGACCGTCGGAAAAAATGCTCACGTAGCAATCTTAGAACACATCGTGGGGCATCACCCTGCCCACATAGTCATAGAAGCGCACTTAGCAAAAGATGCGCACGTCTCCTGGTGGCATCTCTCCCACACCACTACTCCCCCATTACTCCTGCATCACCTGGCTGTGGATATCCGCGAACACGCCACCTGGAACGAATACCTCCTCAACACGACAGGCAACCATGTACTTTTCCGGCGAATGCTCTGGCTAAGTGAACCGAACAGCCAGAGCCAGTTCACCGCACGATGCCTCTCCGACAGACCCAATGCCCACCTCGCCTTAGTCACCCACCTCCTGCATATGGCACCGACAACTACCAGCAACCAGGAAGTTCGCGGAGTAGTGGGCTGGCATCAAACCGGCACTTTCCAGGGACGAATCTTTGTCCATCCCCGGGCTCAGGAGACAAGTGCCTACCAATCAGCACGATGGATTCCGCTCTCGGAACACGCAACCGTCCACGAATTACCCCAGCTGGAAATCCTTGCTGACCAGGTGCGATGCACACATGGCGCAGTGACAGGCTTTCCCACCCAGCCCTTCCTGCACTACATGCGAACACGAGGAATCCCCGAAGCACAGGCTTACCTGCTCCTCTTTAAGGGCTTTTTGATGGGATCGTTTCCTGAGGAGGTGCCCAAGCCTTTCACTGCACTGATTGACCACTTCCAAAAACAGGCTTTGCCCACACTGAAAAAACTTCTGGAAGCAAGCTCGTTATATGCAAACGCACGGATAACGCCACCAAACCCCTGAACGTTTTGCCCACGCCATTTCGTTTTTCTTCCGTAAATTCTCTGAAAAAAGGTGGTGAACGCAGGCAAAATCGGACACAACCATGAAGCGCCAGAACAGGACGCCATACCGGATCTTTTCACTGGCGGGACGGGCATTGCTCATCGCAACTGGTACGCTTTTCCTGATCAAGGGTTCGTGCCAGCGAACAGGGTGTCCAGGACAAATCACGCTCCACCCACAAAAAGCCACACCCGCTACAGCAACTGTTGAATGCATCCAGCCTGAAATCCCAGCTACCACAACCCAGAATACACAGGCGCAAGACGCCGCTCTGAAAATGCCCGCCAGCCCATCTTCCTCATGACACAACCGCACCCATTCCCCCATAGACCCCCAACACCCAATGCCTCATGAATGGTACAACCCCTTTGGGGCGAACTCACCAGTACGCACGCCACATCTTGCGTGCCACACTCCGAAAGGCAAAACTACATCTGATACTGATCACCAGCTTGAGCATTGCCGCAGTGGGCATACCGCCACTCTCTGCCCATAAAGGCAACACTCCACAGACCGCATACAACCCGCTCGGGCACACCCCCAGGGTAAGCACAACAGACATTGATCTGGCAGACCGCTTCGTCTACACACGTGCCTGGGCTACTTCTATTCATTTCTCGCAATGGCGCTGGTGGTTAGACGTCCAGTTTCTCCGCGCAAAGGAATACCGGAAATGGTGGGGATGGGGTATCTTCCTCCGACAATTGCGCCATCCCCGAGAACGAAAAGTCCAGCCCGTGATTCAGGGCTCCTGTGGCCAGATCAATGCCCAGCCCTACATACCCGGAAAACAAAACACAGTTCTGCTGGCAGGGGGCTACGGAACACACATGCACATGCTGTTTGACCGGGCAGTCTTTCGGGGCGCCCAACTCTGGACAGTCCTGACTGGCGGAGTAACCCTCGCCTACCTGAAACCCTACATGTTGCTGATCAACGATCTGGAAAGCGACAGCACCTGTACCTACCGGGCAATTGACGCGACCCACCCGGCATTCCTTCGCCAGGACAGAATCGTCTCACGCGCCAGCTTCTGGACGGGAATCGGACAGGGACGATTCATTCCAGGACTGTACGGCGAAGCCGGCTTGCGCTTCCAGTGGGTCCAGCGCGAAACACGCATCTACTTCATAGAGTGCGGCTTTACCATTCTGGCATTTCTGGATGAAATCCGCATTATGGTGGAACCTATACGCGCCTCCCGTTTCTTCCCTTCCACGTACCTGCGGTTTGGCATGGGTTACCGGGCAATCCACTGAGGCACCATGCAGGAGCCAACCCTGACACAAACCAGAGAACGCCATAAGCATGTCCTGAATGAATTCCAGCGGCGGTACGCACAGATTATGCAACAGCAGACGCAGACGTCCGAATCGGACAGGTCTACCCGGCACACTGTACGCAAAAAACCACCGTGGCTCAAGACACGACTCACCGCCAACGCGGCATTCCAGCGTGTCAGCCAGACCATCCATACCTTACAGCTGCACACGGTTTGCCAGAGCGCACATTGCCCGAATATTGGTGAGTGCTGGGGGGCAGGTACCGCAACGATCATGATCCTGGGCAACGTCTGTACGCGCTCCTGCGGATTTTGTGCTGTCCTGACGGGTCGCCCCCTCCAGATTGACTGGGATGAACCCTGGCGCGTCGCTCTCGCCCTGCGCCGCTGGCAAATCCGCCACTGCGTCATCACTTCTGTTGACCGCGATGACCTGAAAGATGGCGGGTCGCGACTGTGGGCAGCCACCGTCCGGGCAATCCGCGCACTGAACCCGGACATGACCTTAGAAGTGCTTGTACCCGATTTTAAAGGTGATATCCAGGCACTGGAAGAAATCGTGGCGGTTGCACCCGAAGTGGTTTCCCACAATATGGAAACGGTGGAGCGTTTACACCCTGTCGTCCGACCCCAGGCACGCTACCGGCGCAGTCTGGCTGTCCTCCGGTACTTTGCCGATCGGGGACTGCGTGTCAAATCCGGCTTTATGGTAGGATTAGGGGAACGCAAAGAAGAAGTCCTGCAACTTATGGATGACTTGCGTGCAGCAGGTTGTCAGGTCCTCACCATCGGACAATACCTGCAACCCACACCGCATCACTTACCCGTCGTGGAATATGTTCCACCAGAGCGCTTTGAAGAATACAAAGAGGAAGCACTCAAACGGGGCTTTGACCAGGTAGAAAGCGCACCCTTAGTGCGTTCGTCGTACCATGCCGAGCGCCATGTTCGTCCACCCGCCAACCGGTATTTGCCAAAATTTTTTTCTACCCTACCTTTTTGGAAGAGGGGAGCAGGCGGCCCCTTTTCTACCGCTTTACAATAAGGGAAGGCAGACAGTACAGCCAAAAGCAGAGGGTTCATGCGGCGAACAGCCTTTATTGTGTGGCTGGGTACGTGTGTTCTGGCTGGCGTCGTCGGCAGTGGTTTGCTGGTGTGGCGCGCCTGGCACAATACGCGCCACCTCCAGGTGAGCACCCCCATCCACAAGCTGGCACCTGGCGACGAAGCCGGCGAAGCCGAAGTCTGGGGGAAAGCAAACCAGTGGTGGGCATTACGCCGGGCAAACCCTGAAACCGGTACGCTCTCCCTGAGTGAATTCCTCCGGTATCGGCAAGCAGTAGAAGCACGGATGCAGGTTTTGCGCAATGCGGCGCAGTTCACGTGGCGCAATATTGGTCCCATCAATCGGGGTGGACGAATCCGCGCCCTCTGGATAGATCTCTGCAATCCGAACCGACTGTACGCCGGGGCTGCCTCAGGCGGACTCTGGCTGTCCGAAGACTTAGGCGAGAACTGGCGCCTCGTCAAAGGCATTGATAACTACAACATCTCCGCAATTACGCAGGACCCCAACACCTGCAAGATTTACGTGGGAACGGGTGAATACTTCGCGGCAAGCGATCAACTCAACTCACTGGCATTTACGTTGAATTCCGGCTTGCCCGGCAAAGGAATTTATGTTTCGGTCACACCCGATTCGTTTACTCATTTGCCCAGTACGACGCCCACGCCCAATACATTTAGCCAGCAGTGGTCCTTTGTTAATGCCTTAGCTTGGGGTGGAGGGAAGCTCTTCGCCGCGACATACAGTGGACTGGTAATCAGTACAGATGGAGGTCAGTCGTGGACGCCTGTGTCCGGCTTGCTGGGTTCCTCCGTCGTCGTAGATGTGGAAGTCCTGGATGACGGACTGACCGTACTTGCCGCCACCAAGCAACGTGTCTATCGCTCAACTGACGGTGGCACCACATTCACAGACATCACAGGGACAATTGGCTTAGGCGGTAGCCTCTCACGAATTGCCTTTGCCAGCTCAGGACAAACTGTGTACATGGTTGTTGTAGATGGGCACAGTATTGGCTATCTCGGAGGACTGCACAGCATCTGGCGCTCAACCGATGGTGGCGTGAACTGGGAATTAATTGGAGCGGGCAGTATGGGCGGTACCACCAGCAACCCCTATCTGGAACTTTGCTGCTATGTAAGCATTGATGATCCCACACAGCGCAGACATTGTCAGGGCTTCTACGACATCATGATTGGGGCTTCTCCCCATGATCCTGATTTGTTGTTTGTTGGGGGCATTGTCATGAGCCGATGGACGCCGGACCGGGGCTGGCATAGCCCATCGGGCTTCCCACCCTATGGAATCCACGTGGATTTCCATGCCATCGCCTTCCATCCTACAAACCCCAATTTAATCTGGATAGGCAACGATGGCGGAGTCTATCGCTCCGAGGATCGCGGACTCACTTTCCGCGAAACCAACAAAGGTCTGGTAACAACTCAATTCTATGCATTTGCCGTGCACCGGACGCTGGGTATCCCCGCCGGAGGAACACAGGATAATGGTACGTGGTTGATTCCATTCCTTGCCCTGACACCCTATTATGGCTATCATATTCTGGGCGGAGACGGTGGCTATGCATTCTTTTCAGTTACGCGGGAAGCCCTGGCGGCATCCTTCCTGGGTTGCTTCGCAAAAAGTGCATTGAGTCAGATCACACCATTCAGTATGGGTATCTCCAGCCTGTTTGACCAGGTAACGGATCCGGATGGCGATCTCTGCCCGGGCACGGGTAACGAATCGCAGTTTGTCCATCCCTTGCGTATTTGGGAAGACACCGACACGTCCTATCGGGATGTGATGTACAAGGTAACGTTTCGGCTGAATGATACCCTGCCTGGGGACCGTGTCTTAGTCCGGGACACCCACGATCTGGCACCTCCCTATGACTCTTTGGTGTTCTTGGTGCTGGATTCACTGGTGTTACCCGGTCCCCGACACATTGCCGTGCTGGTTACGCTGGATTCGGTGTTCGTGTCCAACACAGTGATGGAGACAGGGATTTCGCCGCAATGGTTTGTCCTGCAGTCGGGTGGGTACTACATTACGGACATTGACTATTCGGCAGATGGCGATTGCGCGTTCCTTCTGGCGGTAGGCTCCGGATTTAGCACGTCACGCCTGATCCGGATCTGTGGATTGCGCACAGCCCGCCTGGGGAACATCTACAACTGCTACTTTGAAGATCTGGCATCCTGCCCCAGCAACGACAACAATTGCCTGGATAACTATGTGTGTTCGTTTGATGCGGCGGCGGCGGGGATCACGGTTTCGGTCGTAAAGACTTTCAATCGGGTGATGGTCGGGCTAGCACCCGACCCCTTGAATCCCAATCGGCTGGTCGTAACCGGTGGTGGATACGGAGGAACAGAAGCCCATGTCTTTCAATCACTGGATATTAAGGCACCCTCACCAACCTTTACGCCAGTTGATGGCGACCTGCCCGAAATGCCTGTATTTGACGCAATTGCCTATCCGGGTGCACCCGACACGATACTGGTAGGCACAGAATACGGGGTTTGGGTTACGACCAACGCCACGGCAGGCACGCCCACCTGGCAGCCCGCAACCCAGGGATTGGGCACACCGCCCGTCGTCATGATGGAAGTGATTCCCAAGCCGCCAAACGGCTCATGGAGCTCCGGCCAATACACGATTTACCTGGCAACACATGGACGCGGGTTCTTTGCCTGGAACCTGCCCGTGGAAGATCTGATCACCGCCACAACAGAAGCACCTGTACCGACCACGAGCGGCACTGCCTTCCAGCAAACAATCCGGATTCTGCCCAATCCAGCATATGGCGTTCGGCATGTACTGGTTCTATTTCCACCAGTAGGGAACAGCGAGTCTGTCCAGGCTGAAGTACGCGTAGGTGTCTACAATTTGCAGGGGAAAGCAGTACTCCCCTGGCGTACACTTCGTCCGCACACAACTATGGGAGGCTTCCAGTCCATAACCCTGGACGTCTCTGCCCTGAACCCCGGAATGTACATCGTCCTTATCCAATCGGAAGGACGAACCCTCTCAGGAATACTCATGCGATAGTCGCAATTCCAACCACAACAAGCCAGAGAGGAGAAGGCAATTTGGATTGGATTGCTCCGGAGATGCCCAGACCGGGCATCGGAAAAAGCCTGTCCACCTATGGATGACAATCTACCGGGGATTCGCGGCCTGCTATTTGGCTTGAAAGCAATTCCGCAAGAAGCACCTGGCGTCGTGATTCCGGTTCCACTGGAAGCCACCGTGACACACAAAGAAGGAACTGCCCAGGCACCCTACGCAATCATTGACGTTTCCTACCAGGTGGAATTGCACTCCTGGTTATTTCCAGAGGTAGAGTTGTGGCGGAATCCGCCAGGACTCCTGCCCGCCTGCCAGGATATCGTAGAGGGCAATGCCCGAACCCGAGATGCTATGCGCCGCCTGATTGAAAAAGCCGAGCGCGGCGAACCCCTGCCCAAATCCTTAGTACAAACCATTGACCAGGCAATGAAAACAATGCTGGAAGCATTGAGCGAAATGATTCGCGTATGGTTGCCAGAACAATGGTTTGGCTTGATCGGCGGGGAACATACGCTGACGTGGTCAGCCTGGCAGGCACTGTCCGGTGTTTACCCGGACACGACACTCCTGATTCTGGACGCCCATACAGATGTTCGGACACGCTATTTGGGCTTACAGTATTCGCATGCAACGGTATTTCGTCGCCTGTTAGAAGCGTCCACACCCCCCGCGGCACTGATCTTTGTGGGGACACGCGCTGTTTCTCCGGAAGAATACACCTATTTGCAAGCCCATCCGCACTGCCACGTGTATCCTGCTCTGGCAATTCATCGGACTGCATTCTGCGGACGCCTCTACGAATGGCTCAATGAACTGATTGCAAGCATACCCACGGATCGGGTGTATCTATCTGTTGATCTGGATGTCTTTGAACTGGGCATTGTAGAAAGGGCGGGTACGCCCGTACCCGGTGGCATTCCTTACTCCTTTGTGCAGGAGCTGTTGTATATGCTGGTTCGCCATGGTAAGCGCATTGTGGGCTTTGATATCTGTGAGGGCGGGGCAACGGGTACGGACCCCGACTTAGCGGCATACCTCCTCTTTGACCTGTGCTGTGCATGCGTTGCTTCCCGAACAACACCTGCTCAGCGACAGGAAGAAACGGATTCTTCCTCGTCATCTCCTGCAGCCACCACATAGCCTCTACCAGATCAACAACGCTTGCTGGGTGTATGCAATTTCAAGGAGAATGAACCAATGGGTCGGAAATGGGGTCAGCACTTCTTGAAAAGTGTGGGCATTGCCCGACGAATCGTTGAAGCACTTCAATTGTGGAAAAAAGAGTACACGTGTTTACTGGAGATTGGCCCGGGCAAAGGGAGTCTGACGCGATTTCTGGCTGATGCCCAGTGCTTTGCCGCAATAGAAATTGACCCGGTACTGGTCGGCTATTTACAGCGCCGATTTCCTTCTCTGCGCGTAATCCACGGCGATGCTTTGCAGGTGGCATGGGATGAATTGTTTGGCGGACAGCAATTTGGCATCGTAGGCAATCTGGATTACCGGATTACCGCCCCTGTATTTCGCCGGATCATTGCCTACTATCCACTTGTTGTGGAAGCGGTTTTGATGATTCAACGGGAGGTGGCGAATCGCTTAGTAGGTGAGCCCGGCAGGAATCCCCGAGCCATCCCCCTGACCATTCTGCTGCACAACTGGTTTGAGGTGCAGAAAATGGGTGATGTTTCGCCGCGTGCGTTTCGTCCGCCACCCCAGGTCTGGGGCAGCGTACTGCGCGTGGTTCGTCGTCCTGAGCCTGTCCTGCCCTACGACCTGAAACTGATGGAATGGGTGCTCCGACGCATCTTTCAATACCGGCGAAAAAAACTCAAAACAAGCGTCCGGCAAATCTGGCAACGCATTCTTCCCGAAGATGTGGCATGGCGGGAAGCCCGACCCGAAGAACTTTCTCTTGCCGCATGGAATGAATTCTTCATGTGGTTCACAGCATATTCTGAGCGTGGTGCATCCGATAGGACATAGAAAAGGCAGTACTTCACAATGTTTCATAGTGCACGGTGGTGTCCAGCGATCGGGCTTCTGTCCGGTAAATACCTTTCATATCCAGCAGTAAGCCCCCGTCACGCTGAATACGCTGAGCAAAGAAAGAAAGTCCCCACTGGCGAAACGGCTCATGGGCAACCGTGATGACCACCACATCATAAGCATGTTGTGGAACCTCAGGAAAGGTGTACCAGTCATGGATAGGTAAGTTTTGAGGGGGACGTGCCACAAACGGATCCATTGCATCTATGGTTGCGCCCATCTCAGACAAAGCACGGATCATAGTGAATGCCAGCGAATTTCTTGTGTCGTTGATGTTTTCTTTAAACGTGACACCACACACGAGAATGCGTGCCTTCTGGAGGGGACGACCCCACCGTTCTAATAAAGTCCTTCCAATCCGCCACACACAAAAATAAGGCATGTCTTCATTGACGCGCCGACCTGCCAGAATCACCGATGGCGTATACCCCAGTTCATAAGCCCGATAAGCCAGATAGTAAGGATCTACGCCTACACAGTGTCCGCCAACAAGACCAGGCACATACCGGTGAAAGTTCCATTTGGTCGCCGCCGCATCCAGTACATCGTAAATGTTGATGCCCAGCCGATAACAAATCATCGTCATTTCGTTGATTAACGCGATATTGAGGTCGCGCTGGGTGTTTTCCAGGACTTTGGCGGCTTCTGCGACTTCCACGGAGGGCGCCTCATGAATCGGGGCATCTATGACTTTGCCATAAAGATGACGAAGAAAGGTACGCGTATTGGAATCACAGGCACTGACCACTTTCGTGATGGTTTCAAAGCGGTGGTAAGGGTCGCCCGGATTGAGGCGCTCAGGCGAATAACCCACATGAAAGTCCTCACAGGCTTTCAGATGGCTGACTTCTTCTAAACGAGGTATCAGCACATCATGCGTACACCCCGGATAAACCGTGCTCTCATAGACGATGACAGGTTGTCTGTCCTTTTGAAGGTTTTGCCCAACGGTTTGTGTCGCCTGAAGCAATGCACTCAGATCGGGTAATCGTTCTGGCGTAACAGGCGTGGGAACTGTAACCAGAATGACCGAGCACTGACGAAGGAACTCAGGATTGGTTGTCCACCGGATGCGCGCATACACCGCCTGAAGGTCTTCATTCGTAACGCTCTTCGTAGGATCAATCCCTCGCGCCAGCTCCTCTACACGTTTGGGATTAATATCATAGGCGATCACTGGGAAGTATCGGGCGAACGCCACGGCAACGGGAATCCCCACATAACCCAGTCCCACAACCCCAACGACTTCCTTCCCCAGCTCAACTGCACGTAATCGCGCTTGTAATTGCTCCGATTGCATCCTGCATCATTTTGCATCTGTTAATCTGTTAAGCAAATTACCCGATGCGCCTCAATCAGATACCGGTATCGGCGCTGTGTAACCGGGCAGATGGCATAACCCTCCTCATCAAAAGACAAAGGCTGTCCGGCATGACTGACCCACCCAATATGCACTGCGGGGTTACCTGCCACCAGCGCATGCGGTGGTACATCCTCAAGTACCACACTGCCGGCACCCACTAAGGCATACGCACCAATCCGAACACCACAAACAATGATACTGCCCGCACCAATGGATGCCCCATGCTCAATCCAGGTGGCGACCGGCTGAAAAGGACAACGACGTAACCGCGCAATTCGTGGGTACCGATCATTGGTGATGATCACGCCCGGACCAATAAACACTTCGTCAGCAATGTGCGCCCCCTCATAAATCTGTGCCCCATTTTGTATCCGCACATAGTTGCCAATGTGTACGTTTCGTCCAATGAAAACACCCTGTCCCACCATACAGTGTTTTCCGAGGCGTGCCCCCCGCATGATATGTGCGAATCGCCAGACGGTGGTTCCCACCCCCAGAGAAACGCCCTCTTCTACCTCTGCCCACGGATGAATGTACACATCCGAACCACAAGCCCTATTCATGGACAGAGGTATTTTCCAGAAACTTACAATAAGCACGCGTGCACGCTAAGAGGAAACCTGCGCGTCCTTCCAAGCAACCAAGACGTAAAAGATAATCCCGCCAAAAATGAAAGATTGCCCGAAGCGTTCTAAACCGCTTTGGAGACGAGCGTGTGGCTTGACGGATCAGTGCATATCGCAAATTTTTTTCAATAAAGTCAGATAGATCGGACGCTGTCCAGTGGTCAATGTGCATGGACGAGACATAAACTTTCCCATTGCAAAGAATATCCTCATGGACTGGCACATCGGTCCACCGACAGACATCTTTTCGGATCAGCCGGATGCGTCGGTCTGGTTTAAGTGTCCCCCACCGGAAACGGCGCCTGCCAACATAATGCCGGCGGACAAACGAAACTGCACACAGGGAAGGATCCCGAATAATCTGTGCATAAGCCTGCTGAATTGTTTGCACAGGCGGGATTTCATCGGCATCCAGGACCCAAACCCAGGGCTCCTGCACACGCCCGAGCAACGCATTTTTGGTCGGTCCGAACCCCTGCCAGTCCAGCACGAAAACTTCCGCATTCCACTGAATCGCAATCTGAATTGTCTGATCCCTGCTTCCCGTATCGCCAATATAAATGCGCTGGACATGAGGCGCCATCCGTTGCAGGAGTGCGGGCAACGTGCGTTGCGCATTCTTTGTAAGGACAGCTAAGGCAACGGGAAAAGGCAAAGACATCCTGAACGCGCCCGACATGAACAACACCGCTGGACTTTTTTACCAACTTACAGGTGTGTGGGGTTATGGAGGATTGGATTGGTTTTTTGGTTTTGGGGCGTTGGGGCGTTGGGCGCTGGTTTGCAGGGGGTTATGGCGCCGTACGGCGCCATAACCCCCTGCAAACCAGCGCCCAACGCCCCAACGCCCCCAAAAACCAAAAATCCCCCAAAACCCCTTAACTTTATTTAACAACCACCACCCCAAATCCCAAACCACCATGACCACCACCCACACCACACACGCATCCCTTCTACAACAACTCCACATACTGACCACTACCCTCTGGCTCTCCGCAATCCTTTGCACAAACCCCGTAAACTTCGCCCAGAACGTAGGCATCGGCACTACAAGCCCCGACCCCACCGCCCGACTAGACATCCACGACACCTCTCGCGGACTACTCATCCCCAGACTTACTACGCAGCAACGCAACACCATTGTCAATCCCGCAAATGCCCTGCTTATTTACAACCGTGATTGTCGGGTGTTCCAGTACTGGGATGGCACGCAATGGGTGACCATTCCACCCTGGGGATGTACCGGCACTTCCGTCGCCATTACAGGACCCACTACCCTGCAACAGATTTGTTTGCCCGACACACTTCTCTTTGTCTTGCAGGGCTGTCTGATCACTAAACACTGGTCAGTCTCCGGCGGAGCAATACTCGTAGCAGGGCAGGGCTCCGATTCCGTCCGTATCTTCTTCCCTGACACATTCCAATCAGGACAACTCTGCGTCACAGATTCCTGTACAAACACGCAGACCTGCCTGACCATATCCACATCACCACCCCAGGCGCTTTATTTTGACTATACTGGCGCCCCTCAGCAGTGGATAGTCCCCAACGGTGTTTCATGCATTGTGATTAAAGCATGGGGCGCCGGTGGTGGCGGAGGCGGCGTGGACGGTGGCAACCCCGGTGGCAACGGTGGCGGAGGCGCCTACGCCAGCGATACCATCGCAGTCAATCCCGGCGATACTTTGACCATTTATGTGGGCGAAGGCGGAAATGGCGGGTATTGTAGTTCCAGTGCCCCGGGTGGAACAGGTGGATGGGGCTATGGCAACGGTGGCAATGGTGGACAGGCTGGACCCTCAGGAGGGTCAGGGGGTGGCGGTGGCGGCGGAGGCAGCTCAGCAGTCCTTATCAATGGTACCTTGGTCGTTGCCGCCGCCGGCGGAGGTGGTGGCGGCGGTAGTGGTTGCTCCGGTGCAGGTGGCCATGGCGGTGCTGGCGGACAAAATGGCAATGCCGGTGCCTGTGGCGCCGCCGGCGGAAACACCGGTGCCGCACCCACACCAGCCGGCACACCCGGAGCAAGCTGTGGAGCCGACGGACCCGGCGGCGGAGGCGGGGGCGGCGGCGCATCCGCAGGCGGAACCGGCGGGGCAACCACCTGCGGAAGCTCATGCAGCGGTTCTTCTGGCGACTGTGGCGCCAGAGGCGGCGCCGGCGGAAACAGCTTCGTCCTGAATCCAACAGGTATCATCCTGCCCGGAGCCGGCACCACACCAGGCAATGCCGGCGATCCCGACCTGTGCCCAGGTTGTGCCCAGGGCGGCACCGGCGCAACAGCCTGCTACACCTACGGGCAAAAAGGTGGCAATGGCAGAGTCGTCATCTATTATTGACGTTCCAGAACCCTTCAATACTTGCATTACAGCTCCTTTGCAAAACCAGCACCGCCCACCAAAACTCATAACGCCTCAGGGTAGCCCACCCCTGTTCTTCCCTTTAGTTCGCCAGCCAAATAGCATTTCCCACCTTCCCATTTTACCCGTCATCCTGAAGCCAACTTCCATAGCAAAATCATCCCCAAAAATCTTCCGGGTTATCCTTATCTTTCCTATTAACCATACTCTTGAGGCTCCAGAATACCTCTACCCACCAAAATCCCAAAGCCATGCAACACGCCCAAGCCCCCACACATACAGCCCATGAGAACACCGCCCCAAATACACAACATTCCATACGCGAAGGGCTCTTCTCTTCTCTTCTCTTCTCTTCTCTTCTCTTCTCTTCTCTGTTCTGCTCTACCCGTGCCTGACTGAACCCACCCTCGCACAAAACGTCGGCATCGGAACCACAAATCCCGAACCCACTGCTCGTTTAGATATCTGGGATACCACCCGCGGACTCCTCATACCCCGTCTCACCACTCAGCAACGCGACGCCATCCAGAACCCCGCACATACCCTCATCATCTTCAACATTGACTCTTTCTGCTTAGAAGTCTACGACACACTCACACAACAGTGGTACACCATCTCCTGTCCACGACTCTGCCAGCCACCCGCTTGCTCACCCACCATCTCCGGACCCATCTTCGCCTGCACCGGCGACACCACCACCTACATCGCTTCGGGTTGCCCCAACGCCACCTACCAGTGGACAGTCCCGCCCAACTGGATCATCCTCTCCGGACAGGGCACGGACACACTGCGCGTCATTCCTGACACCACCGATGGAATGGTCTCCGTCAAACCCTGCAACCAGTGCGGATGCGCCAACGCCACTTCTATCTCCGTCTCCGCCGACTCATGCAACGCTTTTTGCGTTGCCATTGGCGGAACAAATAGCGATATTGGTTACTCCATCATCCAGACGAATGATGGCGGATACGCCATTGCAGGGTATACCAACTCCTTTGGGCAGGGAGGGCAGGATGTTTATGTGGTAAAGCTGGATGGCTCAGGCAATGTACAGTGGACTAAAACCATCGGCGGGGCAAATAACGACTATGGTCAATCCATCATCCAGACCACCGACGGCGGATTCGCCATCGCTGGATACACCGCCTCCTTCGGCGCAGGCAGCTACGATGTCTATGTCGTCAAACTGGACGCAAACGGCAACCTCCAGTGGACCAGAACCATCGGTGGAGCAAATTACGATGCGGGGCAAGCCATCATCCAGACCACCGACGGCGGCTACGCTATTGTTGGGCGGACTCAATCCTTCGGCGCAGATGGTGCTGATGTTTATGTCGTGAAATTGGATGCAAACGGTAACCTGCAGTGGACCAAAGCCATTGGCGGGGCAAGTAACGATTTGGGCTACTCCATCATTCAGACGAATGACGGCGGTTATGCCATTGCAGGGTATACCAACTCCTTTGGCGCTGGCTTCTACGATGTCTATGTGGTAAAGCTGAATGCGCAGGGTAATCTACAGTGGACTAAAACCATCGGCGGCAGCTCAATTCGCGATTTGGGATTCTCCATCATTCAGACCAACGATGGCGGATATATCATCACAGGATATACCACCTCCTTTGGAGCAGGCGGCTATGATGTCTATGTAATAAAACTAGATGCCTCCGGTACCCTCCAGTGGACAAAAGCTATTGGCGGAGTAAACGATGATGGAGGCAACTCCATCATCCAGACGAATGACGGCGGTTATGTCATCGCAGGGTATACCAACTCCTTTGGCGCTGGCGGCGATGTTTATGTAATAAAACTGGATGCCTCCGGCACTCTCCAGTGGACAAAAACTATTGGCGGAGCAAACAATGATAGGGGCAACTCCATCATCCAGACGAATGACGGCGGTTATGCCATTGCAGGGTATACCAGCTCCTTTGGCGCTGGCAGCAACGATATTTACGTAATCAAACTTGACGCCCAGGGCAACTTAGTAAATTGTCCCGGCGGATGCCAGATTGGCTCAGGCGGAACCGTCAGCTCAGGCGGAACTACCAGCTCAGGCGGCACAGTTAGCTCAGGCGGCACCACCAGCTCCGGCGGATCCACCTCCTCCGGCGGAACACTCACCAACATCTGTCCTTAATCCCCAAAAAACAAGCCACAAAGCGCAAACGAAAAATAAATCACCTCTCCCCCATCCGTGAAAACCTGAAACAGGCTGTCCATCCACGCATATCCCGGCAACAATCAACACCAAAACACTGAAGAAAACAACATGGTACGTCTGAGGCGAACCCGCTCACAGCCCGTAGAAATCATCTTCGTCCCACAAAGGATGACTTTTCCTTTCTGAGGAATAAAGTTTCCCTTCCAGGAGGCAATTTTTCTCAACCAAGGAGCTATTTTCCTGATCCAATGGGCAATCTCTTTGCTGAGGAGCATTTTCTTCCAACCCAATCTCGTCAATTAATCCCTAGGATTGTTCTCAGCCCCAGTTTTTCAATCAAGGTTTTGTCTTCTGGTAAAGAGACGAAGATGCCAGCCATCTATCCATGGCTCCTTCCGGATTTTTCTCAACTCCCAGATGGCATCCTGTACACTGTAGTGCTTCAGCAATTTGGTATCCCTTAGCTTTTGCATCAGCACATAGTGGCATCGCAAGGGAGAGCACAAAGAAGTAGCCAGCCAGTGCGTGGTCGTCGCGTATATATGTGCCTTCCATGTTCAGGGCGTCTTTGAAACGGCGTATGCACTCCTCTATGGAGGCACGACTCTTGTAGAGCGAATATACCTCCTCGGCAGAAAAAGAAGTGTTGGTGAGTAGGGCTATCTTCCCGCACTGAACAAAACGCTCCTCCACATCCTGTTTGCCCAACTCCCCTCTTTCGTATCTGTTCAGCCACATCTGCTTTTGCTCTCCCTCAAGTTTCGTATCCCAAAACAGCAAAAGACGCATCTTGTTGCCGTGCAGTTCCACCTCTCGCTCACTCCATGCAATCACTCTGTCTGTCTTGATAGCGAAATGCCCCCCAAAACTTCGCATGTAGTCTATGATACTGAAGTTTTTGCGCAAAGGCATCACAAATTTCAACCCCTCCTGGTGCAGATCTACCGCCATCTGGTAAGAGGCAATGCCCCTGTCGCTGACCAGCACCAGCTCCTGCTTGCGCTCCAGATAAGGCTCCAGCCCCTCCTTCAACGCCTTCAACACCGCTATTTCCCTTTGACTGCCCGCCCACGCCTCTATGTGAAACACTCCTTCTCCATCATGGACTACACTCACCCGCACCTGCGGCGCATACCTCCTCTCTGCGTTCCAGCCATACTCACCATCCAGCACACCCTCTGAATAGGTGAACACATGCGTGAGGTCGTACAGAATCCGTGAACTGCCAGAACGCATAAGCAAGTAGCCGCACACGTGGTCGCGCAACCCCACTCGCCTGCCCACCAGCCTCAGTAACTCCGACAGCCTCCTGCCATCCATGCGCACCTCCTCCCACATCCGGCTCAACCACGTGTCCTCCCACACACTCGCCACCCTCTTCAGGGGCACATACCCATGTACAGCCCACAGCACCGCCAATCCCACCAGCGCCTTCGCACGCTCTTCTTCTATCTGATCCTTCAAACCCTCTAAGGCTCCCTCCAGAAAATGCCTGCATACCTGGCTGGCGCCATATTCGCAACTGCGCTCCCGAACGATCAGTCTCCCCTCTACCTTCTCCATTTCCACTCCCTTTTTCCGCCCGGGATACCTCCTTCTGCGTGGGTGAAAACCGTCCTCTTTGATAGTGCCAAGATACTCCTCTGTTTTCTCCGGGCGTTTCTTCTCTTTGTCCCACCAGCTCTGGTAGGCATGGACATGCCAGGAACCATTCACGTACTTGAGTTGCAGTTTCTTATCCGGATACAGTTTCTGGACTTCTTCAAAGTAGTTCAACGCCCAGACGGGACGGAGATGCTTGGGTTTTGGTTGTGGGGAATTGTTCTTCTCTTTTCATGGGGATTAAATTTTGGCAAATGCCTTGTCATGATGGGCTATTTCGGATAGAGAAAACAAACAATCCATATGGAAAGTTCCTTGCAGATCCGAAGAAAAACTCTATATCATGTGGATTAATTTAGGGGTTTAGGTGGAGTTTACCTGCCCATCCTGAGAAAATCCGGCAGTTGCTCCAGCAAAAGCGTGGGTCAGGACAATGAATTAAGTCGGTGGTTTTTGGGCGGGAGGTAGACGCCTTGGGAAGGGACACTGATCTCTTTGTCAAAAGTTTTTTGGAAGGTCTTTTTAGTTGGGTGCGTGATGACCTGGTCAAGCAGGGGGCTTAGAAGGGGTAAAGTTGCTTGCTGGTTGGAGTGGCGGTGTTCTACGGGGGAAGATTGATGGTTAGAGAGGTTGGGTCTGGAGATCAGGTTTAATTGGTGAATGCTTTAGTGCTTTAATGGTATTCAAAACTTGTTTTTCTCAAAACATGCTAATATGAATATGAAATCGTTTCAATATTCCTGTGGTTTTGTTTACTGCTGATTCCAGGATGTTTGTCGCATACACCTCTATTATTTGGTTGCGCTCTGTCAGTCGCATAGGAGCGATATCTACATTGAAAACCAGGTATTTGTATAATTCATCCATATCGTCCGTTACGGTTTTCCAGCAGTCTTTTTCGTGGGCAGTCCTGAATCTTCGCAGTGAGTCATGGTCAAGACGGATGATTTCCTCGTAATGAATCTTTTCGGGTGTTATGAATTTATCGCAAGGAAATACCGTCTTCTGCATAGATATCCAAATGGTATTGTCAGAAAGGACTCCTCTCAGAAAAAGACTTCCGCTCGTGATTGTTCCAGCGATGCGCTGGGCATCACACAATGCTGGGACGTGGGCGAATACAGAATCTACTTCGTTTTGCCTGCTCACATAGCTGTGGTAAATTTTGGAGTCTAAAATGTAAATCTCTTTGCTGCTGAGAAGTTCGTTTTCTGCATTCTTTGTTTTGAACTCGTATCTGTATAGGACTCCGGCAAAGGGGTTGATCAGCCAGAGCTGGTAGCGCCTGCACCACGAGCACCAGTAAGAGGCTTTGGGGGAAGCGGTCAGGTAAATGTACATATGTGTTGGGAATGAATCCAGTTCGTGAATTTTTTCCTGGCTTAGATTGAAGTATTTCAGCTTGCCGTCGTCAAAGAAGAAGAGGTATTTCCCTGATAATGCGCCAATTAGATAAGGTGTCCTGGTTGTAGTAAATATGTTTGTCCATTGACAGGTATCGGTTGCACATTTGAGAAGCCCGATACTTTTCCGAAATGCGTACGCAAAGATGAAAACCAGCTTTGTAGGGTCATAATGGACCAGCAATGGAGCTGCCAATAAGTCGGGGTAAACAGAATCCGGGAATGCGAACTTGATTTTGTATTTTGCGAGAGGGTACTTCCCGTTGAAGAAAAACAGGTTACCCTCATAGCGCAATGGCTCTGTCTTATTCTGCTTTAGGGACAGGGCGTAAAGCTGATTGGGTGGCTCCAGTGCCCGTACATAAAGAAGGTGTGAGTCGGGGTTGAGCAATTCCTGGTTGTCAATGTATTGAAACTTGAGGTTTCCGCAAGGAAAGTGAAGGGGACAAACGTGCGTCCATTTGATGGAGTCCGGACACTTTACGTCTATGTATTTGATGATGCCTTTTCTGTGCCATTGGATCGTGCAGACTGACCATTTCACCTTACCTGAATCAATACCTGCGTTGATTTGGCTAAGGGCATATTGCTTTCCTGCATCGGCAATTGTAGTGTAGGAAACATATCCTTGTTGCCGAAAAAGTTTTCCTTTTACACATTGAAAGGCCGTTTTATGGTTCAAGATATACAATGCGCCTTCATTGCACTGCGTGCTGTCATATTTAAGCAGGTCTTTTTCGCTAAAAAGCAGAAAGGTTTGGGCGGAGCTGGTCAGCAGCTCCGCCCATGCGAGAATACATGCGCTAATTGAAAATCTCATTGTTCCCACCCTTTGATGAAAATTTTGTTATCACGAATAGCCCACGCGAGAATCCTGATTCTTATTTCCTGAAGCATTTGCTTTGCTTCCTCCTCACCCTTTAATGCTCTATCAAACAGCATTAACGCTTCATGCTCACTGATATTTGCTTCAGGCGGGATATATAGTAATCTGCCGTTGAGTTGTCCCTGAACTACTTGCTGAATTGCTTCCGAAACCAAATTTGCAAAAATATAATCCGTGCTGGTCGCTTTGATGTGCTCCAGCGCATTCAACAGCATGAGTTTTGAATTGGGATGGATAATTGCGCTGGCACAACACGCAAGATTTCCGCAGCCAATGCAAAGAACCACTCGTGGGTCCTCTTCGGAGCAAATTACTCTCCTGTATCCCTTGCATGGCACTTGGTACTGTAATGAATCATGGAGTTCAATTTCTACAGAAACGACACGTGCGACAACATGTTGTCCAAGCAAGCTGAGTAATGCGGTAGCCAGCAAACCCATTTTCCTCATGGCTCTATGATTTTTCAGGTGTTCGTTTATGGTCAAATTCAATGTGCTAACTTCAATTTTCTCTGGCGCCTATTTTTTGGAATTGTTCCGGAAGTTGTGGGAATGGCGCACTATTTAAGCGAAAAAGCAACACAAGGAAGAACTATCCTGCTCACTCCCTCAGACTACCAGAAAGTACAGCGACTATGAAAGACTCTTCGTCGGATAAATTGAAACCCGCTATAGAAAGTCTCTCGGTGTGTATACCAGAATGGGACTACATGCCAAGGGATCGTTGATTGCTTGTTTGGCAAATCTATTTGCGTGGGTGGGGGAAAATTTGTCTGGTTTCATGATATCCTAAGTTTCCCGTGTTTCTTTTGAATGAGGCACGCAGGGGAGATTCAGGAATAAGTTAAGCAGTCCTGGAGAAAATTTGGGGGTATTAAGGGGAATTTTTGTGGGATCTAATTATTTGTGCAGATGCGGTAGAGGGTGTGATGTGGCTGAAAAGGGAAAAATTGCACTTTGGAGGGAAGAGGTTGCCCCTTAGAAGGGAAAAGTTACTTTCTGGCTGGGGGAAGAATGTGCTTTGAGTGGGGAATTTGGTTTTGGGAGGGGTGGAGTTTGCTTTTGGGTTGGAGAAAAATGCTCTTTGTAAGGGAAACAATTCCCTTTGGATGGGAAAAATTGCTTTTCAGAGGGGAAAAATTGCCCGTTGATTGGGGAAAGATGGCTTTTGGCTGGGGAATTGGATTTCTTGTAGGGGTGGAGGTTGTCCTTTGACTGGGAGTGTTTCAAAAATTGTGTCAGGGAGAGCCTGGCATAACATGCTGTCTGCCAGCAACATTCCTGAAAAGGAGGGGAGGAAACCCTCCCTCTCCCTTTCGGGTTTCCTCCCCATCTTAATCATGAAAAAGCAAACTCCAAAATCCAAAAACCATGAAAAAAGCAAAACTCACCTATAAGCAAGTTAAGGAGCAAATCCGAAAGCAACAGCAACAAATCGCTAAGGAAGCCCTGGAAAAAGCCATGAACCAGGAACGGGAAGAACGGCTGGAAGAACATCCCGAAGACAGAGGTAACGGCTACTACGAACGCACACTCCTGGACGACGAACTGGGTAAAGTGGAAGGGTTGCGTGTGCCCCGAACACGCTCCGGACAGTTCTATCCATCACTACTTCCGCCCAGGTGGCAACGAATGACGAACCTCCTCAGCACAGTCTTCTTAGCATTGTTTGCTGCCGGGCTTTCCCGGCGCAGAATCATAGAAGTGATGGAATACATTCTGGGCTTTCGGGTCAGTGCACTTCCACAGAAAGCCTTTGCGCTTTGGATAGATGCCGCCCGCATCCGTCTGTGGTATCAGAAAACGGTCGTGCCCTGTTTAGTGCTTGTAGCGGTGATTCTGAACTATGAAGGCTACAGGCAGGTGGCAGACTTTGAGGTGGTGGTTGCCGATGGCGAGCAAAAGGATTGCTACCGCGAATTGCTGGAGCGCCTTCGTCAGCGTGGACTGAAACACGTAGAGGTCATTGTAACTGATGGACTGCCTGGACTGGACGAAGTCATTGCTGAGGTTTTTCCCGGCGCACAGCACCAACTGTGTGTTTTGCACATGCTTCGGCAATGGCTAGCGAAAGTCCGTAAGCAAGACCGAAAACGCATAAGCAACCTGCTACGGCAAATGTTGATTGAAGCAGACAACCCACAGCATGCGCATCAACTGTTGCAAACCTTTGTCCAGCAATATGGACGGACCTATCCTTCCATTGTGCGCTCGTTGTAACAGCGGTTTCAAGCCCTGACAGTACATTTGCGTTATCCGCCTGAGATTCGCCGGTTGATCTACACGAACAATCCTGTGGAGAGTCTATTTCGTCAGATGCGTCGGTTTCTTGCGCAATCCACTGTGCCGGGTGCTCCGCAATCTTCAGAACCTTTTCAACGACGGCGCGTTTGTGCCCGACTGAATGAACTGCTTGGTTCTCGGGAAAGGGAAGAATAAAATCCAGGAAATCATGAAGGCTTTCGCAAATAGCTTATACACAGTAATATATACTAGACGCAATTTTGGGAACTTTCTCACGTTCCCCAGCCATAGAGCATTTTTTCTCCCAGTAGAGAATATTCCTTGCCCTTCCTATACCCCACACATTGTACTTCCCAATCAGCATGCACCCCTCCCACTCGCACACAGCACAACCTGCTACTCCACAAAATCCCCTTCAACTTCCACTACAAAAATTTTCCCCGGGACTCCATAACTTATCTCTAAACTCGTCCTCACGCACCTCACCCAAAGCCGACCCCAAAATCCAGAACAGCCATGAAACAAGCCAATTACACACACACATACACACACAGCTGACAGAGAATCTGTCAATTATGTTCACCCAGTAAGCAGGAGACTCTACTCTACTCTACTCTACTCTACTCTTCTCTTCTCTTCTCTTCTCTGTTCTGCTCTACCCATGCCTGACTGAACCCACCCTCGCACAAAACGTCGGCATCGGCACTACAAATCCTGCACCCACTGCCCTCTTAGAACTTCAGGATACTTCACGCGGGCTTCTTATACCCCGTCTCACCACACAGCAACGCAATGCTATTCAAAACCCTGATCACACCCTCATCATCTTCAACATTGACTCCTTCTGCTTAGAAGTCTACGACACGCTCACACATCAATGGTACACCATCTCCTGCCCACGACTGTGCCAGCCGCCCACATGTACACCTACAATTAATGGACCCTCCTTTGCCTGTACCGGGGATACGATCATGTATACAGTAAGCGACTGTCCTGGTGGAGCAACATACCTTTGGCAAACGCCTCCTGGGTGGACAATGCTGAACGGACAAGGTACTGCAACCCTGCAAGTCTTACCGGATACAACTGACGGAACAATTGGTGTTCAAGTGTGCAACCAGTGTGGATGCGGTATGGCAACTTCTCTTTCTGTGACGGCTGATTCTTGCATTGGATACTGCCTGGCAATCGGTGGCTCCGGACAAGACTTCCTCTATACAGGTATGATTGATGGACAATATGCTGTCCTGATCGGTGAATGCAATTCTTGTGGTTCGGGCAGCACAAATATATATGTAGCCAAGGTTGATCTCACAACAGGCACAGTGAATTGGACATACACCATGGACTACGGCTCTTGGGATGCCGCTGTAGGTATAGAGAAAATACCTGCAGGATATTATGTCATAACCGGATGGATCCCTATAGGCATTGGAGGATGGAGTAACTACCTTGTAAGAATCAATGCAAACACGGGCAATACAATCGGAAACACTTACTATCTGGATCCAATATCCTGGGGTACAACGATAGAGTACCTCGGTAACAACAAAATCGCAGTGGGTGATGCTTCCGGACAGCTGATTATAGTGGATCTCTCTACAATCAATATCACAGCCGCTTTTTCTTACAGCCGACCCTGGGCAGTAAAGAAACACACGAATGGTACTCTATTCACAGCAGGTGTCAACGGACACATCTGTCAGTACGACGCGAATCTCTCACCAGCATGGTGTAAGCAATACGGAAGCGGAACCTTCTACTGGCTGGGCGAAGCCCCAAACGGTAATATCGTTGCAGCAGGCATTGAATCCAGCGATATCAAAGTCATAGAGATAGACCTGTCCGGAAATGTCATTTGGGCAAAACGATTAGGCGCAACCGCCGCTTCCTCCGAATGGTTACCCTCCTATTCATCCGGTATGGGCTACGTTGCTTCTAATGGAGACATTTTAGTCACAGCAACTACAAATGGAGGAACACAAGGCGGTAATAACGTATACGTTGCCCGACTGGATGCCAACGGAAACCTCAAATGGGCAAGAATCATTGGCGGAAATGGTGATGATCAGGGCATTACTATCGGTGAAACCAGTAACCAGCGCATTGTTATCTTAGGAAGAACCACTTCTTTTGGCAACGGCAGTACGGATTTCCTGGTGATTGTCCTGAATCCTGATGGCAGCACAACATGTACTTCGGGTTGCTTCAGTGAATCGGCTTCATACATCACAACTTGGCCCGTCTCGCCCAGCAACGTTGCTCTCCCATCCAGCACCACCGTCAACACCTACAATTTCTCTGGTACAGCCGGTACACATGGGACTTTACAGCAAGCTTGCCCATAATACCGCGCTTCCCTACTCATGATACCCCTAAGTCCGCACCAGTATACGTACCCTCCACCGCCAGCAACCGTGCTTTCACCGGTTTACCCAGCGGGTAAAACCCCATCAACGTACCCTTACGCGTCACCAGCCGATGGCAGGGTATCAAAACCTGAAACGGATTTCGCATCAACGCACTCAGTAAAGTAGGGAATGGGACCTGTGCTTGTCGGGCAACTTCGCTATAAGTCCTTGTCCTGCCCTTCGGAATCTGAAGCACCGCTTCGTAAACCTCACGATGCCTGTACCCAACAGGTGGTAGCGAAAACTGACTGCCCTGAATAACAACTCTTTGCAGCCAGTCCTTTAACCAGCACTCCAGGTTGGGCGATTCTACCGACCTGCCTTCCAGACTATGATATTCCGCAATCTTGTGAAGGTGCTCCCACGCTTTCTCCCGGCCAAAATGCCAGGCATACGCCAGAACCGGTACACCCACCGATGACGTGCTCCCCAAACCCGATAAGTGCCCGCCCAACTCCCCTACCCAAAACACAACATGCACCCGAAAACCAAACAAATCCAGCATGCAGGACAACCTTTGGGCACAACACAACGCTCCCCCTCCACCCCACTTTACTCCTTGACCTGCAACACAAACGTAAACATCGCATTACTTTGCAGCATCAAGTCCCTCACATCACCCATCGTCAACTTTACACCCTCCTTTTCTGCTTCCAGCGCAGTGACACCCATCATAGACGCATAGTCAATATTCTGCCAGCCCGTCCGCTCTAAATAATCACGGAGCTGCGCAACCAGCTGATCAGTTTGCTGATCCGGTGGCACCGAATACGTGTAAGTAATCGCGCCATTCTCATACGAGCGCAGTATGGGCTGCTGCTGCAATTTCAACTGGTTGGCAATCTCCTGCGCAACAGGCTCCAAAACGCCAACCACATAATCGTACTTCCAGATTTTATCCGCATTCAGATCATGCAAAACCTTCACCTCAGCCTCCACAACAGACGACAAACCCTGCGGCACAAACACAATCTCCACCATCAAATTGGGCAACCGAATAAACCGCAATATGATTGCCTGGGCAACCTCCACCTGCTTCGTCCACTCCGTGCGCGCATACACCAGCAATTCAGGATGATGCTTCCGAATGCTCTGAAAAGTTTCTTCTATTATGTCCGGTATCGGCAGCTGGTTCGTCTTCAGCCCATTGTTCATCCGCGCACAATAATCCGACTGCGAAACCTTTATCCCTTCCATCAACAGCTGCTTTACCGCCTCCGGTAAAACCAGCCCATCCAAAATCTCACAGAGCTGCTCAGGCGAGACCGGCTCCTCACGCAATTCAAACGGAACATACCGTTCTTCACCAGAAATGATATGCCCAGCCTTGCCTCCCTGCGATACCGCCTCCGAAGACGAGGAACCACCCTCCTTCTGCTGCTCAGCACTCGACTCCGACCCACCTTGACAAGCAGCCAACCCGAAAATCAATCCGACTCCAAAAGCCACCAAAGTCGCTACCGAAACATTACCCTGCCAGCGAAGTGTCCACAAAACCATATTCTTGGGATTTTTCTTTTCTGGCGTGGGCGTTGGGCGCTGGCTTGCAGGGAGTTGTGGCGCCGTACGGCGCCACAACTCCCTGCAAGCCAGCGCCCAACGCCCACGCCAACCCAGCCCACAAAAACCCCTACCTGCACGTACTCAACCCAAACAACTTATACAACGGACAAAAACTCAGCACCGCCGTCAACAGCAACACTCCACCCGCCACCAACGGTAACCAGTGCCACTTCAAGTACGCACCCAGCCCAAGCAACCCCAACCCCATCACCGCACGAACCACACGATCCACCTTCCCTACGTTACACATGACTCCTCCATTTTTAAACCGGCTCTCTTTTTCAAAAAGACCTTGGATCACAATAAAAGTTCCCTCTCCCTCCGGCTTTAACTTATCTGAAAAAACAGACTGACCCGGCAACAACAAGAATCGCCTGCCATGATCTACAAATGCCCACTGGACCTCCACGAACTCCAGACACATGTGGGTAAAGACAATTTCCGCAATGTGCTCACTTCCGTATCCCCCAAAACCATTCGCTTCGGCAAATTCCGACAGCGCTCCAAACAGAAATTAGAGTTCGTCGCCTACGCCCAATCGTACTACCCCTTCAATGAAGACTTTGTCATTCATGGCATCATCGTAAAAACCAACAACAACCACTATCTGCTCTCCTTACAATGCAACTGTCCACAGGCTACCCACAACCTGCTCTGCTATCACGAGGTGGCTTGCGCAATGCGCCTCGCCGCACTCCGCGACAAAATCCACACACTCTGGAATACTTCTCCAAGCCAATGGCATGCCTTCGTACAGCGACTCAACGGCGGCGAAAAACCCAAAAACAAACAAACCACCAAACCCGCCAAAGCTTCCCAACGAAAAAAAGCCAAAAAACAGCAGCAAACCACTAAGGACGCAACAATCTGGGCACTGGTCATCGCACCCCCCCAACACCAGACAGACCTCCCTTCCGCCAGCCGATTACTCAACGCCTACCTGTGGACCGCCCACCCCACATTCATCACAATATCCGCATCACTTTTGAACAAACCCATCAGGTTAAGACAGACGATTCACCGAACCATCTCTGAACGCCTCCAGAAAAACGAACTACCTAAAACACTCTTCCCACCAGACCAAAACACTCTCGCCAATATCCACAAACCCCAGCGCTTCTTCCAAACCGTCCTGCAGTTCTTTCAGGAACACAACCTCTCCGAAGAAAAAGGCATCCCCCGAACCGAATTCGCCCACTTCCTCTATACACTCCTGAATGCAATGACTTCCAACGACTGGATCCCCGTATTCCTCCATAAACAACTCCTCCCCGTTACCGAAGAAGAAACGAAGCACCACCGACTCCTTATCTTCCAGCCTTTCCACGACTTCTTCCTATTCTCCCAGATCATAGCAGTCCACCTGGGAAAAGACCCCAACGGCAAACACTTTTTTACCTTTGAGCGACTCCTCCTCAAAATCTCAAGTGCCTTCCTATCAAAAATCCTGCACCCCCTCAGTTCACACCCCAAAGGCTATACCGCCGCCTACCTCCTTTCAGAAAGCCGTCTGCATCCTCACAGACTTATTGTTGCCCATCCAATTTTTGGCAACAAAACCAGTAACCCCCTAACCCAACACCTCGGCAAAATCATCCCCGAAGACGAATTCATCAACATCATCCGAACACTGGGGCAGAAAAAACGCGACATTGACAACATCACCTTCATGAACCCAGACACCAACCTCATCTTTAAAGTCATTGAATCGGAAACGCCCACCGCCCGACTTTACTTAGAACTCCACAACAACAAACTCCACGCACGACTCCGATTCCAGTACGGACCCGTAGAAGTAGACTTCCAAAACCAAAACCAGTACGCCGACATCATCAAGCACAACGACCGTTTCTACATCGTCATAAGAGACCTATCCGCCGAAAAACGCATCTACCGAAAACTCACCTCTAACAAAGAAACCGGACTCACCTACGCACGACGCGACCGCAACTACCTCCTACCAGTCCGATCCTCCATCCCACCCATCACCTTCCTGGAAAAACACATTCCCCAAATCGCAAAACTGGGCATAGACGTATTCTGCCCCGAAGACCTGATCCAGCAACTCAACCCCACACCACCACAAGTACACATCACACTTTCCAAACCAGGATCAGGCATAGACTGGCTCCAGCTCGCAGGAACAATCACCTGGCAACTACCCAATAACCAGACCGCCTCCATAGACCTCATAGACGCCCTTAACCAGTGGAAAGCCCTCAAAGACAAACCCGAAAAGTACCTCCAGCTGGCAGACGGATCCCGCAAAACAATCCACCCCACCCTCCAGCAACTCCTGGAACAACTGGAACTCCTCATCCAGAACGGCAACCGCATCCACCAGCACAACACCCCACTCCTTGAACTCCTCCACAAAGCCAGTGACCTGGTCACCCTCCACTGGAAAACCCAAACCACAACCTACCTTGCCCGCTATGAGCAACTCACTAAAATCCAGCAACTACCACACTACCCCCTGCCCAAACACTTCCACGGAACACTTCGCCCCTACCAGAAAGAAGGTTACTACTGGCTGCGCCTACTCTACGACCACCAGCTCGGCGGAATCCTCGCCGACGACATGGGACTCGGCAAAACCGTCCAGGTCCTCGCCTTCCTCGCCAGCCTCCGCGAAGAAAAACACCCGGAACACCCCGACCTGATCGTCGTACCCCGATCCTTAGTCCACCAGTGGCAAGCCGAAGCCCACCACTTCACACCACACCTCCGAATCACCCTTTACGATGGCTCCTCCCGACAATCCCTCAACCTCCAGAACACCGACCTCATCATCACCACCTACGGACTCGTCCGAAACGACATCCACCATCTCAAACAACACACCTTCCACTGTCTCATCCTGGACGAATCCTCAGCAATGGTCAAACAATGGACATCCAAAACCGCTCAAGCCCTCCTCCAGATCAACGCCCAGTTCAAACTCGCACTCACCGGAACACCCATTGAAAACTCCCTCAACGACCTCTGGACACAACTGTCTCTGCTCATGCCCGGCATACTCGGAACACACCGCGTATTCTCCAAACTCTTCTTGAGCGCAGAACAAAAAATCAAAAAAGGCACTGCAACCCGCCACACCACACGTACACTGGAAACACTCCGCCACTACATCCAGCCACTCATCCTCCGACGAACCAAAGACATGGTCCTCAAAGAACTCCCGCCACGAACCGAACACACCATCCTGTGCACACTCCCGCCCGACCACCAGACCTTCTACCAGAAAACCTTCCACCACTTCCAGCAAACCGTACGCCACCTCCTCCAGACCAAAAACCTCCACGAAGCACGAATGCAAATCCTCAATGCCCTCCTCCGACTACGCCAAGCCGCCATCCACCCCAAACTCCTGGATGACACCTACTCAGGCGCCTCCGCAAAATTTGACCAGCTCCACATCCTCCTGCCCGACATCATCGCCGAAGGACACAAAGTGCTCATCTTCTCCAGCTTCCTCAAAACCCTGGAACTGCTCACCACACTCCTCAAAGAACACGGCTGGAACTACGTCACCCTCACCGGACAATCCACCCCCAAACAACGCCAGCAAGCCATCCACACCTTCACCACCGACCCCAATACACCCCTCTTCCTCCTCACACTCAAAGCCGGTGGCTTCGGTCTGAACCTCACCGCCGCCGACTACGTCATCATCTTAGACCCCTGGTGGAACCCCGCCATAGAACGACAAGCCGCAGACCGAACACACCGCGTCGGACAACAAAAACCCGTCTTCATCTACCGGCTCATCGCCAAAGACACCATTGAAGAACAGGTCCTCCAGCTCCAGCAACGCAAACAACACCTTTTCAACCTCCTCATCACAGAAAGACCCTCCTCCAGAACGTGGCAAAGCCTATCCACCGACCACCTCCACGAACTCATCAACCTCCTCCTATCCACCCCACAGCAAAACACAACAGAAAAACAAGAAGAAAACCAACCAGAACTCGCCAAACCATGACCAAACCCCAGCAGCCCAAAAAGAAAAAAGTCCTCTTCATCTGCACACACAACTCAGCCCGATCCCAAATCGCCGCCGCACTGCTCAACCACCTCTTCCCAAACCACTACGAAGCCTACAGCGCTGGCACACACCCTACTTCTGTACACCCTCTCACAATCCAGGTCCTCCAGGAAATCGGTATCCACATACCCAACCCGCAAACACACAGCATATCCGAATTGCAGGACATCTCCTTTGACTATGTCATCACCGTGTGCGACCGTGCCCGTGAAGAATGCCCCTACTTTCCCAACGGCAAACACCACCTCCATCAGCACTTCCCAGACCCCACTGCCCAACCAGCCACACCACACGAACAAATCCACAACTTCCGAAAAGTCCGAGACCAAATCCACCACTGGATACAGCAAACCTTCGGAAACCACTAACCCCACGGCTACCGCCACTGCTCAAACCACTCACGACGATGCTGAATCTTCACCGAACGGAGAAACGAAGCCTTCGGCGATAAACGCAAAAAATACCCACGACGCCAGCCCACCGGATACCACTCTAACGCCAGCTCCCAACAGTGCAAATCCCGCAACAACCGAACACTCGTATACGAAATACGCGCACCCGCAAAATCATACCCCGAATACACCTGAACCTGCCACCGCGGCGTAACCCGCCACCGCAAACTCCCCTCCACCACAGGACGAACCACTCCCTCCCCATACTGAACATTGAACCCCAAAGATACCCACGGCGCACCGCCAAACCCTTCCAGCCCACCAAACACCGACTCGCCCAGCACACCACTATACCCCGCCGACAACCGTAAACCCGACACAGGCAAAAACCGCGGATACACCTCAGGAATATGCACCACCACCGCCTGAACATACACGGGTAACCCTCCAGGCTGAACACGAACCGTCTGACGAACCTCACGAAACGGAACCGAATCCCCAACCCACCACGGCACCACTACCCGCCACTCCGGAACCCAGACCTCCTTCTTTACACCCCCTTCCCTCCGCCTCTTCACCTCTACACGCTGGCGCACCACAAACTGCACACGATGCACCGGAACCAGAACCTCCACACCCAGCGGAGATAACCCCGCACGCATCCACTCACGCCTGATACCCAGTGAATCCACCCACACATACGTGGGCAACGCCGGATACCCCACAGGACGCCAAACCCACTCCACACCCGGCTGAACCACATGGCGCAACCTGCCACGACTACCTATCCGCCACAAACCATACACCGCCGTGTGCACCGACAAACGCGCCTCACCCTGATACAAACCCCAGGGCGCATACACCGTATCTGGCACACCCCTAACCGAATCCCGTAAACGCAACCCATGACTCAATACACTCCACCGATGCGTCCACCCACCACGAACCTGCACATACCGCAATACGCGAACAAACACCTCCATGGGAACCGTCGTCCGCCACTCCCAAACCCGAAAATCCACTGGCGAACCAGAACCGCTTACGCCCCCCGAACCCCTCTCACCATAAATCGGTAACCACCGCGAGAAAAACACACTGTCCGTCGTCCGCCACAAATGCAAAAAACGCGAATGCACCGACCACCAAACACGAACACCACGACGACGCAACAAACTGCGCCGATACACACTCCACTGAACATCCGGCAAACCCAAATACACCAGACCACTGCGCGCATTCATCCGATGCGTAACCCCAGCCTGAACCGTCGCCACACTCCCAAACCGATACGCCAGCTGAACCCCCGACGCCACATTATTCCGCAAAAACAAATCCGGCTCATACATGGTATTCTGCCAGAACGTCCGCGTCGTCAACTCAACACGACCATGCACAGACAAATTCGGTAAATACGCACCCCCTAACCGAAACCGCATGAACACACCCACATCCCGATACTCCCGCGTCTCAGGAAATAATGGCAAGCCCGTGTACGTACGCGCAACCGTCAGACGCATCTCACCCTCCAGCAAATACCGACGACGAAACCAGCTCTCCAGCGATACACGATACGTCCCCGACGTGAATAAATCCCCCGTCAACGCAAAATGCACATAATCATTCAACGCCAGATAATAACCCCCATTCCGAAGCGCAAACCCCTGAACCGGCGACTCACCCACCGTAGGCAATATCACCCCCGACTGTCCCTGCTTCGTCACAGGAAACAAAAAAAAGGGCAACCAAACAGGTAAAGGCTCGCCAGACACCGTCAACCAGCCCGAACCCGACACCACCAGCCGATTCGGCACCCATTTACCACGACGAACATACACATAGTAATGCGGAGGAAACGTATCACACGTCGTAAACACACCCGACGAAACATAATACACCTCCCGCAACGTATCCCCACGACTTTGCCGCTCAAACTTCCGCTTGATGCGACCCCCCGCCAGCTGACTCTCCTCCAGCAATGCCGTCGTCCGAACCTGATAAGCCACCGCACTCCCCGTACGCAACTGATACTTCAAACTGTCCAGCAAAAATTCATACTGCCCTTCACGAAACCGAACCAAACCACCCGAATCCCTGCGCGCAACCACCACCTGCGCAGACCAGTCCAGAACAATGACCGGCGCCTCTAAGGTCATAGAACCATACTCAACACGCGCCTCACCAATCAATACAAGCCGACGACCCCCCGCATCCAGCACCAGGCGCCGCCCTTCAAAAACAATCTTTCCACTCAGCATAGTCGTATCCCACCGAAACAACCCCACCGAATCCCCATTTCCCACATCCGTGCCCAGCCCCTCACCCAACCACCACACCAGAAACATCAACATATACAAGCCTGCCCGACTGAACCCACCCATCACTCCACATCCCCACTACCCTCCCCCATACCGCTTCCCCTCCATAAACAACCGATAAAGCTGAACAATCGTCGCACGCAACTCCCTCCGATGAACAATCCGATCCACAAACCCATGCTCCAGCTGAAATTCACTGCGCTGAAAGCCCGGGGGTAAATCCCGCTTGATCGTCTCACGAATCACACGCGGACCCGCAAAACCGATCAACGCACCCGGCTCCGCAAGCATCACATCGCCCAGCATGCCAAAACTGGCAGTAACCCCACCCGTCGTCGGATCCGTCAACAACACCCAATAGGGCAAACGATGCACTTCCATCTGCGTGAGAACCGCCGCCGTCTTCGCCATTTGCATCAGCGAAAACGCCGACTCCATCATCCGAGCACCCCCACTCTGCGTAATACTCAACAACGGAATACGCTCCGCAATCGCAAACTCTACCGCACGCGCAAACCGCTCACCCACCACAGAACCCATCGACCCGCCAATGAACCGAAAATCCATCGCCGCCACCACTAACGGACGACCCTCCACCTTCCCCACACCTACTACAATCGCCTCCGTCACATCCGTCTTCTCCAGCATCTGCTTCAACCGGGAATGATACGTCTTCCGATCACGAAACTCCAGAAAATCTATAGAACGCAACTCCTCAAACCGCTCCTCCCACTCCCCACCATCAAACAACAACGCAAAATACTGACGGGGCGTCATCCGAAAATGATAATCACAGTGCGGACAAACATAAAGATTTTCTTCCAATTCCGTCTGCGCAACAATCGCTTTACAATTAGGACAACGATGCCATATACCCTCTGGTACATCCCGCTTCTCCGCCTCCGCAGGAAACAACCGCTCCTTCAATCGGCGAAACCAAGCCATCCTCCGTGCTTTCCCACTCGCCAACTTCTCTCAAAAGGTAATCACAAAAGCATTTTCAAAAGCCAACAAAAAGCACCACCCTTAGTACCTTACCAGAAAAAACCGGCACCATGACAGACCAAACCCAACCCACAACACCCCTGCTCGCTGGAAAAACCCTCTTGATTACAGGGGCTTTAGACGAACAATCCATTGCCTGGCACGTCGCCAAAACCGCACACCACTGGGGAGCACGCATCATCCTCACCAACACCGCTCTTGCCGCACGTATGGGAAAAGTCCGTCAACTGGCAGAACAACTCAACGCACCCTTCATCCCCGCAGACCTGACTCGCGATGAAGACGTCCACAACCTCCTCCAGCAAGCTATGGAACACGCGCGCGGACCACTCAACGGGATCCTCCACTCCGTCGCCATGTCCATGAACATCCGAAAAAAACGCGAATACCCACAAATTGACTACAACTTCTACCAGAAAACCCTGGAAATCTCCGCCATCTCCCTGCACAGACTGCTTCAACACGCCTGGCAACTGGACGCACTCGCCGAAGGCGCCGCCGTCCTCACACTCACCTACATCGCCGCACAACGCGTCTTCCCCAAATACAACGATATGGCAGACGCCAAAGCCCTCTTGGAAAGCATAGTACGAAACTTCGGTTACTGGTACGGAAAACGGAAACAAGTACGCATCTTAGCCATCAACCAGTCCCCAACCTGGACCACCGCCGGCAGCAGCGTACCGGGCTTCCGCGAATTCTTCACTATCGCCGAACGCCTCTCACCACTCGGAAACGCCTCCGCTCAAGACTGCGCCAACCTGTGCGTCCTCCTCTTTTCCGACCTGGCTGCCAAACTCACCATGCAAACCATCCACCACGACGGCGGATTCACCGCTATGGGCATCTCGCCCGACCTCCTGGAACTCCTCAAACCCGAACTCTTTTCCGAAACCCACAACCCCTCCTCAGCCTGAAATCTTACGCAACACACACATACGCGCGCACAAAACCCCAACGCTTATCCCTTCCCTATCTTTCCACCCACCTGTTCCGGTTCCGCTACCCGTTGCCGAAACACAAACAAATAGTGTGCAAACACGCGAGCCACCAGCCACCAGCCCACCACCGCCGGATAAAACACCATACGCAACGTCTTGTCACTATCATACGCACTGAACGCAGGATTGCCACCCGCACCAGGATGCAACGACGGAACCAGCCGCGGCAACACCAGCACCAGCCACACCACCGCCAACTGAACCACAACCACATATATGCTCATCAACCGCGCACGAACATACACAGGCAACAACCGCTCCAGCAAAAAGTAACCACCAATCAAAAACAACGCAATCAACGAAGCATTCTGCTTGGGATCACCATGCCACCACGCACCCCAGGTATGCTTCGCCCAAACCATCCCCGTCACCATACCCAAACACCCAGACAACAACGCCACCACCAGCAACGTGTGCAACCGATCAACATACACAAACGGATCCATCGCTTCAGAACGCCACCAGTACCACGCACTCCTCAAAAACGCCTCCAGCAACAACAGCAACATCACAAACCACATGGGCACATGAAAAAACAACACACGAATGGACTGATGCAACACGGGCAACTCCGGAACCCGTATCTGCAAACCCACCACCACCGAATACAGAATACACGCCAAACCCAACCAGCCCAACCACAAAACAACCCAACGCATCACTCCCTAATTGCCCTGAACCCCAGTATGCTCCGACAAAAACGCAAGCGTATGATCAACAACCTGCTCCAGATGTGCAGGCAATGTCTCCTCTTCCCAGGGATGCCCACCGCCAAAAGTATGCCCTGCACCCTCCACAATCCGCAACTCCGCACGCGGGAAATACCCCTTCAACCAACGTGCATGCGCAACCGGAACCGTCTCATCCTCCGAACCATGCACAATCAACACAGGAACACTGAGCGTTTTGCCAAACAACGCCGGATCCTGCTCAGCACGATGCTTCAAAAAATCCTCATAGACAACCCAGTCATAGGGCAGACGCTCACCCGTCCGACGATTCTCAATCCAAACCGTGCCTTCCGACGCCCAACGCTTTAACTCCTCCTCCGAAAAAGTACTGAAAGGTTGATGCGGACTCCCCCACGTCACAACCGCACACACCCTGTCCCGCCACTTCCACGCACTCTGTAACGCCACAAGCCCTCCACGACTGTGCCCCACAAACACAAACCGATCCCGCTCAGGACGAACATCCACCACAAACGTCTTTTCCTCCAGCCAGCCTATCAGGCGCGCCACATCCCGCAAATCCTCAGAGAACGTCCACCGGCGAAACCGATCCGGCGCAACGAACGCACGGGGCGCCCGCGGCAACGTCCCATTGTACGAAAAAGAGGGAACAATGGTGATCCAACCCGACTCGGCAAACCGACGGGCAACCACCCACCACGGACCCCAATCCTTAAACGCCTTAAAACCATGAAAGAAAAACAAATACCCCCAGTGCGGCGACGAAACCCGCCACCAGACATCCACCAGAAACGCCACACGACCCCCTCCTTCACTACCTGAACGCTCAAGCAAAATATCCCGCTCAGCCAGCACCTTCATCTTTCAAGACGCGTTTCAAGGAGCGCAATTCGTACAGAGGATGCGCACGAACCCAATCCGCCAATCCCTCTATAAGCCCGTCCACATCCTCTAAATCCCCGCCAACCCGCAACACGCCCTGCCCACACCCTGATCCTTCCTCTATACGCCGATACCGCTCCAGATAACGCAAAGTCACTTTCAGATCCTTGAACAAAGGCGCCTGCCACCACACCATCCGCTCATAATCAGGATCATCCGGAGCAGGTACACCCACCAGCCACGCATGCAAAAAAGCCCGTTCTATCAGCGGCTTCTCTTCTTCAGCCTCTATCCCACGCCGCTTGGTATACCACCGACCAGGCTTGAGCCGACGCGCAAAAATCACATGCCCTCCATAGGTCCGATCGCCCACTACTGGCAAACCAATCGCCTTCAAATGCACGCGAATCTGATGCGTACGACCCGTCAACGGCTCCACCTGCAACAAACTATAACCCAGATACCTGCGCAACAACCGGTAATACGTAACTGCCGGCTTCCCCTCCTTCCCACCTACCTTGTACACATTCCGCTTCCGCTTGGAGAGCGCCGTCAACCGCAATTCTATTTTGCCCTCGGGTTCCTCAGGCGTCCCCTCCACCAGCGCCAAGTACACCTTCCGTACACACCGATACTGAAACGCAATATTCCACAGCCGATGAACCGCACGCGTGCGCGCAAACAAGTTGATGCCACTCACCTCCCAGTCCAGACGATGCACCACATACACCTCCTCCCCATACTGCTTCTTCAACCACTGATACAGGTTGGGATGCGTGGGCACCCACCGATCGGGAATCGTCAGCCAGCCCGGCGGCTTATTCACCACAAGCCACCAATCCGAACTATCCAGAACCTGAACGCCTTTCCGCGCCCACGGATGACGACGCAAAAACTCCTCCTTAGCAACCGGCTGAGACAAACCCCTGCCAGAATCTTCAGAACGATCACCCAATGCGTCTGCAAGCCTCGAATCCACCTCTCCAAACCCCTCCCCTAAAACCGGATCATCGCTCCAGCCGATGGACATGAGCAATAGCACGCCGTTTCAACCGCGCCACCTTATTGGGATGAAACGTATTGCGCTTCGCCAATTTATCCAGCGCAGAATAAACCCGCGGCAACAGCGCACGTGCCTCCTCTACATCCGTCGTCTTCAATAACGCCTTCAAAAGCTTCTTGGCACGATTGATCATCCGCAAATTCCGCTCACGACGACGCAAACTCTTGCGCAACGCCCGCTTCGCACTCTTCGTATTCGGCATGAATACGCCTTTTTTCGGAAAGAGAAACTTTCTTTCCCGGCAAAAGGTTCCTTCCCACCAGAAAATCCCCCGGCAGAATGAGCGAAAACACCACGACCGTCCTCACCACCAGCTCCCCAGCCCAGACCCAGACCCAAACGCAACCCCAGTCCCAACCCTCTGAAACCTGGTGGAAACAGGTCCCACCCATCGCACGCCAGCCCATTGACTACCGCCCCTACATAAACACCTATCGCACGCAACTGCTCCGGATCCTGAAAGCCCTCCTCCTGCCCAGACTCATTGAAGAACGCATGCTCCTGGCGCTGCGCAAAGGACAAATTGCCAAATGGTTTTCAGCCTGGGGACAGGAAGCCATCTCCGTCGGAGCCACCTTAGCCGTACCCAACTCCGTCTGGCTCTTCACCATGCACCGCAACTTGGGCGTCTTCACCACCAGAGGCGTACCCCTCACTCCACTCTTTGCCCAGCTCCTCGGCAAAGAAACCGGATTTACGCAAGGACGCGAACGATCCTTCCACTTCGGACTGCGCGACTACCGGATCGTGGGCATGATCTCACACGTCTCATCCAACCTTCCAGTTGCCGACGGACTCGCTCTCGCACTGCGCCTCTCCAACCAGCACGAAATCGTCGTTGCCTTCACCGGAGAAGGCGCCACCAGTGAAGGCGACTTCCACGAAGCACTCAATATCGCCTCAGTCTGGCGACTGCCCGTCCTCTTCATCATTGAAAACAATGCCTACGCCATCTCTACACCCACCTACGAACAATACGCCCTCACCTATTTCGCGGAACGTGCCCGCGCCTATGGTATCCCCTTCCAATCCATAGACGGCAATAACGTGCTGGCAGTCATGCAAGCAGTCCACAATGCCCGACAAACAATTCTCCAGGAGGGCAAACCCTTCGTCCTGGAATGCGTCACCTTCCGAATGCGCGGCCACGAAGAAGCCTCAGGCACCGACTACGTACCACAACCCCTGCGCAACTGGTGGGCACAACGCGACCCCGTCCAGACCTTCATCGCCTTCCTCACCAAAGAAAAACTCATTGACCCACAGACGATTAGCGAAATTCGCCACCAGCTGGAACAACAGGTCCGCACCGCCTTAGACGAAGCACTCAACGCGCCCGATCCCAACCCACAGAAAAAACACTGGCAAAGTGTCTGGGCACCGCCCAATACATTCCCCACACCCCTCCACCAGCTGCCCACTTATACAGAACCACCCACCACTAAGAATTCACGGACACTCCGCTATGTGGACGCCATCCACGAAGCCCTCCGCCAGGCAATGGAACTGGACGAACGACTCATCCTGATGGGACAGGACATCGCTGAGCACGGCGGCGTATTCAAAGTCACCAAAGGGTTCGTCCACCAGTTTGGCAAAGACCGTGTCCGAAACACACCTCTGTGTGAATCCGGAATCGTGGGCGTTGCCCTGGGCTTGGCAATTGGCGGGCGACCCGCCATCGTGGAAATGCAATTCAGCGACTTCGTCTCCTACGCCATGACCCAGATCACTATGAACCTGGCGAAAATCTGGTGGCGATGGCGACAACCCGCACCCGTCGTCATTCGCATGCCCTCAGGCGCAGGTGTACGGGGCGGACCCTTCCACTCCGCCTCCTTAGAAGGTTGGTTTACGCAGGTGCCCGGATTGAAAGTCGTCTACCCCGCCACACCCTTTGACGCCAAAGGACTACTGCTCAGTGCACTTGCCGATCCCAATCCCGTCCTCTACTTTGAGCACAAATACCTGTACCGATCGGTGCGTGGACCCGTCCCGGAAGAACCCTATCTCGTCCCCATCGGAAAAGCGCGCATTGCCCGCGAAGGCTCAGACCTCACCATCCTCACCTACGGATGGGGTGTGCACAAATGCCTGGAGATCACAGAGAAAATGGGTGTGTCCGCCGAAATCATTGACCTGCGCACACTCCTGCCCTACGACCACAACACCATCCGTGCCAGCGTCCAGAAAACCGGAAAAGTCCTCATTGTCTACGAGCCCTCCCTGACGTTTGGCGTGGGCGCCGAATGGAGTGCATTCATCGCCGAAGAACTGTTCACCTACCTGGATGCCCCTATCCGACGAGTCGCCTCCGCCAACACACCCATCCCCTTCAGTGCCCCCTTAGAAGACGCCTACCTGCCCTGGAACCGCCTGCCTCAACTCATAGAAGAACTCCTTGCCTGGTGAAAACCAAGCCAAAATAAACTGCACCAATCATCCCATCCTATCCTGCATGAGAATCCAGCGAAAACAACAAACGACTCGCACCCAACCGCACATACTCAGGTGTAAGCCACTCCTCACCCAGAACCTCCTGAACTAAGTCCAGCCACCTGCGCGCATCCGCCAGCGTCCGAATCCCCCCTGAAATCTTCACGCCTACCCGCTTGCCCGTCGCACGCCAGTACGCCCGAATCGCTTCCAGCACAGGACGAACACGATCCACCGTCGGCGCACCATACCGTCCTGTGGACGTCTTCAAAAACGCCACATCCACCTCATGCAAAATTTCCAGACAGGCAAAGTACAATTCTGCGGGCGACGACCACAAATTCACCTCCAGAATCACTTTCCACACCGCTGACGGCGCTTGCGCCACCAGCCACCGTAACTCCTGCAAAACCTGTGTAGTGTGCCCCGACCACCACGCACCCCACCACGGCACCACGTCAATCTCGTGGACACGCCACCTGACCGACCACTGCACCTCAGCCAAATATGCACTCATTGGCAGCTGACCATCGGGAAAACCCACCACCACCGCTACACGCACACCCAGACGACGTACCCCATCCAGATAAGGCAAATGCCGACCATACGTACAAAAAGCAGCAGGCACTACGCCCCACCGCACACGTAAACCCCGCATCAACGCTATATGCCGCTGAATCTGCGGGTACGCATCCCGCATCTGCAAAGACGTATGATCAGTAAGCGCAATCACACGACGAACCCAGGCTCCCTCCTGATCCCGGGAAAACCTACCTTCCACCATGCCGGGAACTTTTCCCACACACCCAGACGTTTCTCTTCAGATGAAAAAAGAGGGGGGCCCGTAGCTCAGCGGTTAGAGCGGTGGACTCATAATCCATCGGTCCCAGGTTCGAATCCTGGCGGGCCCACATCCCTCCCCGCTCCTTTCTGTTTACAACACCGCCTGTCTGGCAGAACACCTGCATAGTCCGGGAATTCGCCCTGTCCTGCCCACCACCCATAATCAATGTACACGCAACAGTTTAAACACCGCGTGCCTCCAGACTGGCACCGAAAACCCCAAAAAAGTCAGCGAAGCCGCCGGTCTCGCCTACTTAGCAGTTGAACTGGCGGCAGCAGAAGCCATCGCCAGAGCATTCGGAGAACCCATCAAACGAAGATACAAGCTGAAGAAAGGTGGGAAGCAACGGGTTCAGCCCAACGCCGAAACGATACGACGAATTGCTTTCCTGCTACGCTAAAAGCTACAGCCCGCTCAGACATAGCGCTTACGACATCCTCCATATAGAGTGCGATTTCTTGGACATCACAAGGGTCGGAATCTTAAAAGCAGGACTCAAAGGCGCACAGGAAATGATCCAGCACACCGAATCCTTCCTCAAAAAACTCAAAAAAACTCTAATGAATCTAACGCCGTGAGAAAAAAACGACCATGCTCACTGAATTTCAAACTACTGGTCAGTATGATCCGATGGGCAAACCGTTGAAACACGAAAGTATTCCTCTTCAACCCAGCAAAAAGTCATACCTTTCGCGGAAATTTGACCAATCAATTATATAGTCGACAAATTCATTGATATTTAGCAAATCTTTATCGCCTGATAAAACTTTGCCTTTCACATCCTTGTATTTGGAAACTCTTTCAAGCAGCCTGGCTTGATGAATCGCATCCAGCTCACCACGACCAAGCCACCTGTACTCCCGGGCTATACCTGTCCTCAAGTTTCTATCACTAATAGGGCATCTTGAAACAAAAACATCCACTGCTCTTGCCACCGCGATGAACATCTCCATAATCCTTTCGGCTTCCTGAGGCACATTATAGTAAAACTCCCTCTGTACCTCCTTTGGTATCCAAATAGCTATAGGCTGAACCTCTTTAATCAAAATTCTTATGAGCTCTTTTGCTGAATCACGACCTTTTTTCCGTTTCGTCTTTTCTATTTCTATATCAATCAACACGTCGGTATCCAAAATAAGGATAATTTGCCCTCTCATCGTCTGGACAAAGCAAGTAGCGCCACAAGAATCACAATTGCCCAGAATATTTCATCATGCCGTTTTTTATCATGCTGTTCCTGTAGATCCCCGCCATTTACAAGCTGCCTTACAAGTTCCTCCGGATTAGCTTCCGTGTAATAGTGGGTGAAGAATAATCCAGGATAGCGCTTCCGAAGTAGATCAATCACCTTCTGTAATGCTTTGCGATGCTTAGCCGACTCAGGTAATATCATATATACAGGTTTTTTGTGTTCCATCAGATAAAGCATATCCTTGATGGTCGCCTTGTCAATGCGCACATACGGATTGACCACCAACAGAATGCCTGCATCAGCCTTATCTAACCTGTAAACAACTTCTTTCCAGTCCCGATACAAACCTTTTGGAATCAACGCAAGATTATCAGTGTCAACAGCAATCTTGAGACAGATAGACCTTGCATCCGTATCCCGAGCAAAAAACATCAAAGCAAGCATCAGAAACTATTTTTCCACCCTCCCTCCCTGCATTAAACATAATCCCTACTCAGGCAACCGAGTTCCCGCCCTGCAACCATCCCCCTCCTCCACTTCCTGAACCCACTCGCACCCAAAAGACAAACTGCAAACACCACAAGATTCCCTTCAGGAAACCCAACGGTACATGAACAATGCCAGAACAATGCTCCGTAGCGAGCCTGAAACCAGTAGACGACCTCTTTGAGAGTCCCCAAAAAATTTGCGTCAGAGGTCTGCAACAGGCTACCTGTTAGCAACGTGGACTGTAGAGCCTCTCATAACCCAGGATGAATCCACACGATACCACACTTTCTTTTGGGCTTGCAGCGAGAACCATTCCCTGCAACTGTGAACAATCCTCAGGGCTCTGAGTGAAAAGAAAAAAAACAAGATGTGTTGCAATTTATGATCGATTGCATACAAAAATTCAATAAAATTTATTCCAATTCATAGACATCTACGATTCTAATTACTCCATCAGAAAAATCAATATCACATAGAATCTCAATCCCGGAGACTTTGAAAACGTAGAATTGTTTGCTCCCTATTCTAACTATATCAGCCTGCTTATGAAGCCTGGTATTATTATTCACGTGTTTAATCACATACCCGAACTTGCGAACAATTCTCCTGTACAACTCTGGCTTCCTCTTCTTAAGATCTTTGAAAAACCTTTCTGCATGCGAGGTAGAAACAACAACTTTCTTTAACGTAAATCTTTCCATGCCTTACACTCATACCTCTTCTAAGGGAATCTCTGTGTTTCCTCCTTTCTTAGAGTAATGCCAAAGCGCCACCAGCCCTGCAAGCCTGTGAAGCGCTCTGAATAACCTCCTCAGTTCTCTATATGTCCTGGTATCTTTGTCAAGCACTTTCGCAATCTCTTCCGCATGCCCACGAATCAACTCATGGATATTTGGCTTGCCCTCAGGAAAAAACGCCTCATACAACTCGCTCATTTCTTCATCACTCAGCTCTCCCTGTTGAACTTTCCGGATTAACCGGCTGACCAATCTATACAGAGAATTCAGGAAGAGTTCCATGAAAAGATCGGCTCTCAAATCCAGTTCTTGTAAATCGTTGTATTTGCTGGAGACTCGCTTCAATACGCCTTCGCTAATATTGATTAACACATCCATGAGCTTTATGGGTTGCTTTCTGTTTTCCGTCCCTGCATTAAACATAATCCCTCCTCAGGCAACAGAGTTCCCCTCCACTACCTGAACCCACTCTCGTCCAAAAGACAACTTGCCAAAGACCACGCTCCGAACAGGCGCTACAGACAAACTGCAAACACCACAGGATTCCCTTTCGGGAAACCCAACGGTAGATGAACAATGCCTATGAGGCTCCCCGAGAAAGGAAAAGTGTGAAACGTCTGCAACAGACTACCTGTCAGCAAACCTGGCTGGAGCAACCGATTGAAAACATTGAACAAACAATTTATCCGGAACATACAACGATACACCAAGCTAGCAAAAGCAACGCTTAGCCCAACCCCACCCCCACATAGC
>JALWYU010000046.1 GCA_026992635.1 Bacteroidota bacterium | reverse complement strand
CACCACCACCCACCACAAACCCACCATCCCCCCAACAAACCCCAACGCACCCAGCACCCACCACATCATCAACCGGTAGAAACCACGAAGTCGCCTCGCCCGATCCTCGCCTACCGTCGGCCACCACCCCACCGGATCCGCCCGACGAATAAACCGCTCCAGCTGCTCCGCAGAGGGTGCCGGAAACAACCACACACTCGCAACAAGTGCACCCAACGCAGAAACCCCTCCACTGACCAGAACCCCCATCAGCCAGTCATCATATCCCAATGCCAGATACACCACGCTCACTAAGAAGGAGAGAGCCAGCGCCGTCAACTCCGTCCATGCCGTGCATCGCCACCAGAACCACCGAACCATATGCACGAACCCCACTCCCGCCATCAGCATCTGCGCCAGCAGCCACGCATCCCGAATACTGGGCAAAATTACACTCACCACCAGCGCCAAAGCACCCAGCACCACGATGCTCACACGACCCACCCATACTTCCTGCTTGCCGGACAACCGACCTCCCCACCACAAACCCACCACATCCCGCAGAATGTAACTGGCACCCCAGTGCAAATGCGTATCCACCGTGGAAAGAAACGCCGACAACAACGCGATGAGGACAAGTCCTCCGTACGTACCCATTGTCCGCCACATCAGATCAGCATAAAACTGCTCTGGATCACCACCTTCAAACCCGCCAGCCACGTACAAGCCAAAAAGAATAATCAAAATCCACAAAATACTGCGCACAAAAAAATGAAGAACAAAAAACAGCCAGGCACCCGCACGCGCCATCCCCACACTCCGAACACTCATAAAACGCTGCGCTAAATAACCTGTGCCATCCGACTCATAACGCGCCCACCACAACACACCGCCATACGCAATCAGCATCAACACCACCTCCTGCACAGACATGCCCTCCGAACCCGGTACCAGCGAAAGTACACCCGGCTCATGCACACGCAACCATTCTACCACCGCAGAAAACCCCGGACTCCATCCCGATAAACGAACCAGCACCCATACCGTAACACCCACCATCAAAACCAGCTGAAGCAAATCGGTCCACACCACCGCTCGCATCCCACCCAGCCAACTGTACAACACACTGAACAGCACCAGCAAACCCGTAACCACAAACGCATTCCCACGCAACCCCTCTATGGGCGACACCTCCAAAAACTTCATAAAACCCAGAATGACCCAGCCCAAAACCAACACATTCAACACCACTCCAATCAACAACGCCTTCACCAAACGCAAAAGACGAACCGATCCATCATCTCCATAACGCAACCGCAAAAACTCCACATCCGTCAATACACCCGCACGTCGCCACCGAACCGCAAAATACATACCCAGCAACAGCCAGCCAATCCCCGTACACCACCACAGCCAGTTCCCACCAATCCCTTCCTGAAGCGTTAAGCCTGACACCGCTAAAGGCGTATCCGCCGCAAACGTCGTGGCAACAATGGAAATTCCCGCCAGCCAGCCCGGCAAACTCCGACCCGCAAGAAAAAACTCCTCAGCCGAACGACCAGCACGACCACGAAACCAAACACTTAAACCCACCACCACAACCCCATACACCAACAAACCAACCCAAAAACTCCATTCACCACTTCCCCAAGCCATCCACCAATCCCAGCTCTCCACAACCCACGACAAACCCAATCACCGAACCTCCGACAACTTCTTCCGTAACGCCTCTACCTTCGCATTCTGCTCAGCAATCTTCTTTTTTTGCTCCTCCTGAAGCTGCGCATTTTCCGCCAGCTTCTGCCGGGACTCCTCAATCGTCTTCTCACACTCTTCAATGGCATTCTCCAGCTTCTTCTGCTCCTGCTCCAGCTTCTCCAGCTCCTTACGGTACTTCTCCAGCGTATTTTCTTCCGCACGTAAGCGCGCTTCCAGCGCCTGCCGATACAAACGCACACCTAACCGTTCAACCAGCCGCTCCGCCTGCTTCCAACCCTGTGGATGCTGACCCGCATTCAAAAAACTCCCACCCAAATCAAAAAACACATACACAAATACATGCTTGCCTCGCTCATCAACCCGCGCATACACATCCAGCGGATGATCCGAAATCGCCGAAATCACCACATCATCCACTATCCACTCACCCTTCTTCGACGAAACCTTCCCACCAAAATCCTTCAACCAAGAACGAACCGCCTTCTCCACCGTAGACTTATCCACTCCCTCCAGCTGAATCTGCCACCCACTCTGCTGACCCTTCTGCATCGGGAAAATCCCATCCCGAACCTCATAACTGATATCCTGCGCCCAACCAGACCTCCCCACCACAACAACCACTACCAGCAACCCAGCACCAACCACCTTGCGCATCCAACCCCAGAACATCTCCTCCCTTTTTCATAGTGAAACGTACAGAATCCCGATTTTCGTCTCCACCCTTCTACACAAAACCAACAACCACCTCCCCACAATCCACAACTTATTTACCAAGGGAGCATTTCAAAGGGAGTGTTTCAAAAATTGTATCATGAGAACCTGCCACGGGCATACTCACCAACAGCAATAATTCTCAACAAGTCAAGTAAGGAAAGCCCCTCTTTCTTCGTCTTTTTGACCCTGCCCTGCCATGATCATGCAAAAAACAAGAAGATTTTTACATTAAAATTTTTAGTAGACCAAACACCCCCTAAAACACCTCCGGCTCATACCCCAGCAATTGAAAATCCGCTTGATACAACTGGTATATTCGGTCTATGACCAGTCGTGGCAAATCTCCCGGGCGCAACCGACTCTTCCCAGGCGTAACATTCTTTCGGGGTAACGTCTCTGGTAACCGCACGCCACACCGATCCGCAAGAAGCGTACGCAACCGCTGATAATCCTCCGCTAACCGCTCCTGACGCAAAACCAAATCCACTTCAATGGGACCAGCTGGCGTACGCGACAAAAACCACCATTGCGGCCACAAAAACTCCATCAATCCCATACGTGTACGCATCCGAAACTCCGTCACCCACCTGAGCACAAACTCCTCAAACGTGGGGTAACGAACCGTCGTCAACCACCACATCCAGTCACAACCCCAAACCTTCCGACGACGCTTACGCAAAAAATGATACGTGGAATACAGGCGCTGAACCGGATGACGAACAATGGTGAACACAAACAATTGCGAAAACCGTTCACCCAGCGCCGACAAATAATACCGCAACGGTACGTGCATCGCACCAGGATGCCAGTAATAATCCTCCGGATAACCCAGTGCACGATTCAACGCGGCGTTCAGGCTTTGCCCTCCCGTCTTGGGAATATGAATAAACAGAAAACCCCGATCAACAAAATGCACAGGCACCCGACGCAAAACCCGAAACAACCACCAGTACCGAACCTGATACACCGGATAAAAAGTAACCAGCTGCTGAAAATAGCGCAACCTGCAAAGCCAGGATTGCCCACCCATCACACCGCCAATCCAGTTGTTTATACAACTATGAAGGGGTGGACTCCCCATCGGCACTTGCACCCCCACCCTGATACCACCGCGCATACATCACGTAGCGCTGGGCAAGTGCACGAACCCGCACTACCACCTCTTCCTCATCCACACGACGCAACGCCCGGGCAGGTACCCCTCCATAAATATACCCGCTGGCAAGATGCGTGCCCGGCGGAACCACCGCACCCGCCGCAATAATCACACCCCTCTCCACACGAACATGATCCAGCAACACCGCACCTATCCCCACCAGCACACCACTGGCTATGGTACACCCATGAAGCACAGCACGATGCCCAATCACCACGTCATCCCCAACCACCGTCTCCGAATCCTGATAAGTGCAGTGAATCACCACCTGATCCTGAATACTGACACGATTCCCAATCCGAATCCGATTCACATCCCCGCGAACCACCGCACCAAACCAAACCGAACATTCATCGCCCAGCTCCACATCGCCAATTATCGTTGCTGTGGGCGCAAACCAGCAATGCTTCCCCCAGCGTGGCACCTTCCCGCGCACCGCCAGAACCCACGCCATCACATCACCCTTTTCCCCGCTACCGACCGATTGAATGCCCACTCATGACGCAACGAAAACACCAAGGCACACCCCACGGCAACCGCATCCAGGACATCCACAGGCACATCCCCTAAGGAAGCATGCGCACCACCAAACGTATTCGCTACCCACCGCCGTAAATCCGCACGCGTACTGCCCCTGCCCAAACACCACGAATAAATCTCACGGGGCAACAACAACACAAACTCCGCCGACAACAAATACGCACTGGCACGAACCATCCCCACCACCTCACTCAACTGAAGCAACGTCCCGGGATTCCGATGAAAATACGGTTTCTCCACAGCAAAATGCGTTGGACCAAACGACTGAAGCGCACGCCAGAACATCCCCAGCACCTGCGCATCCCGACTGACCTGCTTCAATACACCCCACTGCTTCAACCTCAGCCCATCTTTGTCATCCGCCTCAACAAACGCATAACCCGTACGACGTACACCCGGGTCAATCCCCACAACACGCCAGACCATCCCCCTTCACACCCTATTGCAAATACTGCAAAATGTCTTCGTGCTCCTGCAACAACGCCTGAATACGCAACAAAAGTTGCTGAGCACGATTCACCAAAACCGTATCACCCACACGACGACCTACAAAATGGAAAAACTGTGCATAATGATGAACCTTGGCAAAGTCCTGCCGATAACTGATAAACAACTCACGACGCCAACGCGCACCACGCCCCGCACACGCTTCAAAAAACACCATATCGCGCTCAGCTCGCGACAGCAACGTATCTGCAATCATGCGGGCAACCTCCGGAGCACCCAGCCGAAAATACAAATCACTTACCTGCGGCATCAAATAGTCCCAGGGAAACTGCCGATCCGGCAACTTCTCCATCATCAAATCCAAAACCCGACGCGCCGAATCCTTTTTCCCTGCCCGATAAAGCGCCTCCGCCAACCGCAACGACTGCAAACGCATGTTGTACAGCAACCGACGATGATTCTCATCCAGATACACATACTCATACTTGTCCAGGTCCCCCCACCGGAACTTATTCATCACCGTCTCATACATCCTGTGAAGTGCTACACGTCCATACCCCTGGGGCGACGACGGCGTGTAAATCGGAACCAGCCGATAAGTCAACCCCTCCAGCTGCAAATAATTGCGCAACCCTACAAACGACCGCGGATGGATCGTCACCGCAAAATAAATTGGGCGCTCCCAATCATTCTCCGCAATGATGTGCAGGAGCATGAGCTGATTTTTCAAAATCGTTCGCGGCAACCGCCATTGCATCCGACGAACTACTCGCGACGTATCCTCCGGCTGAATCGCACCCGTCCGCAATAAATCCTCAATATCCTCCTGGTCAATAGGAAGGTATACACGGCTCGTGGGAAAGTAATCTATGCGCTCACCCCAGGAAAGCATCAACTTAGTAGCCGGCTTATCACTGAAAACAAACGCCAGAACCCGTCGCAAATCCCAGTACTTGTTCGTGTCCAACCGCTCTATCACCGGCGTGTAATCCCGCCGAGAACCCGCATATTTCTTAGGATGAACACGGATCGGCAACGGATCCGCATCGTTGGCTTTCCTCCGCAAAAAGTCAATATACCAGTCCACACCCAGCAAACTCAGATTCACAATCCGAATATCCGGACGAACACCCTCCACCTCCTGAGCATACCACAACGGATACGTGTCGTTATCCCCTTCCGTAAACAAAATGGCATTGGGCGCACACGACTCCAAATACGAAATCGCAATATCCCGCGCCGTATACCGATTCGCTCGCGTATGATCATCCCAGCCCTCTACACCCATCAGAATTGGCGCTATCAACGTAGCCAGCGCAGCAATGATCGCCGGCGTCCGCGCCCACAACATCCGACGCACCCAATCATACACCGCTACCGTTCCCACGCCAATCCACAGGGCAAACACCCAAAAAGAGCCCGCATACGAATAATCCCGCTCACGCGGCTGCTGCGGATACTGATTCAAATAAATCACAATCGCAATCCCCCACATGAAAAACAGCACAAACGTGGAAAATGCATCGTCCGGCCGACGTACAATCAGATAAAACAAACCCAGCAAACCCAGCAAAAAGGGCAGAAAATAAAACCGATTCCGACCCTTATTCCACGCCTGAAAAAACGGCAACACACGCTGTACACCCAAACGCAATTCATCTAACCACGTAATCCCCGATAACCAGTGCCCATTCCGAACATCCAAACCATGTCCCTGAATATCATTTTGCCGACCTATAAAGTTCCAGAAAAGATACCGCATGTACATCCATCCCACCTGATAGGAAAAGAAAAAGTACAGATTGTCGGCATAAGTAGGTATCTCATTGGGATGGAGATTTAACCAGCGCCGATAGAACCCCGCATGATTCGCATCCCAGATCCGCGGGAAAAACACCTTACTGTCCTCCGGATAAACCGGCTTCAACCGATAACCCACCGAAACATACTTCCCCGCTTCCTTATCCTGCCGATACAAAGGTCCCTCACGTTCATACCGCTGAGGCGACGCCGTAAACAACGGACCCCACAACAGAGGCTGCTCGCCATATTGCTCACGACGGACATACGCCAGCAACCGAAATGGATCCTCCGGATCATTCATGTCAATGGGCGGATTCGCCAGCGAACGAATCACAATCAGCGCATATGTGGAATAACCCAGCAACACCAAAAAAACAGCCAAATTCGCATACGCAAGCAACGAATACCCACGACGCCACAACCAAATACCCAAGCCCAGTAAACCACCCATCAACAACACCAGACCCACCACCATACCCGAATAAAACGGTAAACCCAGAACATTCACAAACAGCAACTCAAAACGCGTCAGTAACCACGGAACACCCGGCAAAATCAAAAACTGAATCAATCCCACCGACACCGCACCCACCAAAAACGCCAGCAAATAATCCACCTTATCCCGCAAACCCTTTTTATGCTGGTACCACACCACACCCGCAAAGGGCAACGCCAACAAACCCAGCAAATGAACACCCATCACCAAACCCGCAACATACGCAATCAACAGCAACCAGTGATCAGCAAAGCGTACATTTCGCGTGCGCGCACGAACCCATTGCGTAATCATCCAAACTATCAGCGCCGCCAAAAAGATACTCAGCGCATACACTTCTGCCTCCACCGCTGAGAACCAGAACGAATCCGCATACGCAATTGCCAAGCCCGCAACCGTTCCGCCCAGCCAGAGAATCAGGGCTTCTCCCCACCTCAGCACAGACGTATCCCCCACTAAAGCCCGACGCGCAAAAAACACCGTCACCAAAAACAGCAAATACACAGCACCGGCACTGGCAACCGCCGACAAAGTATTCACTGCCAGCGCAACTTTCTCCGGCGAACCCGCAAACAACGAGAAAATCCTGCCCACCAGCAAAAAGAACGGGGCACCCGGCGGATGCGTAACCTGCAACTTGTACGCACACGAAATAAACTCACCACAATCCCAAAGACTTACCGTAGGCTCCAGCGTCAACAAATACGAAACCAGTGCCACCACCGCTACAGGCAATCCCGCTATGTAACTGTACCGATAAAACTGCGCGAGCGAAAGCCCAGAATCCATGCCCTGTACCGACTGACCCGATTGCCCACGTGCCATGACCGGAAATTTTCATTGTTCTCTGGACACTGCTGGTCTTTCCAGCGAAGCACCGCGTCCCTCCTCTTCCGCACGTTCAAGTCCATGCGCAACCCGTTCATCCAGCACCGTAAACGAATCATACGCCAGCAACCGATACAACTCCCCACGCGTCTGCATCCGCTGCAACAAAGCCTGCTGACTCCCCTCCGCACGAAGTACATCCAGCGCCTCACCCACCACATGCATCGCCACACGCAACAACGTAACCGGAAAAATCACAATGGAATACCCCAGTTCAAACAGCCGACCCGCCGACAGCAACGGCGACCTGCCAAACTCCGTCATATTGGCAAGCAACGCCACCTCACCATGCGTCGCCCGAACCGCCTGGGCAAACCGCCGAAACTCCTCCTCACTTTGCAAAGCCTCCGGAAAAATAACCTGCGCACCCGCATCTATGTACATCCGTGTACGCACCACCGCCTGATCAAACCCTTCCACCGACCGGGCATCCGTCCTCGCAACCACCACAATATCAGGCTCGACACTGCGGATTGCCCGGATCTTCTGAACCATTTGCTCGGGCGCCACCAAACGCTTACCCTTCAAATGCCCACACTTCTTGGGCATTTCCTGATCCTCAATCTGAAGCGCCGCCGCCCCTGCCCGTGCCAGCTCCCGCGCAGTCCGCACCGCATTCAACACTTCGCCAAAACCCGTATCTACATCCACAATGAGCAATGCCCCCGAAGCTTGAAACACCTGACGGACAAACGCAGTCAGCTCACTCAACGTGAACAACCCAATATCTGGCATGCCCATCTGCGCACTGAACGCCGCACCCGATATATACAGCACATCAAACCCTTTCGCCCGCGCAAGCCTCGCCACCAGCGGAGAGAACACGCCAGGCACAACCAGCCGCTCACCCCGCGCTAAACGCCCGGCAAGTACACGACCCGGCTTCTCAGGTAAAGATAACGTCCCCGTCAACCAGTGACCTATATCCATTGACAAAACCAGTTTTTAAACACGCATAAGCGAACGCCATCGCTCCCAAAACAGATCAGGCTCCTGCCGATCCAATTCCATAATCAATTGCCACAGCTCGTCAATCCTCTGATGATTCACACGCCGCAAATTGCGCATGAACTTCCGATAAACTTCTTCATCCGTCATCGGATTCTTCGCATGACCCCGGGGATATCGCACCTCCCGAACATAAGTCTTGCCATCCTTCGTCTGAACCGTAATCCGATTGGGAATCCCATCGGGATAGCCCGCCGTCAACTCCGGATCCTCACGAAGCGTAACCCGATCCTTCAACATCGCCCGCGTACTCTCCCGGAAAATCCGTTCCTTCGTAAACGACGCCTCCGTCACTTCCCCATCCTCTAAAGCAACCACCACAATGTACGGCAATGAATGATCCGCCGTCTCCCGCGTCTGAGGCGACCACTTCTCCGGATCCTTGGCAATAATCTCATACGCCGCCTTGAACGTTTCAATCGTAATGTGATCTATCTGACTGGAATCACCCTTCAACTCCTCCCGATACAGCTGAAGCGCTGCGTCCACCGCACTCTGCGCATGATATTCCACGGGCCAGAACTTAATGTACGTGTCCAGAATCCGGCGTGGCGCCTCACCTTCCGACAACCCCTTAAGCACTTCCTCCCGAAAACGCTCACCACCCAGCAACTGCTGAAAGAAGCCCATCTCACCCTCAAAGGGCGCATAAGGCCCTGTAAAGCCATGCATAGCCAGGTACGTGGCAAACACCGCATTGCGCGCCGAATTGCTCGCCGCCGCACCCTTCCACATAGAGAGCTCTCCAGCACGCGTCTGACGCATCGCCGCATGCGGAACAATCGCAATAGATATCGCATGCGCAATTTGCTCAGGCGAAAGCTTTAAGAGATTACCCAGACCACAAGCCGTGGCAATCCCAATGTAATTGACGTGATCCCATCGGTACTTGCGCAAACTCGCCGCATCACACAGCGTAACCCCCACCTCATACGCCACCGCAATTGCCGTGATCAAATCCCGGGGCGAACACCCATGGGCTTCCCCCACCGCCACTAACGCACCAATCACATCCGACGGATGCAAAGGCTCCAGCGAAAGATACGTATCATTGTAGTCCAGATACCGGATCATAATGCCATTGACAAAACCCGCCAGCTCAGGAACCGTACGCATGCCCGTGCCCCAAAGCGTCGCCTGCCAACTACGCGCATCCACCCACAACCGCTCAGCATAATGCCGGCTCGCCTGAACCGGCTCCGCATGAAACGCCGCCAGCGCACAACCCACTGAGTCCGCAATCCGACGCTTCACCTCATGAACCACCTCCGCCGACAAATCCGAAAACCCAATACGCGCCGCATACCCAGCCAACCTCCGAACCACCGAATCACTCATCCTCCTTTTTTCTCTCAAAGTAAGGGGCAGCACACAATCAAATCACCGATACGAAACCCGCGGATCCAAAAGCCCATAGATAATGTCCACAGCAATGTTAATCAGCACAAAAATCGTGGAAGCCAGCAACGCCACTCCCATAATCACTGGCAAATCCAGCGTCTTAAGGCTTTGAACAGCCAGCAACCCCACACCCTTCCACGAAAAAATGTACTCAATAAAGAAAGCACCCGTCAGCAGAGCGGCAAACCAACCTGTCGCCACCGTCACGACCGGATTCAACGCATTGCGCAAAATGTATTTGAAGAACACACGACCACGCGACAACCCCTTCGCATACCCCGTCAGCACAAAATGCTCATACATGATGTCCAGCATGGACGAACGCGTCATCTGCGTAAGAATTGCCGCCGGACGTAAACCCAGCGTCAGCGCAGGCAACACCAGATTCTCCAGATGAACTGTCAAGCCATATCCAGGCTCATACTCAAACAAGCTCCCCCCCATCGGTAAACCCGTCCAGTCCGCAAGCACATAGCCAAACAGCCACGCCACCACCAGCCCCGAAAAAAACGAAGGCACCGAAATGCCAATCGTAGAAAAGGCAACAATCAACGAGTCCACCCAGCTGCCATAAGTAATTGCAGACAATGAGCCTAAAAACAACGCCACCGCCAAAGCAATCACCATCGCCGACACCGCCAGTGCAACCGTATTGGGTAAGGCTTCCAGCAAAAGCTTGCTAACAGGCTGACGAAAATGATACGAACGCCGCAAATAGGGCACCTTAACCACCAGCACCCATTCATCAAACCGAACCAACGGCAAATAGTTGTACTTCTTGCGATTCTCCTCTGTGTTTTCATGAATGGAAATGGGCGAAAGATCGTTTAAGTACAGAAGGAATTGGATGAAGACTGGCTGATCCAGACCGAGTTCCTTCCGAAGCAATGCAATGGTTTCGGGGTCAGCACGCTGACCCAAAATGAGTCTTGCCGGATCACCGGGCAACAGCTGAAACAGGAAAAAAATGGCAAAAAGTACACTGAGCCAGACCAAAAAACCTGCCCCTAACCGCCGAAGTATGTATTGCCATCTCGTCATTTCCCACTTCCCCTACACTATGGTAACGTAAATACCAACACGAAAAAAGCGTGGTGTTCTTGGTGAGGAACCTGTCGTATCTGGTCGGATCAAACTCCCACAAGAATCTGGATACAAGCAGAAAACAAAAGCCACACCCACCAAAAAACCAAATCTTGAATCCTGACCTCCCTCACTTGACGAATTGCTTTCCGAACAGCTCCTTCAATCCACCGCCTACTACCGAATTCAACCCGGTAACCAACAAGAGCTCCGTTTCCCACCAACACCCAACCCTAAAGCACATTTGCCTCGCCTTCCCAAGCCGCAACATGCTCAGCAACTATTCAGGCTCATCAGCGTCAGCATGTTTCTGCCCAGCTGAAAGAACTGCTTACTTCCCCAAAAGACGCAATTTTGGAAACTTTTTCTGAACCGATTCTGAACCCAACAGATAGCGCCTAAGGTAGCGCCTAACCCTTAACCCAACAACAGCGTATACACCCGATGATACCGCTCAACAACTCGCTCCGTAGAAAAAATAGACATCGCCCGCTGACGAATCACCATGCTCTCCTCACGACGCTTCCGAAAAACCACTCCCATCCACCGATCTAACCACCTGCCAATCCCCAACTCATCCGTACGAACCACCACAGGAACACCCTGAATCCGCAGAAGTAACGTGGGCAAATCACCCAGAACATTAGCAATGACCGGAACGCCCGCCAGCAACCACTCGCTCACTTTCACCGGAGACGCTCCCACAACCCCTATCCGACCCCTCAAAAACAAAACGCCCGCATCCAGCCCAGGAAGCAGCGACAAAACCTCTCGCCAGCGAAACCTGCCCACCACCACACGCGCAGCAGGCAAACCCTGAGCATATGCCCATCCCCACACACGCTTCAAATCCACACCCCAAACCCACAGACAAACATCCGTTTCAGGATCCCTCTCCACCAACTGACGAAGAAATTGCCCAATGGCTCGCCAGTCATACCATGGCGCCCACCCACCCACCACACCTACGTACTTCCGATTAAGCGCCAACCCCAACCGAACTCGTGCACAACGCCTGGCAGACAACCCCGACGGAATCAACGATGCCGGCACACCACACGGAATGACAAACACCGAACCCACCCGACGAAGCCAACCCAATCGCCTCCACAACCCTAACAAGTGCTTAGCCCAGTCCGTCAACACAACCGTCGCACGCGCACGCTCAATCATGGCTTTCTCAACCCACTTGGCACGCAAGTAATAATACAAATGATGAGGACGACGCACATCCCACACACCACTCTCACGACGCTGATCCGCCCAAAACTGACGCATGTCATACAGCAAAAGCGGCGAAGCACCCCCCACCTGACGTAACGCCTTCAAAACCGGCAACCCCGGATGCGTGCCTCGCACATGAATCAAAGCAGGACGAAACCGACGAATCAACGCCACTAACACATCCCGAAGAACACCTATCTCCACAGGAGCATTCACCACACGGGGCGCACCCCGATACAACAGTGGAAACCAGTCAATGCCCTGAGCACGCAATTGCTGGCGTAGCAAGAAACAGGCTTCCCACGTACGCACCTTCTCCAGCGTAACCAGCACAAACCGCCAGCCATACCGTGTCAACCCCTGCAAATAAGCGAGAATCTGCGATTGCCCCAGCACATCCAGAATCCCGTCCACAGACACATACAAAACAGTTCGTTCTGAGAACCTCCCCATGGGCAATGCACGATACACACTTACCGAAGCATAAACATTTCAGCCTCCCTGAACCCTTCAAATCAATACAAACGCAGGTTATCTATCAGGCGGACGCCCTCAATGCGAATAGCACCCAGCGCATACGCATGCTCAGCCTCCTGCCAGCTTTGAATAGGGCGCAACGTCTCAGCATCTGCCACCACCAGATAATCCACCTTCTGGACAAGAGGAGTTTGAGCCACTATCCGACGCGCCTCCGCCAGAACAGATCCTAAGGGCTCCCCACGCCGATACCCTTCACGAATCCGGCACAATGCCCGATACAGGCACGTTGCCTGGCGCCGACCCTCCAAACTGAGCAATTGATTTCTTGAGGAGTACGCCAGGCCATCCGGCTCGCGAACCGTCGGACACAAAACCACCTCCACCGGCATACGCAAATACTCTTTCACAAGACGCTTCAAAATCAGATATTGCTGATAGTCCTTCTCGCCTAAATAAAGGACATCCGGCTGGACCAGCCGAAGGAGCTTCGCCACAACCTGCGCCACACCCCGAAAATGCCCCGGACGATGCGCACCTTCCAGAATGGTCTCCAGCTCACCAAATGTATAATGCGCATCAGCATCGTCAAAACCTTCAGGATACATCTCCTCCACACTGGGAACAAACACAGCATCTACAGACTCGGCTTCCAAAAGCGCCAGGTCCCGCTCTATTGGACGGGGATACCGACGAAAATCCTCGGCATCGTCAAACTGCGTGGGATTCACAAAAATGCTCACAATCACAACGGGATTCTCCCTGCGCGCACGCCGAATCAGCGAAAGATGCCCCTCATGAAGAGCTCCCATCGTGGGGACAAACCCAACACGCCCCGATACGCCCCGCCGCCACCCATGAAGCGCCGCGCGCGTCTCAAGCCGATGCACGAGCCCCAGACGTTTTTTCAGCACCCTTACGCCCCACACGCACAATGAGCCAGACCAGCAACAACACACCCACGACAATCATCAATACAGAGATAGCTTCCGCCTGCGTAAATTCCAGGCCACCCACCCGATACATGGGATTCACCCGAATCTGCTCAATCAAAAATCGCTCTACCCCCGCAAGAATTAAAAACACACTGAAGGCAATGCCGGGCACGCGCAAAGCCCACTGGCGACTCACCAAAACCACTATCAAAAAAGCCACCAGACTCATTGCCGTCTCATAAATGGGTGTAGGAAAAACCGGCACCGGCAATTCAAAGCAGTACAGCCCTTCGCACCCGGGAATCGGCTGACCCTCATTCAGAACATTATGCGGATAGGTGAATCCCCACAGGCTATCAGGTAACCAGCTGAGCCATTGAGGTTTGGGCCCAGAAGGAATGCCCCAATCGCCGTCGCCCGCCAGATGACAGCCAATCCTGCCAATCGCATACCCCAGCAAAACCGATGGCGCAATGGCATCGGCAACCGTCGCTAAGTGCCAGCCTCGCCGACGAGCATACCAGATCACCGCTAAGGCTCCCGCCAGCAACCCTCCATAAAAAGTAAATCCCCCCGTAGAAAACAGCATTCCAGCGGGATCCTCCAGGAATTCCCGAGGATACTCCAGGGCATGGAACAGCTTGGCACCAACAGATCCAGCAAGCACCGCAATCAATGCCATATCCAGCACTTCATCGGCAGGTGTAACGGTAACGGTCTTTTCCTGAGGACGGGGTAAGCGCGTCCGCCACTGGCGCCACGCCGTCCATCCTCCCAAAAGTAAGGCGACCAGGACGCCAATCATTGGCTCACCCTGACCGGAAAAAATCGTCTGATCAGGGGCAAGCTGGAACTCCTCCGGATGCCGAAATATGTATCCCAGCTTCCACCCGAGAAGAAACCCCACCAGACCAACCACAAGCACGTCTCCCCACCGAACCCCTGTCCCCACAAGAACTTGCACCTGGCGTGTGGGCAACCGACCTAAAGCCGTGTATCGGCGAAACTCATGCTGCGTCCACAGAATCGCAGCAATCAACGCGAGCACAACCATAAAACCAAATGTAGGAATCGGGAAAACAATCTCCCGACCAACCAAATAGGAAATCAAATGCCCAAGCGTAGGAAACATGGTTCGCTTCCCTCAGGTGGCTGGCACCACTTCAAAGGTGAACAGGATTTCATTCCCGTCAGGCAGGCGAAATTTCGCCTGATATGTTCCAACTACTTTGACTGGTTCCAGCAATTCAATGTGCCGGCGATCCACTTCATAGCCCAGTTGCTGACGAATTGCCTGGACCAGCATCAAAGAAGTTACGCTACCAAAAATCTGCCCATCCCGCCCTACTTGCACCGGAATGTGAAGAATGGTCTTCTGGAGGTGTTCCGCCAGTTCACGCGCAACCTGCAGGACACGTTCTTTTTTCTGGCGTTCGGCTTCCAGCTTTTGCTTTCGCCAGTTCAAATTCGCAGGCGTGGCTTCTATTGCAAGCCCCTTGGGAATCAGGTAATTACGACCATAGCCCGGCGAAACTTGCACAATCTCCATTGCCTTCCCCACACCCTCCACGTCTTCCAGAAGAATCACTTCCATGCGCTTTTTCCGCTTTTGTTTCTCCTTAGGCATGTCTACCCGATTTACCCATGCATCCAAACAATCCCTAAGGTTATGCCGGGCCAGTCAGGAAACCCTGCCAGCCCTCATGAGTCCAGCCACTACGCACCTCCTTCAGCACGTTCTGCAACCGAAGGCGTTGTACCCACCCATTGCTCCCGATAAGGCTCTATTGAATCCGTAACGAATGGTAGAAGACCCAGTATGCGTGCACGCTTAATCGCGGCAGCCACCCGACGCTGCCACTTCTTGGAGTTGCCCGTAATGCGCCGTGGCAGGATCCGCCCCATCGGATTGAGAAAGCGAAGCAAAAACTCCACATCTTTATGATCCACATGCTTAATCCCATACTTCTTAAAGCGACAGTACCGCGGCGGGCGCTTCCGCTCAATATTGGGTGGCAGGATAAAATGGAGCTCTTCCTCCTTCTTAGAACGGGTGCCCGCTAATTGCTGTTGAGACTGTACAGAGCTTGTTTGCGGCTGGTCAGGCGCATCCGTACCCGTTGCCTGTGCTGTTGTCGTGCTAGTTGTGTCTGGTGTTGCCCCTTGCTGTTGCGATTGTGTCATGGAGCCTGCATTTTTCTAAGCACGCTTCTGCTATGCGGCGACTCAGACGATCGGTTTACCAAAGGACTTAGCCCTGGGTGGAGGCTTCCACCGACTGCCGCACAGCTTGTCCGCTGTCATACTCCCGAACCTTCCCCTGCTTTTGTTCACGCAGTTTTTGTCGCCAGCGTCGGTTCCACTCCACCGCGTATTTGTCCAGCTGAACTGTCAGGAACCGAAGAATCCGCTCGTCGCGCCGGTATTCCGTTTCCAGTTCCCGGATTAACGTAACAGGTGCGGTAAACTCAATCACGTAATAATGCCCATGCCATTTCTTCCGAATCGGATAAGCCAGCTTCTTCACACCCCAATCCACCTCCGCATGAATCTGCGCACCATGCTCTTTCAGGAACTGAACGAACTTCTCAATTGTATTCTGGATTTCCTCGTCAGGCAATGCGGCATTGACCACAAAGATAGTTTCATAGCGCCGAATCCGCTGTTCCGCCATGGTCCAGATTTTCCGAGTCGCTGGTTTCAGGAGCCAAACAAGATGTCTCCAGAGAAAGTTCCCTGAAAAATTTCCGGGGGAATCGCCCAAAGACAAGAGCTGGATTTTTTCTCAGGTGAGACCAAAGGGAGTTGGCTATCTCTTTTCCAGTCCTTACCTTACTTCAGTACACGCTTAACTTTGCACCCGAAAATTTGGGGCAATAACCTGAAGTGTTGAATGAACGTATCATGCGTACGCTTTGGCAAACAGGAGTGAAGCACTGGTGTGGCTGGTGGCAGTCTGCCTTTCAGGCTGTACTTCAACAAGCCCTTATCCAGCGAACAGACAGTCAAGCACGTCTGTTATCCTTCTACCGCTTTTTCATCGCCGCCGCGGCCTCATTGTGCATAAGCCAAGCACCGGACACCTACCTGTACGCCCAGGGACACCTCACGATTGGCGGCACCGCCATTGAGGTCGCCCGTGCACTTGCCCAGCTTACCGACGGCAGTTACATCTTAGCAGGAACCACGCATTCCTTTGGTCAGGGACTGTCAGACGTTTACGTGGTTAAACTGGATGCATCCGGTACACTGCTATGGGCAAAGACTTTTGGCGGTGCCAACCATGACGGAATCTGGAGTATCGTGGCAACCCCCGATGGCGGATGCGCCCTCGCCGGATACACCCAATCCTTCGGAGCAGGGGGCTACGACGTCTACGTACTCAAACTGGATGCCAGTGGCAACCTTCAATGGTCCAGAACGATTGGCGGACCCTCCGATGAATTTGGCTATGGCATCATCCAGACCACCGATGGCGGCTACCTCATTGTTGGCGAGACCTGGTCGTTCGGTCCAGGCAGCGCCAGCATCTACGCAATCAAGCTGGATGCCAGCGGCAACCAGGAATGGACCACCACCATCGGTGGTACCGCCCAGGATTATGCACGCAGCGTGCTACAAACCGCCGATGGCGGATACCTCATCGCAGGAACCAGCTGGTCCTTTGGTCCAGGACAGTACGACATTTTCCTTGTCAAACTGGATATTGGCGGGAATTTCCTGTGGAGCCGTGGAATTGGTACGACAACAGGTGATGAATTTGCTTCTGCCATGATTGCGCTTCGCGACCCTCCTGGCGGCTACGCCATCATTGGAACGACTACAGCGTTTGGTCAGGGCGAAGACCTTTACATCCTTCGGGTAAAACCCAGTGGTATTCCCCGATGGGCAATTCCCCTTGGAGGCGCAAGCACGGATTTGGGACTGGCAATTGCCCAAAGTGAAGAAGGCGGCTTGCTGGCAGTGGGTTACACCGAATCCTTCGGGCAGGCACCTGGAAACGGAAACGTGTACATTGCCCATCTGGATTCTCTGGGTAACCTGCAATGGAGCAAGATTTTAGGCGGGAGTGGCGCCGATGTCGGCAGAAGTGTCCTTGCCACACTGGATGACGGCTACGCCATCGCTGGCTATACAGAATCCTACGGACAGGGAACCAGCGATATGTACCTGCTCAAACTGGATGCAAAGGGCAATTTTGCCCCGTCCACCTGCCCGGAAATCATTCAAAACGGTGGGACGACCGGAACCAACACCTGGACAAGTATCCTCTATACACCCACCATCACTGCCAACGAAGGGACAATTGCCAGCGCTTCGGAAGCGTCGGGTTCCGGAGGTTTATCCGCACAGTGCGGAACACTGTGCACGATAGATACCAGCGTGCTCCAGCAAGGCGATACACTCATTGCCGCCACCACATCCGCAACCTATCAATGGCTGGATTGTTCCGCAGGTTATCAGGCAATTGCCGGAGCAACCCATCAGTTCTTCATTCCAGCAACAGCTGGCTGGTACGCCGTCGCCATTACCAAAGGCGGATGTACCGATACGTCAGCATGCCACCACCTAATACCTGCCGCACTGGAACACGCCCCCTTTGGTTTTGCCCGTCCCTTCACGCTCCGCTCCCACAACAGCGAATGGCTTCTGCGACTCAGCAACCCGATGTCTGTTCGTCGCGTAACCCTGTACAGTCTGGAAGGACGCCAGCTCTGGACACAAAAAGAAGTCAAAGGAGCTGAAATTCGGGTTCCGCTGCCGAGGGTCCGAGGCCTATACCTGCTGGAGATCAGGACGGAAGAGGGGACCTGGAGGATTTGGGTGAGGAAGTAGGTTGGTGATGGGGTTGGCGGGCGGTGCTGGTTTTCAGGGAGTTAGGGCGCCCTGCAGGGCGCCCTAACTCCCTGAAAACCAGCACCGCCCGCCAACCCCATCACCAACCCCCACCACAC
>JALWYU010000045.1 GCA_026992635.1 Bacteroidota bacterium | reverse complement strand
GTTGTTTACTTCCCAAAAGGAACGCTTTGTCGGACGACGGTGATTTACCGCTGTCGCGTATAGTGGAAGGACAGGGTTTGGCTGGTGGTTTTGGGGTAGATGAGCAGTTGGGGGCAGGTGCTGGTTGGGTTGGAAGAGAATTGCTGGAGGTAGGTGTAGGGCAGGTGGAGGATGAGGCACTGGTGGGAGGGGTTGGTTGTGTTGGGGCAGGGACTGGTGGTTTCGGAGGTGGTGAACTGGTTGAGGATGGTTTCGTCGGGGGTGAGCAGCTGGTTGTTTTTTCGGATGAGTACTGCCAGTTGTGGAGGGGTGGCATTGAGTTTTTCCAGGTTGATGGTGTAGAGGGGGATGTAGACATCCAGTTGGGTGGTGGCGGTGGGTTGGCAGGGCAATTGGAGGAGGAAGCCGGTTCGGTTCCATCCGGTGAGGTAGAGGGTGTCGTCGCCGTTGATGGAGTCGGCGAGGGCAACCGCTCGGCTGTGGGGTGCGTTGTTGTCGTGGATTCGGAAGAAAGAGGTGTGGCGTAGTCCGGGTTGACTGGCAGGCAGCAGGAGTGTGTCGGTGATGGTGTCGTGCTGGTAGACGAGGTACAATCCTGCTTGTGTAGAGGCGAGGATGACGTACCAGATCTGTAGGGTGTCGTTGGGTGGCAGGCGTGTGGTATCGGGCATCAGGAGGAAGCCGGGCATCACTGTGAGCCATTCTTCTAAGGAGGTGTTGTACCCAGCCAGGATCAGGTCTAAGAAGGTTTGACCTTGCCAGGGTGGCAGGGGTATGGTAAGGATGTTGGTTTGTCGGGTAGCGGTGTAGGGTTCAGGTTGGCTGGTGATCGGTGTATCGGCGGGAGTAATGGTTGGGGGGAGGCGTTCAGTGAGTGTGGCGATGTACAGGGGGAAGAGACTATCCAGTTCGCCTTCTATTCGGCTGATGGGCAGTGCGATCCAGCTGGCGAGGCATTGGGCTTGCACAGGGATCTGGACGTTTTGGGGTGGGGCGACTTCAAAGGCGAGGTAAGCAAGGTATGTCCCGCGGGACCCGCGGTAGTAGCCTATGGGCAGGGTTCCGTAGTCGCGGTTGGGGAAGGGCGGCAAATTGGTGTTCCAAGCGGTGATGGATAAAGTATCGGTGTAGAGGGTGTCGGGAAAGATGTTTTCCAGGGGGAGGAAGGGCAGGTCCTGTCGGCAGCCTGCTGGAAAGAGCAGAGTACCTGTGAGGGTTATACCCAGCCAGATGTAAATCCGCTGCACCCCGACGGTTATTCCATCAGGTTGACACATAGTTTGTTTGTCTTGGTTGGTTTGAGTTACGGAGGGATAGGTTGCTGATGGAGATTCAGAGGCTTTGGATGCGCTGGTTCAGGTCAATGTGGTGTTTTCGTGCGGTTTGTTGTGCGGTTTCGTAGCCGGCGTCGGCATGGCGGATCACGCCGAGTGCCGGGTCGTTGAAGAGGACGCGTTCTATTTTCTGGTCGCTTTCGGGGGTGCCATCGCAGACGACGACCATCCCTGCGTGGAGGGAATAGCCGATTCCCACGCCCCCACCATGGTGGAAGGCGACCCAGCTGGCGCCACTGGCGGTGTTCAGCAGGGCGTTGAGGATCGGCCAGTCGGCAATGGCGTCGGACCCGTCTTTCATCCCTTCGGTTTCGCGGTAGGGGGAGGCGACTGACCCCGTGTCTAAGTGGTCTCTACCAATGACGATGGGTGCTTTGACTTTTCCGGTTCGCACAAGATGGTTGAAGGCTAAGCCCGCCCGGTCGCGCTCACCCAGTCCTAACCAGCAGATGCGTGCGGGCAATCCCTGGAAGGGGATTTTCTTTTGCGCTTGGCGTAGCCACCGGTGCAGATGTTCGTGTTCGGGGAAGAGTTCCATCAGCACCTGGTCGGTCAGGTAGATATCCTGGGGATCGCCAGAGAGTGCCACCCACCGAAAGGGACCTTTCCCTTCGCAGAAGAGCGGACGGATATATGCCTGGACAAATCCGGGAAAGGCAAAGGCGTCTGGATACCCTGCTTCGTAGGCTTGCGCCCGGATGTTGTTCCCGTAGTCAAAGGTGATGGCACCCTGCCGCATCAGCGTAACCATGTATTCAACGTGGCGGGCAACGCTTTCTTTGGCAAGCTGGATGTAGGCTTTGGGATCGGTTCTTCGGAGGGTCAGTGCTTCTTCGTAGGGAATTCCAGCGGGCACATATCCGTTGAGGAGGTCGTGTGCACTGGTTTGGTCTGTGAGAACATCCGGCGTGATGTTCCGCTGGATGAGTCGGTGGAGCAGGTCCACGGCATTCGCCACGACACCCACGGAGCGGGCTTCCCCCTGTTTACAGTACTGGAGTGCCTGGTCTATGGCTTCGTCTATCGTGGAGGCGACTTCGTCCAGGTAACCAATTGCCAGACGGCGTTCTACGCGATTGGGATCGACTTCTGCCACCAGGCATACGCCCTCGTTCATTGTGATGGCTAAGGGCTGGGCCCCACCCATTCCGCCTAAACCCGCCGTCACGCAGAGTTTTCCCCTTAATGAGCCCTGAAAATGCTTTTGGGCAACCGCATTGAAGGTTTCGTAGGTGCCCTGAATGATTCCCTGACTGCCTATGTAGATCCAGGAGCCTGCCGTCATTTGCCCGTACATGATGAGTCCGAGTCGTTCCAGTTCGTGGAAGACTTCCCAGGTCGCCCACTTAGGCACTAAGTTCGCGTTGGCAATGAGTACGCGCGGTGCCCACGGATGGGTTTTGAGGATACCCACGGGCTTGCCCGATTGGACTAAGAGCGTCTCGTCGTTTTCCAGGTCGTGCAACGCTTTGACCAGCTGATGAAATGCTGCCCAGTTGCGGGCAGCCTTCCCTGTCCCGCCATAGACGATCAGTTCCTCGGGCTTTTCCGCAACTTCTGGATCCAGATTGTTGCACAGCATGCGGTAAGCGGCTTCCTGGACCCATCCCTTGCACGTCCGTGTACTGCCACGGGGGGCACGCACCTCCACAGGGGCAACACTGGTTGGCGCTTCTGACATGGCTCCCGGACTTTGTAGTGGGCGCTTATTCGCTGGTCGTTTCCTGATAAGTTAAACGCAAAAGTTCAACAGCCTGTGGTGGACTTAAAGATTGCGAAGTGCCGGAACTGAATCCACCCGCTTTTGCTTTATTCATAAATGGGGAGCGTGTTTTCTGTCAGGGAAGCGTTGAAATCCTGGGAGCATGCCATCGGAAGGAACCACAGGGGAGACGTATGAATTAGTGCCTGGCGTACCCTTTCGCCTGCACCGGACAGATAAGAGCCGACTTTCCCAGGTGGACTTTCACAATTTACCGTTTGGCAAGGTGTTTTCCGATCATATGTTTGTGGCGGAGTATCGCAATGGCAAATGGCAGAACTTTCGGATTGAGCCTTACCGAACTTTGCAGTTTACGCCTGCTATGATCGCACTCCACTATGGTCAGATAATTTTTGAGGGGATGAAGGCATTTCGCACCGTAGATGGCAAACCTGTTTTGTTTCGCCCTGAAAAGAACATTCAGCGGATGAAACGTTCGGCTGAGCGCATGGCAATGCCCCCCTTCCCTGAAGACCTGTTTCTGGCAGCGTTAAAGGAGCTGGTCTGGCTGGACCGCGAGTGGATTCCACCCCAGGAAGACAGTGCACTGTACATACGTCCGATGATGTTTGCAACGGATGAGTACATCGGTGTTCGTCCTTCAGAGACTTACTGGTTCATCATTTTTACGTGTCCGGTGGGACCGTACTATCCTGAGCCGGTTCGCGTCCTGATTGAACGAGAGTATGTCCGGGCGTTTCCCGGAGGGACGGGCGATGCGAAAGCCGGTGGAAACTATGGTGCGTCATTGATGCCAGCACGCCGTGCTCAGCAAAAGGGGTATCACCAGCTGCTGTGGACCGACGGACATGAACACCGGTGGGTAGAAGAAATCGGCACCATGAACGTGTTCTTTGTCATTGATGGTGAAGTGGTTACACCGCCTCTGACGGGTACGATCCTGCCCGGCGTAACGCGAGACAGCGTCATTACGCTCTGTCGCGAAGAAGGGATTCCCGTGGCGGAACGCCCTATCGCCATAGAAGAACTATTTGCCGCCTATGAAGAAGGCAAGCTGCAAGACGCCTTTGGGACAGGAACTGCCGCCACCATCACTCCTATTGCGGAAATTGCGATGGAACGCGAAGATGGAACGGTTGCCCGGATTTTACTGCCGCCCGTCCAGGAACGAACGCTTTCTGCCCGACTCAAACAACGATTAGAAGCCATTCGGCGGGGTTTAGCGCCTGACCCCTTTGGCTGGGTACTCCCTGCGATTCCCGAGCGCCTCCAGTCCACTGCACAAGCCTGAACGTTACAGGGAACCTGCCAGAGACTTATCAATCTCCTTGAAAAAGTTCGGCAAACCCACCTTACCTTACTCTGGGTGAATCGTACAATAGACACAAAGTTGCGAGATCCATGAAGGAAGTCCACGTGGAGCTCCCTGGCGAAGTTGTTGACGCGCTGGTCGACCAGGCTTATCGCGAGATGGAAGCCTCCTTAGCGTACGCCCGATTAGCATCGTGGGCGGACGTCCAGGCATACCCCGGCGCCGCACGCTTTTTCTGGAAACAAAGTCAGGACGAATACGAACACTTCCAGAAGTTCGTATGCTTCCTGTCTGCCCATGATGTGGTGCTTGCCTATCGGCGTATGCCCGAAATTCCCATTGCCCCCACCTCCTATATAGACCTGTTTCGCATTGCACTGGATATAGAGCAAAACAACACGCGGGCAATTCTGAATTTGCTGGCACTGGCACAGCAACACGCCGTTCCCTTCGCCATTCGCTTTTTGCAGGATATGGTTCGTGAGCAGGAAGAAGAAATTGTCCGGTTTCGTGGGTACCTGCAGGCGGTAGAGCGCATTGCCCGTGAACCCGGCGCAATCCTGCTCTTTGACGTGAACATAGAGAAATTCAACCCATGACCCGAATGTTCCCAGCTGCGATCCGAGCCATTGCACTTGCCGTGATAACAGGGTGGGCAATTGCCTGGCTGAATGCCCAGGAAGTAGAGCCTGACTGGTCTTACCTGGAGTCTGATCCCGCACGCAAACAACAACAACCGCCACCCGCACCAGACACAAGAACCGGGCATACCTCGTCATTGGGGCTGGCACATGCCCGCCACCCGACATCGTCTATTCAGGCTGACTCACAGCCTGTTCCCTCTAAGCCCGTCGTCTTTTTGATTCCTTATGCGTTGGACATGCACCTGTCGGATACCGATGCCGAATGGGCACAAGCCAACCGGATGAGCCCCTCTACAGTTCGGGCGTTTCTCCGCTACCGGCTCGCCTACATGTTGAGTGTTTCATTGATGCGCACGCATCGTGTGGTGAACCCACTGATTGATACCAGCCATGCTGTCCAGGAGGTCTACCGTTTTCTTCAGCGGAGCAAAGTGTACTTTCGGGGGTCGGCAGATGCGGTTCACTGGGTACGTCCGCCCGATTCCCTCCTCTGGACAATCTGTCCAGAGGATGTTCGTCGTGCCCCCACACATGCGGTTGCCACAACCTCCACTATGGGAATGCAGGCTTCCTTAAGCACGGATACCACGACAAGGGTGCGCGCACCCGCCCATCCACGAACCAATCAGTTGGGACCCAACTACTATTTGGGCGTTCATTTGCCGCATGCTCGGGATGCCCTCACACAGATTGCACAAACCCACGGGATTGACTACTTTCTGTTTCTCAATGAGCTGACTGTTCAGACGGAACATGCGCAATGCTACGACCGGCACACCAGCCCTGCTATCCAGATTCTGGCTGTCCACTATTCCGTATACGATGCCAAAGGGAAATACCGGGCGGGCGGCACCTGGAAAATGCTCATTCCCCGGACGTATGTCCTGGCGGAAGTCGCACGCAAAGGGTTTTCACCTATCGTAACACGCATTGCCCGGACAATTCCAACCCGCGGGAACTTTCGTGAAGTCCAACATGTTCCTAAGGGTGATTTTTAGCAGGGGCGCTACGCCCAGTCCGATGGGTTCGTGGGCGCTGGAAGTTAGATTCCGATTCCGGAACGCATTGCCCGGTACATGGGGTGGGAGGGTGTCTACAACGACTGTACGAACTTATCTTCTTATTTTTCGCAACTTACTTTGTTTTCAAGCCAACGGAACCAAAATCCCAAAAAGATGACCACACTCATCAAAGATGAGTATCGGGTGGTAAGCCTCATGTCGGGCTCCTCCTTAGATGGGCTGGACATTGCTTACGTACGTTACTGGAAGGAGAACGACCGCTGGCGCTTTGACCTGCTCCAGGCAGAAACCGTTCCCTACCCCAAAAAATGGGAGTTGCGCCTGTTTAACCTGGCTTATCAGGATGCCATCACCTACCTGAAAACCAGTGCGTACTACGGCTTATATCTGGGTGAAGAAGTCAGCAAATTCTTGGAGCGCCACGGCATTGCCCGGGACCAGGTGGATTTTGTCGCCTCCCATGGACACACCATTTTCCATCAGCCCGAAAATCACGTTTCCAATCAGGTTGGGGATGGCGCCAAGATCGCTGCAGTTTGTGGCATGCCCGTAGTGTCCAACTTTCGGGATAGCGACGTGGCACTGGGCGGACAGGGGGCACCTATCACGCCCGTTGGCGATTACTGGCTTTTCCCGGAATTTGTCCTCACATTAAATTTAGGTGGGTTCGCCAATCTTACTGCACGTCTGAAGGATGGGCGCCTCATCGGATTTGACATCGTTGCGGTCAACCTGATCCTCAACCATTATGCGCGCGAGCTGGGCAAGCCCATGGACGAAAACGGACAATTAGGCAAAGATGGCGTCCTGGATAACGACCTCTTAGAACGGCTCAACGCCATCTGGTACTATGAAAAGCCTTTTCCCAAGTGCCTGAGCATTGGTTGGGTGAATCGTGTCCTGTTCCCGATTTTGCGTCGGGCACGCATCAGCAAGCTGGACATCCTGCGCACTTACTACGAACACATTGCCATCCAGATTGGCAGGGCAGTGAAAGTGGTGTATGATATTGGACTGGCGGCGGATGAACCCAAGATGCTGGTTACGGGTGGCGGTGCCTTCAACCAGTTTTTACTGGAACGGTTACAGGACCACGTCCACGTGGAAATGATCCTGCCCCAAAAGGAAATCATCAAGTTCAAAGAGGCAATCATCATTGGTTTCTTAGGCGTTTTGCGTATGCGTGGTGAGCCCAATGTGTACGCGTCGGTAACGGGTGCCGAGCGCGATTCTATCAACGGCGCTGTATGGTTACCCCCTCCCTCGTCTTCTTCTTCAGCCAGCACTACCGCGAGCTGAATCTATGCCAATGAAGCGGGACGCCAGTGAAAATCCTTTACGCCATCGCCTCCCTGTTACAGTACACATCTTCCGATCCATCCACGGAGGATTCACAGCGCCGTTTGCTTCTTCTTCGTCTGGTATGCATGACTGTTTGTCCTGAGGAACTTGAAGCGTTTCGCCGCGTATACGAAGAGGTGGCACCCTCTGTTCGGAGCTTTCCTGGCTGCCTGTACCTGACGTTTTGGGAAGGGGTTACGCCCGGCGAAGTCGCTACATGCAGTGTGTGGACGTCCCCGTCCGCTTTGGAAGCCTACCGATCCAGTGCAGTGTTTCGTCGGAACTGGTCTCGGCTCAAGCGATTTTTTATTAAGCGCGCCCGGGTTTTTTCGTTTTACGTTCCTGAAGAAGAGGTGCAGAGCTGGATTTCGCAGGAATGGAACGGCGATTCACTACATTCGCCATTGTGAAACAGGCATACATAGAGGGGTGGCAGGCTTATACGGAAGGTGGGTTGTGGCGTTCCGCCCTGTGGATATTCCTGATTTACACGGTTGTATGCGGGATTGTGTTGTTTGTAGTAGCCCTGAAAGGTGCATTCTGGCTTGCTACTACCTTGCCTGAACTGCTGGTACCAGAAGAAGGTTCCTGGTTGCGATTTTTCCTTGGGGTTGCTTCCTGGTTTTTCGCGATTTTTTTTGTGCTGGTGGTGAGTCAGACGATTTACCGAACTGGTGCACTGTTCGTCCTGAGTTTTTTCCTGGGCTCGTGGACGGAGCGCGTAGATCCGGTGCGCCCTCCCACTGGCTTTCGTATGCTCAGGGTGTTCTGGTCCACGCTATGGACGGCGCTCTGGCTGACTGTTCTGGAATGGGTGTTCGCCGTCGTAGGCTTTGTGGTTACTTATTTTCTTCCGGGTCCGGGTTTGATGGCGCTTCCACTTATGCTGATTGTGGAATGCTATCTGTGGGGTGCGGCGATGTGCGATTATGCCTTGGAGCGGCGCGGGTATACATTCAGTGGGCGCCGGCGCTTCTGGCGTGCCCACCGAAAGGCACTGATTTTGCTGGGTGCCAGTGCCGTACTCAGTTTCCTGATTTTACCCATTCCAATGCTGTTCATTGGTTTGCCGGTCAGTGCCCTGAGTGCAACGCGCTATGTGGTGCACGTTCACACGTCCACTACGTAGCGTGCCTGCCATCCACCCTGAACAGTACGCACTAAGATCAGATCATGATACGTGATTGCTTTGATGTCGCGTGCCCACTGCTCTATGGGTGCACCTCCTATGGAGGCGGTCACGCGCCACCGATGTGCCTCATGGACAAAGCGCAAGTTCTGACAGCGCCAGTAAATCACACGATGGATCGTACTGTGTGCCAGCACTTCTGACAGGAAATCCACTAAGAGCAGGTCCAGGTCCGTTGCGTCAATGGCGAGGGCGATTTCCCGGGTGGGCTCGGGTAAACCCCGCCCAGAAGGGTCGTCCATCTGGAGGCAGGCAAGGGCGCGCAGCGCTTCTGCGAACAGGTCATCCAGATGGTCCGCTTCTACCGCAATCCGGTAATCGGCAGTGTGATCTTCCCAGGAGAAACTCATCGCATTACCCTGCCTTTGAAGAAGAGGTAGAATCGGGAATTTCTTCGTAAGGGACATACTCACCTTCCTGGTCAAACAGTGTGGTTCGTTCACGGGAAGAAGACGGCGAAGCTCTGTTCCACCATTTGCGCGTGCGTGGGTTGGCGCGTCTGTGCTGTTTGTTCAGGTCTTCGTGCAGGCGTTCGCGTGCCCACTCTACCAAGGGATTGCGCAGGAAGAAGCGCCAGATTGCCCAGACACCCACTGCCACAATCAGCAGGTACATCAGAAAAACCAGCACAGACATTGCGAAGCGTCGGGTTTAATTGCACGATTATTCCAGGGGAATGTCCCCACGGTACCGCACAAAATCATACTGGAAGTTTCCCGGATACAGGTTGAGTTCGGGATTGCGGAAAACCGCCAAGTAGAAGTATTTCTTGGTGGCTTTGACAATGTACCAGTCTAAGATTCGGTTGTTCCACGGTGGGAGGTTCGCTGTCAAAATGTGCTTGTTCAACTTGAACTTCACCACATAATTGGCGCGGTGCACTTCCCGGAACCGCCTCGTAGTGGTATCCTCCACATAAATGATGATTTCCGTAGGGGTGATTTCCCAGATTTCTCTGGGGATGGTAGGGTCGCGGGGCAGGCGTTCCCACTTACCCTGAATATTCTTTTTGACGGGCTGAAAGATCCAGGTGTGGCAGGCGAACAGGGCAAATGTGCCCACAAGCAATGCGCCCATGGTTGTGGTGGTGGTACCCAGCCTCTGAAACACAATTTGTCGTGGTTGCCACCCCATCCCGACGTGATTTTTTTAAGAAACGAAAAAGGAGTGGTTTTGCGTTTCATCAATTTGGTCTGGTGGGATTGGTGCATTTTCCGTGCCTTGGTTCTTAGGTTGCCGAGCCATGCCACAGTCTCAGGACGACAACAACAAGAACGGTGAAGGAAAGGGGTGGCGTACCTGGTCGTGGTGGCGCGCACTGCACAAGCGTTTTTTTCAGTGGCGGCATCGCCAGGCGATCCTCAGTCGGCACGCCGTGGATAGCCTGCCGGTCTCCCGAGAGCGGTATCACCAGTGGAAGTCCACACCAGCACACATTTGGCAGCTCACCCGACTTCGTACGCGAATCTTAGAAGCACTGCGTCAGCCAGGAGGTGCCAGTCAGGTAGTTCAGATTGTTCACCAGCCCGAATACACGCAGATAGTGGTTCAGGCAATTGAACCGGAATTTCCCGGTGAGTTCCTGTTGTTTGTTCAGGAATGGATTTGTGAACGCCTGCAAGCACTGGGATATATTTTGCAGTTGCGGGATGTACGCCGGCAATTTCTGGGAGATTACCTCTATCGGATTTACCGTTGCTTTTTGAAGATGGACTATCGGCGCACGCTTCAGGCATGGGACCAGACTGAGCCACTCCTGTCTTCTTCAGTTCGTTTTCCGCAGGGGTATGGCACAATTCTGATTGAGACGTTTTTTCAAGGGGAACGTGTGGTTTTCTGGCGGTGGACCTGCCAGCGCGTACGCGATGCGCTGGTGGAAGAAGCCGAGCCCTTTGAAAAACTGGTTACCAAAATTCTGGATGCGCATTCACCGGGTATGGGAACCTTTTAGCATCTAAGTGCATTACAATTGGTATCACGGGTTCTTTTTTCCAGGCGTGGGGGATTTTGTTCGCTGGATGGCGGCGAGCGGAAAGCCGCAAATCCAGACAATAGCATGAAGCAAAGACGGAACAGGGCTTTGGAAGATATGGGGTGTTCAGCATCATTGTCGTTGTTGTTGTTTTCAGGTTGTGCAGTCTTGATGGCTGCCTACATCCCTAAACCATGGAAATCAAGGGACAATGGGTGTGCCCAAGAAACGGCAATCGCGTAGTCGGTCGCGCAAACGTCGGACGCATTACAAGGTTCGTCCACTACCAGTTCGGAGCTGTCCCAATTGCGGTGAGCCTACTTTACCCCATCGCGTATGTGCGTCGTGTGGGTACTATCGGGGCGTACCCGGCGCCATTCCCGTTCGCTAACCACGAATAAGCACGATTCCGTGGGGTGTACGCGTCTGCCAAAAGGGAGGGATTCATGATTCGGATCGGCATAGACCTGATGGGCGGCGATTTTGCCCCGGAAGAAACCCTCAAGGGAATCTTGCATTACCTGGAAGAGCAAACCCGTACGAGTTTCCAGAAAGACACGGTGCAGATTGTGGGGTTTGGCGAGCCCTGGGTCCAAACACTGCCTTTGTTCGCGTCGGTTCTGCGTTATCCCGTGTTTGAATTTGTGGAATGTGGTCCGTCTATTCAGATGGCGGAAAGCCCTGTAAAAGCCATTCAGAAGCGAAGTGATTCGTCGGTGGTTCGGGGTATTCACTGGTTAGCTCAGGGAAAAATTGATGCGTTTGTGAGTGCGGGCAATACGGGTGCGATTTTTGTTGCGGGCACGCAGTTTGTGGGTAAGTTGCCTGGTGTGGACCGCCCCGCCTTAGTGGCGTATTTACCAAGGCTCCGTGCACGGACTGGAATCTTGATTGACGTGGGCGCTAATGTAGAGTGCAAGCCTGAACATCTGGTGAATTTTGCGCGGCTGGGCACTATTTTTTGCGAGACGGTTCTGGGCTATCAGGATGTTCGCGTAGGCTTATTGACGGTGGGTGAAGAAAAAGGAAAGGGTAACAGTCTGGTGCGTGCAGCCTTTGACCTGCTGGAACAGGCAAAAGCCGAGGGAACCCTGCACTTCATTGGCAATGTAGAGGGGCGGGATCTGTTCACTGAGAAAGCCGATGTGATTGTTTGCGATGGGTTTACGGGGAATGTGGTGTTGAAGGCGCTGGAATCGTTTGCCGTAATGCTTCTGGCAGAAATTGAAGGGAAGTTGCACCGGCATTTGTCGCTGGATGTCTTTCGCTGGGAGAAGTATGGAGCAGTGCCGGTTTTGGGCTTGCGTAAGCCTGTTTTGATTGGGCATGGGATTGCGCGGTCAGAAGCCTTCTACCAGATGATTCTGATGGCGCAGAAGATTCTGGCGACACGCTTAGTAGAACGGCTGCAAGCACGCCTTTCTGCCCTGGCGGTTACTTCCTCTTCATCGTCATCCTCATCACCAGCTTCAACTTCGGGATAGGCGAATGGGTCGGCGTGGTGCCGGAATCACTGCAGTGGCGGGGTGGGTACCCCCAACGGTTCTGACCAATTTTCACCTGGAGAAATTTGTAGAGACGTCGGACACGTGGATTCGCGAGCGGACCGGGATTCGTGAGCGTCGCATCCTGGTTGAGCGCGACCGCACCACCTCGGATATGGCGGTTTATGCAATCCACCAATTGTTGCGCAAGCGGGGGTTAGCGCCCGAAGACATTGACCTGGTGATTTGCTGTACGGTTACGCCGGATCATGTCTTTCCTGCCACGGCAAACATTATTTGCGATAAGGCGGGGTTACGTCGTGCCTGGGGCTTTGACCTGGAAGCCGCCTGTTCAGGTTTTCTGTACGGTCTGGCATGTGCTGTTCAGTTTGTCCAGAATGGGATGTATGAACGTGTGCTGGTGGTGGGTGCTGAGCGCATGTCGGCAATTATGAACTATCATGATCGGACAACGTGCGTCATTTTTGGTGATGGTGCGGGTGTGGTTTTAGTGGAGCCGGTCGTGCCTGAACTGGGCGTTCAGGTGATCCGGTTGTATTCGGATGGGTCGGGACGCCACGCCCTGTTTCAAAAAGCGGGCGGTGCACTTCATCCACCCACCATAGAAACAGTGCTAAATCGGGAGCACTATGTGTATCAGGAGGGGCGAGCTGTGTTTGGGCATGCGGTTCGTCGGTTTACCGAAGTCATTGAGGAAGTAATGGATGTTGCGGGTCTTCGTTCAGAAGAGATTGACTGGCTGGTTCCCCATCAGGCGAACCTTCGGATTATCAAGGCGGTGGCACGTACACTTCGTTTGCCCATGGAAAAGGTGATGGTGAACATTCACAAGTTTGGCAATACGACGTCGGCAACGATTCCGTTGTGCTTAGCGGAGTGGGAGCCCCGGTTGCGTACGGGCGACCGTCTGATCTTAGCCACGTTCGGTGGGGGGTTCACCTGGGGAGCAATTTATTTGCGCTGGGCGTATGATGGGTCTTTGGTTCCGGAAAGTGGCAGGATTCTGGATGCGTTTCCCGGGGAAGGCACAGCAAATGGGCAGACTGAAGAAAAGAATTCCGATTGATTCTCTGTCCAACAGGTATTTTTTTCTGAGGAAGGTGCGGGAATGGGCGTTTTAGGGGTTTGTATGGTTTCGGGTTGGTGAAAAGAGGCAATTAGGAGGAAGAGCATGATTTGGCGTATTGGGACTGATCACTTCCGTTGGGGCAAAGCGCTAATGGGGTTCTTTTTTTGGGGTTTGCTGATGGGCAGGATGTATGCTGCGGGGCCTGATTTACCTCGCTTGCCAGTTCTGGTTACCACGCATCCGTATTTTACGCGGTATGATAGTGTGCGCTTTTTGCGGCTGGAGGAAGCACTTCGGCGGAATCCCGATTCGGTGTTCTTCATAGACCTTTCGCGGGCACAGCTGACGTATTTACCCGAAGACCTGTTCCGATTCAAAAACCTGAAGGGTTTACGGCTGAGGCACAATCCCGATTTGAAAGTAGAAGAAGCGCTTCGCCTCTTAGCACGACAACTACCTCAGCTGGAGTATCTGGATTTGTCCTGGAATCGGATCAGGGTGTTGCCCCCGACAATCGGTGAGTTACGTGGTCTCCGCTATCTGGATCTGTCGCACAATAAGTATTTGCGTCGTGTTCCTGTGTCGCTTTCGGATTTGCCCTTAGAGGTGTTTCGGTGTAAACGCTGTTACTGGCTGGACATAGAAACGCTGTTTGTGTATTTGTCGGCGATTCCCGAGTTGCGTGCAATTGATTTGAGTTACTGTCAGTTGTTTTCGCTACCCTGGAATGCAAAAGATTTAAAGCAGGTGGAGGCGCTGTCGCTATTTGGCAACCTGATTGTTCGGCTTCCGCCCTCTATGGTGGAAATGGAAAATCTACGGTGGCTGGATTTACGGCGCAATCCGTGGATTCGTGCTGAGCAGGTGTTACCGATTTTGGCGGAGATTCCTCAGCTGGAAGTACTGTTGATGTCGGAATGTGACTTGCGGGAGTGGCTGGCTGTCCGTGGCTTTCCACAATTGCGTATCCTGGCGTTACAGAGTAATCGGCTACAGAAGATATCGCCTGCAATCTGCACGTATTCAAATCTGGAGATTTTGCTTTTGGGCACGGTCCTGCTGGGTTTTCGGGATAACCAGCTGGAGAAGTTGCCCGCGTGTATGCACCGGTTGCAACGGTTACGGATGCTGGATGTTCGTGCCAATCGCCTGGAGGTTTTGCCAACCTGGGTCTGGCAACTGCCAAACCTGGAATGGGCAGATTTTTCGTTGAATCAGATTACGACGTTTGAGCGGTATCGGGGTGAGGCACGTGCACCGATTCAGGTGTTGTTGCTGGGTGGGAATGCGTATACGCGTTTGCCCGACGTAATTTGCACGATAGATGAACTGCGCGTTCTGGACATCAGTGGTTTTTACTTTCATCCGGCATCCATGAAGTTAAAGGCGTTACCTTCCTGTTTGGGTAACCTGGCTCGTCTGGAGGTTTTGCGTGTTCGTGATCAGGTTATTAGTCGGGTGCCTCGTTCGGTAACGACCCTTACGAATTTGCGCACGCTGGATCTGGCGGATAATCTGTTGAAGAGTTTGCCCTCGTCCATAGATGGGCTTAGCCGGTTGGAGCGTTTAGTTCTGGCTGCCAATGAATTGACGAAGTTGCCGGCTTCTTTGAAGGATCTGGCGCACTTGCGTGTCCTGGATTTACATTTCAATCCTGCGTTGACGGAGGAGGACCTTGCGATTTTGAAAGAAATGGCGCATCTAGATACCTTAGACGTGCGCTATTTACCATTATCGGCGGAGTTTGTCAGGGAGCTCCGTCGTTCGTTACCGAATACGGTGGTGGTGTTTCGTCCTGTGGAGGCGACGGTGCAAAATCCGCCTGCCTGGTTGCAACGTCGTGTTCTGGAGGAGGGCAGGCGGGAGGGGTCGGCGCCGGCCAGAGGTGTTCGTCCGAAGCGTAAGAGGAAGGGCAATCCATTGGCGCCACCTTCGGGGCGCCGGCTGATGGATGAGGAGTGAACGGGGGGAAGGCTGACGATTTAGGCGCTACGTTAGGCGCTATAATACAATTCGCTGATTTTTAGCACTTTGCAATCATCATGCCCTGCCTCCTCTCGCGTTTCCCATCCGTGGTTTAATTTCTTATTGGACACAAAAAACCATTGACAGAATGACTCCCCGTATACAATAGTGTGGAGAATGGCTGGAACAACCCCTATCCCACTTCTCCTGCTTATGATTGCACTCTTTGCCTGGACGGCATCACCCTCCTCACACTTCGGATACACTGTGCCAGATACCGATTCGCTCCAAAGGGACACGCTGAAGAAATTGCCAGGCTATAGCGGAACAGGCATCGTCATGCAAATCGTTGCACCGGCAGACCTCTATTCTGCAACACTGGCTGTCAATGATGGCATAGGGTATATTGCCGTGCTTGAAGAAATCTGCAACACGATTGTGTTTGACGAGCAAAGCTGGAAGGAGATGGAAGTCCAGATCCTCCGCTTTATTCACAAGCACGGTAGGCGGTACGAACGCTCTCCCCACCGCACGATCATTGATGGATTCACTTACAGGGGTGTGCTGTATTCGGTTTCGGTGGGACAGGCAACGTTCGTCACCGTGAATAATTCGGTTTCGCGGGATCTGGTCCGCCTGCTTAAACGAATCAATATGCATCGCCAGAATAAAGAAGCGTGTCGTTTCCCGGTGGTTACGCGTGCCCCACGGTGATCCCCTTCATCGGACAGGGGAACTATTTTGTCCAGGAAGCCCTTACCTTTTTCAGAAAAAGGAGTGGTTCGGTACGCCTGACAAATCGCTGGGTCATGGGTGTGGCAACAGGCTGGACAGAGTCTGATCTGGTGCGCGTCCTGCGGAAAGTCACTACCCGGTACAAAACCCTGACGCTCTCTACACAGGGACCGGAAGGGCTGTGGTCTGGGAAAGTGTACTTTGCCGTAGATGGAGGTGCCATTTACGTAGCGCTGGAGCAGGGGAAAAACTTCCGGAATATCCGGGCGAATCCTGAGGTGACCTTCGTGATTGCAGGCGAGCAGCCCGACCAGTTCATTCAGGGGCGTGGCATTGCAGAGATTTTGGGTCCGGTAGAAGAATGTCCAGAACGCCATATTCTGTTTCGCAAGGTGTTTGAAGTGGTGCCTTTCGTAAAGATGATTCCGGGCGTAATGATGGTTCGGATTACGCCCACGGAGTTGTATCTTTCGGATTTTACGGGGGAATGGAAGCCGCGTGCCCGCCTGAATGGCACGCATACGGCGTTGGTTCGTCAGGGGTTAAGTGCGCGGGTTTCTAAGGCGAAGGTACTGTTTCAGGCGGTTCGTCCTTTTTCGTTTACGGTCAGCGTGTTTGCCGTGCTGGTAGGGTTGTTGTTGAGTCCGACGATTAACTGGTGGTTGGGTGCCCTGACGCTGATTGGCGCTTTGCTGGTGCATGCCGGCGTGAATGTTCTGAGTGACTGGTTTGACTGGCGGCGGGGTGCGGATACCTGGCGTGTTCTGGGCTCCAGTCGTGTTTTAGTAGATGGCTTGCTTTCGCCACGTGTGCATTTTGCGTGGGGTGCCACATTGATTGCGCTTGCCGTGGCAATTGGTGCATATCTGGCGATAACCACTTCTCCCTATTTGTGGTGGTTGATTGGTGCGGGTGCGTTCTTTGGTTTGTTTTACACGATGCCACCTATAGGGCTGAAGTACAGGGCACTGGGTGATCTGGCGGTATTTCTTGCGTTTGGTCCGTTGATGGTTCTGGGTGCGTGGCTCGTGCAAAATCCGGGGGCAACGGCTTTGTCCAGCTGGCTGCCACCCTTGCTTGCGGGCTTACCTATTGGCTTCCTCACGATTGCAATTCTTCATGGGAATAATTTCCGGGACATTGAAGAAGATCGGCGCGCCGGATACATAACCTTAGCTGGTTTGCTGGGTCAGAAAGGCTCTGCCTGGTACTATACTTTGCTGGTTGCGTTCGCGTATCTGAGTGTTGGCGTATTGATTGTGCTGGGCTGGTTGCCCTGGCAAACGGTGGTTGTGGCTTTGTCGCTACCCCTGGCAATTCGCAACATACGCACGGCTTGGAATACCCGTCGTGTCGCCTTTACGATGCTGGATTTGCTTTCTGCCCAGTTGCATATGGTATTCAGTTTGCTGTACATAGTGGGATTGGGCTTAGCCCGAATGATGAGTTGATGCAGGTGCAGGAACAGTGCGCTGCGCACCACACAACTGAATACTGGTTCAGGTCAGGAGGTTGATGGTGTCTGCCGACCATGCAGGGGCAAGCCAGTGTATGATGTACTTTACGCCCTTTATACTCGTTTATTACCCTCGTCCCTTGCCTGCCCTATCCTTTTCTGGCTACTGACCCACCTGAAATTGCCCGGTGTGTATCTCACCGGCTGGAAGAATCACCTGATACAAATACATTCCTTTCGGGAGGAGCAAAGCGATGCCTTCGGTGGCAAGGGCGGGTTCCCACACCCCTTCATAGACCATCTGTCCTGCTGCAGTGAGGATGCGCACCGCTGCCGAATAAAGCTCTGCCCTGAAATCAGTTCCAGGCTCAATATACAACCTGCCAGCACGGTATGATACCCTCCATCGTTGACTGCTGTTCTCCAGTGCAAAGCTGGCGGCGCCACCAATGACCGTACGCTGTGCACTGTACTGGATTATGCCATTGACATACTGAACGCCAATCCGAAAGTACCAGGGGGATGAATTGCCAAGGCGACCACTTACTTGCTCCAGGCTAATGATTTTCTGAAAAGTGAAGACATTCCCTGCGATTGCACTACCCTCCTCTTGTCCAATTGGGAGTATAATTGTGTCCAGCAAACGGAAATCCTCGGGAGCATGACCGGGCGCACCCTCTATACGCAAGACCCGCATTCCTTCGTGAATCGTTAGCTGCCCCGAGAACCACAATGCATTTCCCTCAGTCCACACCGTAAACGTCAGATCCTGGATGCCTGTAATCACATTATAACACACGGTGAGTGCCACATGGTCTACATATCGCGTTTCACTGCACACCACCTGCGGACAGATATTACAGCACCGGTAAAGCGTTAAACGCACGCCAAAATTCGGGTTGTTCACTTCGGCTGGCGTAATGGATGCCCATCCCCACAGGTCATTGCACCCTCCATAGGTCTGGTAAGCATCAGTTGTTGGCCAAGCTGGACTTTGTACTGCCTTGTTTTGCGGTGAGAAGCTGGACATGGTCTTCTGGAGGCGCACCTCCTGTTCTATTGTACAGGAAATTCCCCCAGCACGTCGGCGTTCTATTCGTGCCTGGACACCGGTAATGACGGCACTGGCAGGAATTGAAAAGCCAAAATTGTATGCGGCAAGTGTTTGAATCACACCCCGAGGCTGACCCGCCCACAACGACGCCGTAACGTACTGATTGTCGCTATTTAGCAATGCATTAGGTGGTCCAGACCAGGCAGTTGTAGGCATCCCTTTGCATAAGCTGGGCAATCCAGCGGGCGTGGCTTGCTGCCAGCTGGCTGCACTTTGCGTGACTGTAACCTGGGCATGAAGAAAAACTGGCCACCACACCAGCAATCCTGCCTGGCTGACTGCGAGAAGTAAGAGCTGATACACCCAGTGGACGCTGCGAACGGCTGTTGTGGTTGCCCCCACCATTTCCACCATTCCCCGGGGATTTTGAGGGGTCTATTATAGAAGGTACATCGCAATGGGGAAATGGTGAGGGATTGGTTGGGGGGCGGAGCGTTGGAGGTTGTTCTGGGG
>JALWYU010000044.1 GCA_026992635.1 Bacteroidota bacterium | reverse complement strand
GGTTTTCAGGGAGTTAGGGTGCCCTGCAGGGCACCCTAACTCCCTGAAAACCAGCGCCCGACCCCCAGCCCCAACCAAACCACCCAACCCATTTCCCCATTCCTCTCTACCTTACTCTCTAAAGAGAATCCCCCAACCATGCAGGAAGCCTATATCGTCGGTGGCCTCCGTACCCCCGTCGGAAAAGCCGGGCGCAGCCTCCGGTTCATCCGACCGGACACACTGGCTAAACTCGTCATTGATCAGCTCTTGAAACTGTTCCCTCAGCTGGATCCCGCCCGTGTAGACGACATCATCGTCGGATGTGCTGTCCCCGAAGCCGAGCAGGGACTTCAGATGGGACGGCTCATCTCGCTCCTCAGCCACCTGCCTATTGACGTCCCTGGCTTTATCATCAACCGGTATTGTGGGTCCGGACTGGAGGCAATCGCCCTCGCCTGCTACCGAATCCGTTCAGGCGATGCCGATTGTATCATTGCAGGTGGTGCAGAGAGCATGTCCTTGGTGCCTATGACCGGTTGGAAATTCGCACCCAATCCCGACTTAGTCGCTATAGACCGGGATTACTTCCTGAACATGGGATTGACCGCCGAAGAAGTCGCGAAGGACTTCGGCATAACGCGCGAAGATTGCGACCAGTGGGCTCTCCGCAGCCACCAGCGTGCACTCCACGCCCTCCAGGAAGGATATTTCAAAACGCAAACAGTACCTGTACCGGTAGAGGAAAAAGTCTGGGATCCCCAGAAAAAACAGGTAGTACGCCACTCCTTTGTTCTTGAGCAGGATGAAGGACCACGACCCGACACCTCCTTAGAAAAACTCGCCCAGCTGAAACCTGTTTTTAAGAAAGATGGACTGGTTACCGCCGGCAACAGCTCGCAACGATCCGATGGCGCCGCCTTCGTCCTGGTCATGTCCGAAAAAATGGTCAAAGAACTGGGAATTGAACCCTGGGCAGTCCTCCGCGCCTATGCAGTACGGGGTGTCCACCCCCGAATCATGGGTATCGGCCCCGTAGAAGCCGTACCCCGCGCACTCCAGCGCGCAGGACTTACCCTAGATCAAATTGACCTCATTGAACTGAACGAAGCCTTCGCCGCACAAACTTTAGCTGTCATCCGCCAGCTGAACATGGACCCTGAAAAGGTGAACATCAATGGCGGTGCCATCGCACTGGGACACCCCCTCGGATGCACCGGCGCCAAACTCACCATCCAACTCCTCTTTGACCTGCAACGGCTCAACAAAAAATACGGAATCGTAACCGCATGCGTAGGCGGAGGACAGGGCGTTGCCGGCGTCTTTGAACGAGTAGGAACTTTTCAACCCCAACTCCAGTAAACAGCCATGCACAAATCCAGCCAAAAAGAAAAAGATCTGCGCCAACCCAATAACTACAACCGCAAGATCTGCATCGTGGAATGCCCACGCGACGCAATGCAGGGATGGAAAACCTGGATTCCTACAACCATCAAACGAACCTATATTGAAAAGTTGCTTCAGGTAGGGTTTCCCATCCTGGATATGGGCAGCTTCGTCTCGCCCAGAGCCGTACCCCAAATGCGCGATACCGCCGACCTGATCAACCAGATCAACTACGACCCCCATACCCATCCCACACGCCTCCTCGTCATCGTCGCCAACGAAAAGTACGCGCGAGAAGCCGCCCACTACGACGCCATCACCTACCTGGGATTCTCCTTCTCCGTATCAGAAACTTTTATGTGGCGCAACCTCCGTATGACCCGCAAAGAAGGCTTGCGCCAAATTGAAAAACTCCTCCAGATCTGCCATAGCCACAACAAACAACTTGTCGTCTACCTCTCCATGGCTTTTGGCAATCCCTATGGCGAACCCTGGCAACCCGACGAAATCATCCATTGGGGCAGGCAAATCTACGAGCTGGGCGCAACCATCCACGTCCTGGCAGACACCACCGCTCAAGCCACCCCACAACGCATCCTACAGCTGTGCACACAATATACCCGGGAACTGCCAGATATCCACTGGGGCATCCACCTGCACACCACACCCTCCAACTGGAAAGACCACTTAGAAGCCGCCTGGCAAGCCGGATGCCTCCGATACGACAGTGCCCTCGGAGGCTACGGCGGATGCCCCTTCGCCCAGGATGACCACCTGGTCTCAAACCTCCCCACAGAAGCACTGCTCTCTTTCCTGAATGAAAAAGGCGTTTCCCTCAATCTCAATTGGAAAGCCTTAGAAGAAGCTCGCCGCTATCTACCCACCGTCTTCCAGACAAACCCCACACAACCATGAAGCGATACGCCGTCGTATTCGTCGGACCACCCGGTGCCGGCAAAGGCACGCAGGCAAAAAAACTAAGCGCTGAAACCGGTTGGCTGCACATTGCACCGGGCGACCTCTTCCGAAAACACCTGCAGCAAAACACACCCTTAGGCAAACAAATCCGGGAATACGTGGAACAGGGACGTTTAGTGCCCGACTCCATCGTCCGAACCGTCATCGCAGAAGTACTCAAACAGCATCCAGACACACCCGGCTTCATCTTCGACGGATACCCAAGAACCCTACCACAGGCATCCGACCTGGAACAACTCCTCCAAGAAGAAAATACCAAATTGCTCGCCGTCATCTTCTTCCACGTACCCGAAGAAGAACTCAAAGCACGAATCCAAAAACGTGCACAGGAAGAAGGACGAACCGACGACCAGCACGAAGCCATCATCCTCCAGCGCTTCCGCGAATACATGGAAAAAACCCTGCCACTCAAAACCCACTACCAGAAAAAAGGCATCTGGTACACCATTGATGGAACCGGCTCCATAGAAGAAGTCTTCCTCCAGCTGTGGACACTCATCAATTCACTGCTCCTCCAAACAGAAAAACAATCCTGAAACCCAAAAAAACCTAAAAACCATGCCCAAAGAACGTACGCTCGCAATGATCAAACCCGATGCCGTACGACGACAACTCATCGGTGCCATCATCCAGCAAATAGAAAGCGCCGGTTTCACAATCCGGGCAATGAAAATGGTCTGGCTCCGACCCCAGGAAGCCCAAACCTTCTACAGCGTCCACCGGAACAAACCCTTCTTTGACTCACTGATCCAGTACATCACCAGCGGACCTGTCGTCGCCCTCGTCTTAGAACGCGAAAACGCCATCACCGAACTGCGTAACCTGATGGGTGCCACCAACCCCGCTGAAGCCCAACCCGGTACAATCCGCCACCAATACGGACTCTCTATAGAACAAAACGCCATCCACGGATCCGACAGCCCAGAAAACGCACAGCGCGAAATCGCTTTCTTCTTCGGCGAACGCGAAATCTACACCTACGAACAACCATGAGCATCACACACCTGCGCGCACTCACCAAACGACAAACCTCCCACTCAGCCCCACACCCCACCGCCACACTAAACGGCTTCCACTACCAGTGGCAAATCCACCTGCCTGACCCCGAAGCCATTCTCACCACACTCAAAGACTGGAACCTGGACAACACCCCACTCAACGCCCTGCTCGTCCACCTGCTCCAAATCCGGGGCATCACCTCACGATCCGAAGCCGAAGCCTTCCTCCAGCCAACCCTCCACCACCTGCACGACCCATTCCTCCTCCCGGACATAGAAACCGCTCTTGACACATTCCAGCACCACGCACTCCAGAACCGCTCTCCAGTATTCATCGTGAGCGACTACGACGTGGACGGCGTCGCCGGCGCCGCCATCCTCGTACGATGGCTCAACACCTACCAGATCCCCTACGAAATCTATATTCCCGACCGACGACGCGAAGGCTACGGACTGGCACCCCGAGCAATCGCCCAGGCACACGCACTCGGCGCCCAACTCCTCATACTCATTGACATCGGCACACGCGACATTGAGGAAATCACACGGGCACGACTCCTCGGAATGGACGTCCTTGTCTTCGACCACCACGAAGTAGACGAATCCCTGCACCCTACCCACCACCCGGCAACCGCCTTCGTCAATCCCAAACGACCCGACTCCCAATACCCATTCCGAGACCTCTCCGGCGCCGCCGTCCTATTCAAATTTCTACAAGCACTTGCAGAACGCTTCCACCTGCCCTACCCCGAAGAAACCTTGGAACTGGTCGCACTCAGCATCTGCGCCGATATCGTACCCGTCACCGGCGAAAACCGACACCTCCTCGTAGAAGGTCTCAACCGACTGCAAAACTCAAAAATCCCGGGACTCCGCCTGTTAATGCACCGCGCAGGTATCCACCCCCACCAGAAACAATCCCCTATTGAAGTCTCCGATATCGTCTACTACTTAGCACCACGACTCAACGCCGCCGGTAGAATCCGACACGCACGCGAAGCCTTCTACCTGCTGACCGCACACTCCGAAAGCGAAGCACTCCACTGGACAAACCAGCTGTGCCGACTCAACCAGATCCGACAAAAACGAAACGAAACCATCGGAGAAGAAGCACTCCGCCTCGCAAAACCCTACGTAGACCGCGGCGACCCCGTACTCGTCCTCGCTTCACCCAACTGGGACCACGCCCTCGTCGGAATCAACGCCGCGAGACTGGCTGAACTCTTCTGCCGACCCGTCTTCCTCCTCGCCGAAACCGAACCCGGCTTACTCACCGGATCCGGCAGATCCTTCGCCAACATCAACCTGCTCAACCTGCTCACACCCTGCGCACACTACCTCCTCCGATACGGAGGACACGCCCAGGCTGTCGGACTCTCCTTAGAAGCCCAGAACCTGGAAGCCTTCCGACAATGCCTCCACCAGACCTACCAGAACCTCTACCCACACCACATCAAACCCCACATCATCATTGACGCACCCCTTTCCTTACTCCACATCCACCGACAAACCCTCCAGATGCTCCACCAGCTCCACCCCTTCGGACCCGGCAACGAACGTCCCGTATTCTTAGCGCGCGATCTCTGGGAAGACGGCTACTCCCGAACCTTCCAAAAAGGATGGATGCTCTCCCTAATAGACCCCCTGGGAATCCGTCAGCGCTTCTTATCTTTCCAGAACCTACCTGACCTGCCCCAGATCCGACACAAACGACTCGCTATATGCTACCAGCTCTACCCAGACCGAAAACAACCCACACAACCCCTGCCCCGACTCGTTGACCTATCCATAGAAAGCAACCATTAATGGGACGTCTCTATTGCCAGGACCTCGTCAAACGATACGGCAAACGCACAGTCGTCAACCACGTATCCCTGGAAGTACGCCAGGGCGAAATCGTCGGACTCCTCGGACCCAACGGCGCCGGCAAAACCACCACCTTCTACATGCTCGTCGGGTTCCTCCGACCCGACCACGGAAAAATCTTCCTGGACGACAGAGATATCACACGCGAACCCATGTACAAACACGCACGACTCGGCATCAGCTACCTCCCGCAGGAAACCTCCATCTTCCGTAAACTCACCGTCGCAGAAAACATCCTGAGCATCCTGGAATACCAGCCCCTATCCAAAAAAGAACGATACCAACGCCTGGAACAACTCCTCCACGAACTCGGACTCACCCACCTCAGAAACCAGCGGGCAGACCGACTGTCCGGCGGCGAACGACGACGAACCGAAATCGCACGCGCACTCGCTATAGAACCACGATTCATCCTGCTGGACGAACCCTTCACAGGCGTAGACCCCATCGCCGTCGAAGAACTCCAGAAAATCGTCCTGCGCCTAGTCCAAACCCGACAGATCGGAATCCTTATCACCGACCACAACGTCCAGGAAACCCTATCCATCGTCGACCGCGCCTACCTCCTCTTCGACGGACGCATCCTCAAACAGGGAAGCGCCCAAGCCCTTGCCAACGACCCACAGGTCCGAAAACTCTACCTGGGCAGCCACTTCCAGCTCATCCGCAAACAATTCAACTTCACCACACAATGACGCTATCCCCATGCGTATCCGATACATCAACGACCCCGTCTACGGACTCATCCCTCTACGCCACCCCTCCATATGCCAGATCGTTGACCACCCCTGGTTCCAGCGCCTCCGATATATCCGACAACTGGGACTGACAGACCTGGTCTTCCCCTCCGCAACCCACACGCGCTTCCAGCACGCACTCGGCACCTACTACCTCGGAGCACTCGCCGTGGAAACCCTCCGGGAAAAAGGCATCTCCATCACCCAGGAAGAAGAAGAAAGCCTACTCCTCGCTTTGCTCCTCCACGACTTAGGACACGGACCCTATTCCCACGCCTTAGAACACATCCTCCTGCGCGAACACCACGAAACCATCACACAAATCGGCGTCCATCACCTCCTCCAAACACTGAACATCTCCGCACTGGAAGGCGCACTCCACCTCCTGAAAGGCAAAGCACCCCGACCATTCCTCAACCAGCTCGTCAAAAGCCAGCTGGACCTAGACCGACTGGATTACCTCGCTCGCGACAGTTTCTTCGCCGGCGTATCCGAAGGACACGTCGGCTACGAACGCATCATCCGACTGCTCACCATCACACCCTCCGAACACTTAGCCGTAGAAGCCAAAGGCTACTTCAGCATAGAACGTTTCCTCCTTGCCCGACTCAGTATGTACCACCAGGTCTACCTCCATAAAACCGTCATCGCCTCCGAAGGCATGCTCCAAAAAGTGTTTGAACTGCTCATCCACCAGATTCGCGAAAACGCCGGAACCGGCAGCCACAGGACAACTGCCTGGTTCCAACAACTGCCACCCGCCCTCCACACCTTCCTCCAGAAATACTGGATTGACCAGAGAACACTTGCCGATTGCCTGCCCCACTACTTCGCCCTGACCGATGCCGACGCCTGGATCACACTCCAGATCCTCACACAACACTTTTCACCAGCAACCAGCATCGGATTCTTAGCACAAAGCCTCATACAGCGCACTCTCCACAAAGTCTACTATTCCGGTGAACACGCCCCACCCCAGGACGCCATCGCCTACCTGACCCAACAGGTACAGCGCACCTACAACCTGCCCCAACACGAAGCCCGACACCTCGTCTTCGTCCATACCGTAACCACCGTACCCTACCTTTCAGACAGCGAAGACGCCATCCTGTTCGTAGACCGCGACGGAACCGTCTACGAATTCTTCGCACTCTCACCCGTCCTCACACCCGGAACATTCTCAATCCCCCACAGGATTTATTTTCTTTGTGCACCGTACCTTACGGAACGAACGCAAATCCAGCAGACCATCCGCCAGATCATCCACACCAAATCACCAGACCGTGTTCCGGATCCAGACCCACGAGCGAACCGTTGACGAACTCCTTAATGCCTTCCCAACACTCCACCTGTATTCCGGCAAGCCCACTACACGTATCCGCCAGATGCACCCAGCTCCTCCGTTGAACCAGTCCGCCAACCCAGAACGCCAGCCCTTACCCGAAGGAACCCTGCTTTTCTGGGAACAACTCCCGCCGGCAAACCCCTGGCGGATCTGGCTCCAACACCAGACCCAACCCCTCATCCTGATCCTGCCCCACCCCATACCCCAGGAATACATCAATGCCATTCAACAAGCACCCACCACCCACACACTGATCGGCAGCCAACAACCCATACGAATTCTCTTACCTGACCTCCTCAACTTCTTCTTCTCAGAAGAACCAGTCCGCAAAGGCATCTCACCCCTTGCCTGGATCAGCCCCAAAGCACACGTCCACCCCTCCGCCACCATCGGACCATTCTGCGTCATTGAAGAAGGAGCACGAATCGCGGCAGGCGTACAGCTGGTCGCCCAAATCTACGTAGGACCCGATGTCCACATCGGAGAACACACCATAATCTTTCCACACGTAACGATCTACAGTGGCGTACGAATCGGGCGAAACTGCCGGATCCACGCAGGCTGCGTCCTGGGCGCCGACGGATTCGGCTACCTGCCCCACAACCACACACTCCGAAAAATCCCTCAGCGCGGAACCGTCATCATTGAAGACGACGTAGAACTGGGCGCAGGCACTATGATAGACCGCGCCACCTTCCACGAAACACGCATCGGTCAGGGCACCAAAATTGATAACCTCGTACAGGTCGGACACAATACCACTATTGGCAACCATACCGTCATCGCCGGACAAACCGGAATTGCAGGCAGCGTCCACATTGGCAACTACTGCCAGATTGGCGGACAGGTCGGAATCGCCGACCACGTATTCATTGGCGACCACGTGCGAATCGGTGCACAGGCGGGCGTCAACCGATCCTTACCCCAACCAGGTACCTACCTGGGCGCACCCGTCCTGCCCTACCGCGATGCCGTACTCATGCTCACACTCATGCGCCGCCTCCCAGACCTGTTCCGACAACTCCGTACCCTACAAGCCGAAATCAACACACTCAAAAAACAACTGGCGAAAACCCAGAAAAAACCATGACAACCACACCCACCACTACCAGTGAATCTGCCCCCGTCCCCGACTATCAACGACAGCACACACTCCGTGAACCCATCTCCTTAGAGGGAACAGGCTTGCACACCGGCACACCCGCACGCATCACACTCAAACCCGCTGACCCTTCCACAGGACGCATCTTCATCATAGACGGCGTGCGCATACCCGCCCGACTGGAATACGCCCAGGGCGACGACCGACGCACACGCCTCCTGCACGAGGGAAAAGAACTCAGCACAGTAGAACACCTGCTGGCTGCCCTCTACCTGACCGGCATAGACAACTGCGAAATTGAAGTAGAAGGCGCCGAAATCCCTATCCTGGACGGAACCGCCCGCCCCTTCGTAGAAGCCATCCAGCGCGTCGGAACCCTCCCCCAGGAAGGATTCCGACAGTTCTTCCGATTGAAACGACCCTTCACCTGGCAAAAAAACGAACACCGCTATCTGTACGTACCCGGGGAAAATACAGCAACCGCCTCATTCTTCGTCACAGCACGCCTGGGCAACCACGGCGCCGTATCAGTACGCATTCCCTTAGAAGCCCCCCACCACAACAACCCAAACCACACCCCACCCGAAAAAAACCACCTGATCAACGCACGAACCTTTGCCCTGATCAGCGATATCCTGCCCCTCATAGAACGCGGACTCATCCAGGGCGCCTCCCTGAACATGGCAATCCTCATTCGCGACATACCCATTACCCACGAACTGGAACAAAAGATCCGCACCGCAACTCACGATAACCAGCCCTATGAACAAACCGAACTGTTCATCTACCGGGGACGACCACCCACCTTAGACGAACCCGCCTACCACAAAGCCCTGGACCTCATCGGCGACCTGGCTCTGCTCAATGGCTACCTGAGCGGAAACCTGATCGCAGAACTGCCCGCCCACAAAACCAACGTACAATTTGCACGCGCCTTCTTAGAAGCTGTCCACCAGGAACAAAAGATCCCGGTCTTTGACCCCGACCAAAAAGGACTGATGGGCATCCCCGAAATCCTGAAAGTCCTCCCCCACCGACACACCTTCCTCCTGGTAGACAGAATCCTGGAACTCAGCGACACAGAAGTCATCGGAATCAAAGCCGTCTCCTACAACGAACCCTTCTTCCAGGGACACTTTCCCGGAAACCCCGTCATGCCCGGCGTCCTCATCATTGAAGCCATGGCACAGGTAGGCGGCGTCCTCGCACTGAAAACTGTACCCGACCCCCAAAACTGGGATACCTACTTCCTCAAACTGGACAAAGTCCGCTTTAAGCAAATCGTTCGTCCAGGCGATACCCTCGTCATGCGCCTCATCCTCCTCTCGCCCATCCGACGCGGACTCATCCACATGCGCGGCGAAGCATATGTGGGCTCACGCTTGGTCGCCGAAGCCGAACTCCTCGCACGCATCATCCGAAAACCCGATGCTCCGCCTCTCCGCTAACCAGATCTCCTTCTCCTACGAACGAACTGCCCCCCCCATCTTCCAGAACCTCACCTTCCACTGGGAAGGACCCCGACTCTGGTGGATCGTCGGACCCAACGGATCAGGCAAAACCACATTGCTCCAGATACTGAGCGGCTATCTCACACCTCAGAAGGGAAAAGTGGTCTTTCAGGATAGCACCTCCCGAGCACCTCAGCCCGTCACACACTTTTCCTTTCGGCAGCGTGCTTTTTTCATCGCTCCCAATATGTTCTTCCCCGAATTCTGGACACTGAACCATCTCCTCCACTGGCTGATAAAACTCAAAAACAAACCAATTCAACCGCACGAAATCCTTGAAGAAACCGAACTAACCCCATACGCACACCAACCACTTCATGCCTTATCCCAGGGTATGCGTGCCCGCTTCCTGATATGGAGTGCTTTAGCCCTTGCCGACTTCATCTTCTTAGACGAACCCTTCGCCTTCCTGGACGAACACTGGCAACAACGTCTCTACGCCAAACTGCGTCAGGCAAGCACCACACGACTCATCCTGTGTACACAACCCCGACAAACCCCACCAGAACCCACCCCTCCCATCTCCCCCACAAAATACCTCACTAACCATTCAGCCAATCCGGGGCGTTCTGTTTTCACGCTCCATCACCAGCTCTGGACGTATCCGGACACCCTCCGGTAAAAACGGACTGGGATCACCACCCTGCAAAATAATTTCACGCACCAGCGTAGAACTCACGTGAATATACTCGGGCATGGCAAACAACACCACAGTTTCAATCTCAGGTGCCAGCTTACGGTTGATGTGCGCCATTGTCCGCTCCTGATCTAAGTCCGTCAGCGTGCGTAAACCACGCAAAATATACCGGGCACCCACCGACCGACAAAACTCCACAGTCAACGACCGGTACACGCGCACTTCCACACGCGCAGAAAACCGCGCAAATGCCTGCTGTAACCAGCCCAGCCGATCCTCCACCGAAAACAAACATTGCTTCCGCGTGTTCACACCCAGCCCAACAATAATCCGGTCAAACAATGCCAGACCCCGCTCAACAATGTGTACATGCCCACGCGTAACCGGATCAAACGAACCCGGAAACACCGCAATACGCATTGCCTTGCCCACACCCATGTGTCCCGCTCCATTTCACAAACCTCATCCTTTACAAAACCGAAGAACTCTCTATGGGCAACTCCAAAAGCGACTTCCACGCAAAAAGCACCGGAGGTAAATCCGGAGGAATCTGCCGGGATGACCACACCAACACCACCTTCCTCTTTGATGGTTTCCCACCCTGACCAGCCAGACGCGTCAACCACACCTCCGGTAAATACAGGGCAACCCAGTGGACATCGGTCATCTGACAGGCAACCGACCACTGAAGCAACGCCTCCACACCCTGAACCCGCTCCATAGAAGTAAAAAACTCTGGAACGAACCGACGAGAACCACCCACATACCGTGCCACCACCAGCCAGACCGCCTCCTCCCATTCATCATACAGGACAAGCACAACTCGCACACCTCGGCGCAACCCCGAAACCCGAAAAGACCCACTGGACAACCACCGTACCAACCCCTGAAAAGGATGCCAGAAATGCGCATGCGGAAAAACCTGGGACCAGTTCCCTGTCAGTCCCAGCCAAACCGACAACTCCGCCGTCAAAGGCAACGTCATCTGAAAACGCCAGGGCAGATCATCCGTGGGTAACTGAAGAAGATCCTGAGGGACAAGGAAACTGCTCTCACCCGCTACCCCATCCTGCCCAGACTGAATAACCAACCACGTATGCATGCAAAAACCGATCAGCTCAGGTCCCTGTGGAGGAAGACGCCATTTCTTCATCCAGTAATTCCAGAAGCGATGAAAATACTCCGGCCGATGAACAAGAGCATCCTCATCTACAGCACAGTGAATCATTCGCCAGTAAACCCGGCGCCCCTCCGGACGTAAAAAAATTGTCAGATGACGTCCATGAAGTAACACCGCCGCATGCTCACGATGCTTCTCCCGATAAGTAGAATGCCTCCACAATGTACAATGCGTCAGATGCACTTACTCCCAGTTTCCAGAAAATACAGGCTCGGACAACGAGCCCAACCGATACACAAACTCCTTCCGAACGTACTTAGCAGGGACATCTCGCATAAACACAGTTTCGGGCGCCTCCACCATAAACACCGGCACCTCAATCCTGCCACGTTGAACTTTTCCGGCAGCCATCTGAAATCGCTCACCTCCACCCCACGGAATATACGGCAACGAATCTATTGGAAGGTCCGGATGAAGACGACGAAATGAATCCTGCAAGGCAATTGCCAGTGTGTCGTACTGAACACGCGCCGCCGTATCATCAGGATTTCCAATGATTTTCACAATCTGAATCGTATCACGACGAAGCACAGCCAGCAACGAATCAAACGACCCGGTAAACCGACCATACCGCGCACGAAACAAAAATTGCGCATCCCGAATGGCAATCATCCGGGCAATCACCGCCTGCTCACGGATCTTCCGGATGCGCTGAACGCGCACGGGCTCCGTCAACGACTGAACCAGCAAATAAGCAAGCAACAGGGCAACGAGTACAGCCAACGCCGTCAACCCATTGATGAGATACCCCTGCCATTTCCTGCGCATTGGATCCCCTGGTTTTCTCTCTCCTGCACCTGGATTCTTACCAACAAATTAGGGCACACGCCCCATTTCTTTTCCATCTGACGCAAGGAATACCTCCACCGGTAGAAACCGGCGAAACCCCGCTTCGTAAGCACTCCCCTCACGAACAGCAATCTCCAGAAAGCCTTCGCTGTTGATCAGTGCCCCTGCCTCACCCCGACCCAACTGACCGTAAGTCCGTACAACCGGTAGGGAACGCCCACGAACGCGCACAGCCCCCACCCTCGCAATCCACGCATCCGCAAACCACAAACCCGTGATCGCATTGCCAAACCGATCATGATACAGAATGGGAACAGATATGGGCTGCGCCTGTAAAACGTCTTCACCCCTGACTTTGACAATGCGATAAGGAAGACGACGATCCGGCGACGATGCACAGGGCTGGGCAAACCACGTCTGACCCCAAAATAATCGCACTGCCACCGGCGCAAAAATGTCCCTGCCATGAAAAGTAGCGCTCGGCGCTTGACGAATGACCCGCTCCCATTGAATCCTGAACCACCGAAGCGAATACCTGTCCGCCACCAGATCCAGCACACCATTGTCCGGTGCAAGAATCCCTACACGCCGACCCACTCCACAATCCTGAACCTCCACATAGAGAATTTGCCGATCGGTGCCCACACCAGGATCCACCACGACAACCACAAGTGTGTCCGGCGGCAAATAGGGTAATTGCATCTGGAGAAGAAACGCGGCTTCCAGAATGTCCTGCGGGCAAATCTCATGCGTAAGGTGCAACACAGTGGAAATCTGACCATAATAACGACAAATCCCTTCCATAATCGTCGGAAAACCATCATGCGTGCCAAAATCCGTGAGCAAAGCCAGCACCCGATACCCAGCCATCCCCAAAAAATTTTCACTCCTCACAACGAAAGATGACGGACCAAACTCCGAACCAGCAAAACCACACCCACCACCACCAGAACAACACCCACCACCACGCGCAACACACGTAAATACCGGAAATATCGGGGCTTGAGAAAACGTGCCACCTTCCGACTACCCCAGATCTTCAGCACATCCCCGGCAATCACGCCCAGCAAAATACTGATCAGCCATTCGGGCTCAACATGCCCACTCAACTGAATACCCATCGTCGCCAGCGCAAACCACAAAAAAATCACGCCCGGATTCAAACTATTGACCAGAAAACCCTCAAAAAACAACGTTGAAGGACGAAGCAAAAAACTTGAAGCAGACGAACCAGACGAAGATATCGTAGAAACCGACAGTGCCGAAGAAGAGGAGGTAACAGTCGTCGTAACACCCGACGCAGACGAATAACGTCGCGCCATCCGCGAGGATTTCCTTCGTTGTTGGCGACGACGACGATACCAAACGCCCCACAAAAAGGAAGCACCCACCACCACAAACAACAATGCAAATCCGATTTGAAACCATAAAGAACGCGCTAAAGGCTTCAACCAGCGCACACCCATATAAACCAGCCAGGCAAACAATCCGTCAGACAGCCAGATGCCCCCGGCAAACGCCAGTGCCGACCGAATACCACGCAACATTGCCAGATAAACCATAACAAAAAAGCCAAGTCCACCACCAAACGACAAACCCGTCCCAATGCAAAAACCCAGAATAAGAACGAGGGTCATCGGTAACGAACTGCCTCCTTCCATGTTCCCGTCCCGTCCTGAAAACGTACAATTTAATCGGGGAGGGGATGCCACCCCTCCTCCCTGAGAATCCCCATCACAGATTGCCCCTGATCCTCCAGAAAAGTAAGCCACTGACGTGCTTGCGCACCCCGCAAAATCCGCGGAAATTTGTGCTGACCTCCAACTTTACCCCGGTCCTTCATCCACTGATAAAACAAATGAACGGGAACCAGAATAACCTGAGGACTCGCCAGCATATGCGCACGCACCGTCGCGTAATCATCGTTCTTTTGCTGGAGGAGCTGATCAAGAACCTGCGCAATAGTTGATACCTCAGGCATTGCCTCACCAGCACCCTGTGTCTCCGAAGAAGGGACAATACCCAAAAACCACAAATGACGAAACACCATCTGATTCGTACGACTCAGCGGAACTACCGTATACTCCGTGATTTGCCCGGGAAATCGCTTCTGAAACGCAATGATGGCTTCCTCCAGATTTTCCAGGGAAACATGCTCGCCACAGGCATTTAAAAAGAAGCGCAGCCGCCCCGCCCATTGAATCCGCGGAACCCGATCAGGAACAAACCGAATCACATCGCCCAGCACATACCGCCAGGCACCCGCACACGTACTGAGTACCGGAACATACAGTCCGGATTGGTCCCGCGGAAGCCGCCACAAAGGGTATGCGGTAGCGTCAGACTGAACACGCCCATCCTGAACATGCGGCGGGCGAAACGGCACAAACTCAAAGAATACCCCTGCATTCACTGCTAAGCGTAAGCCCGAAACCCGTGGTTTGTCCTGGTAAGCCAGATAACCTTCCGAAGCCAAATACGTTTCCAGCAAATGGACAGGTTGCCCCAGCCAGCGCTCCCATTCCTTCTGATATGTCCGCAAAGGCAAGCCACCAAACACAAACAACCGAAAGTGGGGCCAAAGATCATGGATTGTCTGACAGCCATATCGGTCGCAAAGCTGTTCAAAGAGGAGGAGTGTCCACTGGGGCAGACCAATGATTGTGCCCACATTCCACTTAGGCGCATTGTCCAGGATAGCCCGCAGGCGGTCTTCCCAGTTTGCCTGCTTCCGAATAGAAGCAGGTGGCAAAATCCAGCGTTGAAACCACAAGGGAATATCCACAGCCATCATGCCACTGAGGTCCGCACCAGGAATTCCGGAATGACCCGATGTGGGCGATGGCGGACGTCCACCCAGAACAAGAACTTTTGCCAGATAAAAGGAACGCGGAAACCGATAATTCAACAGGACCGACTGAAAAATTGCCAGATTGACACGCCGAAACGCATTACGCATCGCCCGCGTAACAGGGATGTATTTGGTAGAGCCCGTGGTGGTCCCCGACGAAAGCGCAAACACAATAGGCTTGCCACGCCAGGCTACGTTTTCTTTCCCTTCCAACCATTGTGCCCACCAGCGTGCAAAAATGTCCTCGTAGGTATGAATGGGAACAGTTGTGGCAAACTTTTCGTATAATGCAGTGGCATCGGTGATCTTTGCCAGTTGTCCAAACTGGTAGGTGCGTCCAAACGCGGTGTCGCGTGCCTGGGAAATAAGCCAGTGCAGTAGCCTTTGCTGTTTTCCGATTGCCCACTGCCAGTTGTCCCGTCCCACCAGCATAATGCTTTACTGTTTGCCCGCCCCCACTCAGTGAAATACTGAAAAGCCCGAAGTGAACAATGCCGGAACAGACGATGGACAAATTGCCTGACCAGCAACCCTGCCCTCCTCAGTATATTTCGTCCAGACAAACGCAAACGGATACCGAACACGCAGAAGATACAGACCGTGACCAGGCGGCGTAAAATCCACTTTGCTCTTCTGGCGATGCACCAGAATCTGGTGAAAATCTTCAGGCGTGAAATACCCGGTCGCCACACGCAGGAGCGTCCCCACAAGTGCGCGGATCATCCCTCGTAGAAACCGATTTCCCTCAATGAGAAAGATGAGCTGACTACGGGCTGCAAACCAGAACCAGCGCGCATACAAAATCCGGCAGTGCGGAGAAGCAGTATGTCCATTGGTCTTGGCAAATGCTGAAAAATCTGTGTGTGTAAGCAAGAACCGTGTCGCCCTGTGCAATGCATGCATATCCAGTGGGGGCACACGACGTATGCGTACTATCGCTCCACCCGAAAAAGACGACACAGCCAGTGGATAACGATAAGAAAACTCCTCACGGAAAGGATCCCGATGAAAATGCACGCAATATGCGTACAGGCGCGAGCGAACCGAAAACCGTGCATGCGCACCCTGGGGAACCTCATAAATTGCCCGAACCACTACGCTTTCTGGTAATAACCGATTGAGATAAAGAACGATTTTCTCGGGAAGTGCCTCCGAAAAATCAAAATGAGCAAAGTTCTGACGGGCATGGGCACCGGCGTCCGTCCGGCTCGCACCCTTCAAAGCAACAGATGTACGAAGTATTCGGCTCAGGGCTTCTTCCAGAACGTTTTGTACAGCAACTGCATTCTTTTGGCGTTGCCACCCATGAAAAGCTGTTCCCCGATAAGCAACTTCTAAAAAGTAGCGGGGCATCACGCCGAACGCAATTTCGTATAGTGCCGGATCATCTTGGCACGCAAGTAAAACACCACCTCCTCACCAATGTTCTTGGACAAATCGCCTACGCGCTCCAGCTTGCGAAGCACAGAAAATAAAAACAAACCCGGAACAAGCCATTCCTGACACTCCTGCTGAATTTGCTTCGCGAGGCGTTCAGGCGCCGTCCGTACAATCTGGTTGAGCTTGTGGTCCATCTGAAAGATCTGCCGAACATCCGTATCGCTCTCTTCCATATACCCCTGCATAGCGCGGAGAAGCATATCCGTTGCCAGTTGAAATGCCTCCTTCACACGTAAAACCTCAATCAATGGCTCAGGCAATGGCTTCTCTATCTGAATCGTATACTGGGCAATGCTGGCGGCATGATCGCCAATCCGCTCCAAAAACAGATTAATTCGCAAAGACGCTAAGACAAACCGTAAATCGGAAGCAACCGGTGAATACAACGCTAAGATCTCTTCACAGGTCTCGTCATTACGCAGGTCCATGGAATCCACATGTCGTTCAACGGAAGTCACTTCATAGGCTAAGTCCACCTGGTAATTCAAAAGCGCCTCGCCAGCCTTGCCCAGCTGCGAATGGACAAGCATCCCCATTTCGTAAATATGGCGGTGGAGCTTATCCAGAGCTGTGCGCAGGGGCGTGACCATGGCTGTTTTCCTTCTTGAAACACCTGGGTTGACCAAGTCGTTCCCGCTTATTCGTCCGCATTGTACATAAGGGCTTTATCTTATCCTGAAACCCAATCGTTATGAGCAGGCGAGCACCCGTGCCGCCACTCGTGTGGTTACTGGTTGCCGGACTCATCATCAGCGGATTATTCTGGCTGGTTCTGGCAGAGGGCAAGACCTGTGGCACATGGCAGGAAACCCTTCTGGCGGGTTTCCTCCGCGTAATTGACTTTTGCAACTACTGGGTTTACGTCCGGCAAATCAAGGGTTTTCTCACAGGTGAATTGCCAGAGGTGGTTGCCTGGGAAGCACTGACCACACCTTATGTGCTGGGCAACTGGCTGTTTTACCTATCCTGGGCAATACTGGATCTGATCCTCCCCTTATCGTTGACACTTATCGTAGTGGTCGTCGGATGTACATGGCTTGCCCTGGTATTTCTGGATCGCTTGCTGGTGCCCCTTCCCCTCCTGACCCGAAGTGCCCTTATCCTGCTGGCGTATGCCAGCTTCTGGTTTTACATTTTCCGATTTGGCACCTCCTCCATTGTCTACCCCTACTTTCTGGGCACGCTCTTAGTTCTGTTCCGGTGGCTCGTCCCCAGCCCAACACAATCCTCTGCCAACAACGTCAATCGCCAGTGGTTCTACGCGAGCGTACTGCTCACAGCCCTGTCGTTCTTTATCTATGTGTTCTTAGCACTGGTTCTGAGCGGAATTCTATTTCTGGCAGCTATCCTGCGCGGACTGATTGGGCGGAAGCAACATTCCCGACATCAGATACTCGTTGAACTGGGACTGATAACCTTCGCCATAGGTAGCGCAGCACTCCTCTATAAAGCAGTACTCACCGGGTGGCTCCCTGAAACTCTAGGCTTTGATGTCCAGGCACTTCTGTTCCGTTCCCTGGCAGTGGCTACCCACTTACCTGCCATCCCATTAAAACAACTTCCTCTTTACATCATGACAGGCATCGTCGTGCCCGCTTTCCTTTTCTGGCAGCCCATCGCGCGAACCTTGCCCCCTGGTATCCGTCATTTCTTGCTGGCACTATTCTGGGGCTTTACCCTTGCTCCCTTCCAAAACCTGATCACAGGCATCAGTATCCAGGAATGGCACACAGGCTACCGATGGGGCGTACTGATTCTGGTCATTGGTGCAGGAATCTTGCTGCAGTATCCAGGTAGCCGCTGGCTCGGGATATTCCTTGCAGGTTTCGCTCTCCTCTTCCTGATAAGCACCCGACACATTCCCCGAACCCTGCACGTTGCTCCCCCCTTTCAACAAACCTGTCAAGCCGTTCAAGCATTTACACACGCCAAAGCGCGCATCTGTCCTCGTATACGTGGACGTCGTTTCCTGATAGAACCCCACACTGCCTGCCTTTTCCAGGGTATCTGCTACGCCCGTCCCCTGCCCTACGAAGGAGGATTCAACTCCCACTTCCCCGACCAGGACTTCCGAACACTCTACCTGTGGGGCATGCTCACCGAATTTGGTGATGCCCTCAACCTGAACCCAACTCGCCACCCTGTCAACGCCCACAAAATCTGGAACGACCGCTTCCCCGCATGGTCCGTCTACTACTGGGAATTCCACACGCGACTGAACCACGCCACAATCCTCGCACTGCTTAACCAGATCGGCATCCGACTCTGTAACTCCAAAATCGGCACACGACTTGCTGGCACCGAAATCTGCACGACCTACCGCCAGGTCCAGCAATGCAAGCCCCAGTTTGCCCGGGACCCTCTACGACTACTGCGAAACCGCCACCGGCTCATCCTGGACTGCCTCCTGACCGACACATTACCCACCATAGATTCACTGCTCCACAACCCGGAATACGCCCGCCACCAGCTCCACAGACTGATCACCACCAACCAGATCAACGGCATCTGCATAGGCAAGGAAGGGAAGAATTGGTGGCACACTGTCCTGAGAGGGATTCCGATTAAGGATTCGGTGTACGTAGGGGAACGGGTGTGTTATGGGTTTGGGGAGTGAGTGGGTGGGGGCGGGGGCGTTTGGCGCTGGCTTGCAGGGAGTTAGGGCGAGCCGCCGGCTCGCCCTAACTCCCTGCAAGCC
>JALWYU010000043.1 GCA_026992635.1 Bacteroidota bacterium | reverse complement strand
CCCTTCAACCATCATTCAATCACCTCCGTAACCTGCCCAGCTCCTACTGTCCGTCCGCCTTCACGAATCGCAAATCGCAAGCCCCGTTCAATCGCAACCGGCTGAATCAATTGCACTTCCAGTTCTACGTGGTCGCCCGGCATCACCATCTCCACACCTTCCGGCAACTTGATCTCGCCCGTCACGTCCGTCGTCCGGAAGTAAAACTGCGGGCGATACCCCGTTTGAAACGGTGTGTGCCGACCGCCCTCCTCCTTCTTCAGTACATACACCTGCGCCTTAAACCGCTTGTGCGCCTTAATAGAACCAGGCTTGGCAACCACCATACCCCGCCAGACATCATCCTTCCCAACACCTCGCAGCAGCAACCCGACATTGTCGCCGGCACGTGCCTCATCCAGCACCTTCCGGAACATCTCTATGCTCGTCACCACCGTCTTCATGTCCTTGCCAAACCCGATGATTTCCACCTCTTCGCCTGGCTTCAAAATCCCACGCTCTACACGACCCGTAACCACCGTTCCCCGTCCCGTAATGGAAAACACGTCCTCAATCGGCATCAGGAACGGCTGGTCAATCGGACGCTTCGGCTCAGGAATGTACTCATCCATCGCATTCAGCAGCTCCTCAATGGATTTCAATGCTTCCTCATCATCCTGCAATGCCTTCAGTGCCGAACCCTTAATCACCGGAACATCATCCCCGGGAAACTCATAGAAGTTCAACAGCTCACGCACTTCCATCTCCACCAGTTCAATCAATTCGGGGTCATCCACCAGATCCACCTTGTTGATGTACACGATGATTGCTGGCACGCCAACCTGCCGCGCCAGAAGTACGTGCTCCCGCGTCTGGGGCATCGGACCATCGGGCGCCGACACCACCAGAATCGCACCATCCATCTGTGCCGCACCCGTAATCATGTTTTTGATGTAGTCCGCATGGCCCGGACAGTCAATATGCGCATAGTGGCGCTTCTCCGTCTCGTACTCAATGTGCGCAATGTTGATGGTGATGCCCCGTTCCTTTTCTTCGGGGGCATTGTCAATGTCTTCGTATTTGCGCTCTTCTGCCAGCCCTTTCTTCGCCAGGTAGTGCGTGATGGCTGCCGTCAACGTAGTCTTCCCATGATCCACGTGCCCAATGGTGCCCACGTTCACGTGCGGCTTCGTCCGCTCAAATTTGGGTTTTTCCGCCATGGGTCATCCTGTTTTTAATGAGTCCTCTCACTTTGGTAGCCCTTTTCCTTTTGTGTTTGTGTGTTGTTTCTGTTTCCCGTTGACCTGTTTGCATTCGCAGAAACACGGATTGCATGCCACTGAAAAACAGGTTGTGCACGCAACCCGTCAAAACCTTCAAAAAACCAGGTCGTGCTCATTAACCCACAAACCCCACAAAAAGTTCCCCCCTCCAAAAAATTCCTTCCCCAAAATTCGGAATGGAGAAACCAGTCACTCTGCTACGCTCCTTCCTGCCAGCCGCCACAACCACGCAATGTTCCGCCGATCCCACTCAGGACTGCGTGGCGTCTCAATAATCTTGGGCACATGCGGAAACTCCTGAACAATCCGGCGAAAACCCTCCTCAGGAATACTCCCCTCACCCAGATGCGCATGCCGATCACGACGACTGCCAAACGCCGTCGCCGAATCATTCAAATGCCATACGTGCAACCGGTCCAGACCAATCGTTGCCTCTATACGCGCCAATAACCAGCGCCAGCCCCTCCCCGAAGCAAAATCATAACCCGCACTCCACAAATGACACGTATCCAGACACAAACCCGTACGATCCGCTGGCAACTCCTGCAACACCTCCAGCAACGCCTCTATGCGCGCACCCAGCGTCTGACCCTGACCCGCCGTATTCTCCAGAACTATTGCCACGTCCAATCTGGACGTCGCCGACAGGACACGACGAACACCCGCTACAACCCGCATCCAACCCCAGGAAGCTCCCCTCCCACGATGCGAACCCGGATGAACAATCACCCCCTCCAACCCAAGCACACCGCACCGGCGAACCTCCGCTTCCAGCGCCTTCACAGACCGCTCATACAACCCATCATCCGGACTCGCTAAATTCAACAGGTAAATCGCATGCGCATACGGCTTATATAACCGCGCCGACTTAACCGCCCGACGAAACGCCTCACCCTCCTCAACCGACACCTCCTTCTCCCTCCACTGACGCTGATTGCGCGTGAAAATCTGGAAAGTCGTCGCACCCACAGCCCGTGCTTCCTCCACCGCCTGCACATACCCCTTCTGAATAGACGTATGCAACCCAATGAGATTGGGTAACCCGCCCTGACCACCATAACCACTCCCCTCACGCACCACTCACGCATTTCGCCAAACCCACCACATCGCCAGCAACACCCGAAAACCCATCACCCATCACCGCTACCCTCAGAACCACGGAAAGCAACCCGCCGAAACGCATCCACCAGCTCCGGTGAATAAAAAATGCGTTTCCGATAGCGGGAGGACGCAACCCGTAAGCCACGCAACTCTTCGGGTAACCGCCCTATCTGACGCATCGCCCGACGTCGCATCTCCTCTATAGACTCCCCATACACCTTCTTCCCCTCTTCCATCACCTTCCGAAACAATGGAACTGCCCGGCGATACGAAGGCAACGCCTCACAATCTACAGGTTGCCCTGCCCACACCCGATTCAATCCGTCTAGCGCCACTCCACACGCAGGAATCCCCGACCCACGACGTACTACCACATCTCCAGACCACCTCTCCCCCTCCCCCCACAACCGATACACATCCTTCCCAAAAGGCAACAGCACCTTCTCCGGATCGTCCGAAATCTTAAACCGGGGCGTCCCCCCCAGCTCCACCAGCTTGTACACCCCATCCAGCGCAGGATGATCGTACGCCGTCACCAATCGCGTCCCCACACCATAACCATCTATCGGCAAATCCCGCAACTCCTCCACCACATACTCATCCACATTGCCCGAAACAAAAATCTTCAACTCCCGAGCACCATGCGCATCCAGATACTGACGAACCGCAGGAATCAACGTACGCAAATCCCCACTGTCTATCCGAATGCCCCACACCTGAATCCCCTCCTCCTTCAACCGATGATAAGCACGAACCGCCGATGGAACACCACTCTCCAGCGTATGATAAGTGTCCACCAGAAAAACCGGATTTTGCGGATACAAACGCGCAAACGTTAAAAATGCTTCCTCCTCCGAATCAAAACTCTGTACCCACGAATGCGCCATCGTCCCCGTCACAGGAATACCAAACAACTCGCCTGCCTGCACACACGAAGTGGCATCCACACCCCCAATGTACGCACTCCGTGCCGCCATCAAAATCGCCGGACCCTGCGCACGGCGCATCCCAAAGTCAACCAGAACCCTGCCCAAACCCGCACTGTGCCAGACCCGAGAAGCCTTCGTCGCAATCAAACTGGAAAAATTCAGAATGTTCAGCAATGCCGACTCCAGCAACTGAAGATCCGCCAACGCCCCTTCTACTCGCACAATCGGCTCACCCGGAAAAACCACTGTTCCCTCCGGAGGCGACCAAATCGTCACCCGCGGACGCCAGCTTTCCAAAAATGACAGAAACTCCTTCTTAAACCTGCCCGTCCCAGACAAATAATCCAGATCCTCCAAAGTAAACCGCCAGCCCTCTATGAAATCCAGCAATAATTCCAGACCCGCAAAAACAATCCACCCCCCACCAAAAGGCATCGCCCGAACATAGTACTCAAACACAGCAGGCATCCTGTGCACACCCCGAAAATAATACCCCTGCATCATAGTCAACTCGTAAAAGTCCGTGTACAAACCCCAGGAACCACACATCACTTGCCAGAACGAACGACGCTTCGCCTCACCCATCTGTACCCTCAACCATTTCCTTCGCCCAAACCTTTCTCCTGAAGGTAGGCACGAACCCGCACAAAGATTGCCTCCCACATCTGCCACGTCAACCGACCCGTAAACGTATTTTGCTGACTGGGATGATACGACGCCACCACACAAACCTTCTTACCCCGCCAGCACGGATGACCACCCAGCAACGTCGCCCACACCGCCTGACCATGCCGAAAACTCCGCGGTAAATCCGGAAACAACACACGACGACACCAATCATACGCCAGCCCGCCCAACACAACCACAACACGCAACGTGCTAAACAGCTGAAAGGCTTCCTGTAACAAATACCGGGCACACGACCGTTGCTCCACAACCGCAGGACGATTCCCCGGAGGCGCACACCGGACAATCGCAGAAATATACACACGGTGCAACCGCAACTCATCACTATGACTGGCGCTAACTGCCCGCCCCCCTTCCGTAAACCCCACCTCCGCCAGCACACGATACAACCACTGACCCGACCGATCGCCGGTAAACATCCTGCCCGTCCGATTCGCACCATGCGCCGCCGGGGCAAGTCCCACCACCCATACCTCCGCACGCGAATCACCAAACCCCGGAACAGGCTTACCCCAATAGGTCCACCGACGGAACTGCCGGCGCTTCCCACGCGTAACCGTCCATGCCCACCGGCGCAACCGACCACAACGCATACACCGAACCACACGACACGCAACCCCTTCAAGAAACAGGGAACTTTCCATGAACACCTATCCGTTTCTCCAAAAAATTCCAGGAGGGAAAACAGGAGCCCAAGCACAGCAAAAGAAACTCTCCAAAACCAACACGGCAATGGGTCGGCGCGTTCCCGAAGAACTGCGTCCCCGTGCCCAGGGCGAATGCATCTTCCACGAAAACCCACGGATCCATAAACTGCTCCGTACGCCCGTCTGGGTGCCCTGGGCAGTCTACTTCCCTATCGCCCTGTTCGTTTTGGGTGTCGCCCACTTCCACTTTGGTATACCCTGGCTCAACGCAACCCTGCTCTTTGCCGCAGGCTGGCTCACCTGGACACTCACCGAATACGTCGTCCACCGATTCCTCTACCACACCGAAACCAGCTGGGAAGCCTTCCGCCGATTCCAGATGCGCGCACACGGCATCCACCACCAGTACCCCAAAGACCCCTACTGCCTCGCTATGCCCGTCTTCCTGAGCATCTTCATCTCAGCAGGCATTTTCATCCTCTTCTACCTGCTCCTCGGAAGCAAAGGTTTGCCATTCTACGCTGGCTTCACCGTAGGCTACCTGGTCTACCTATTCATCCACTACGCCCAGCACCGATGGACACCCGCACAGGTCCCACGATTCTTCTACCCCCTGTGGGAACACCACGTCATCCACCACTACAAAGACCCCTATGCCAACTTCGGCGTGTCCACACGACTGTGGGACTTCGTCTTCGGAACTATGCACAAAAAAGAACAAACCAAACGAACCCAACAACAACAACAAACCCGATCCACTCCCTGACCGAACATCCCCACGCACCCTGAATCCCCACGTCCATGCCTTCCAACACCTACCCCCACAACGTATGCGCACGCCTGATCCTCACCCAGGGCGACATCACCACTATGCAAGTGGACGCCATCGTCAACGCCGCCAACCCCTCACTGATGGGCGGCGGCGGTGTAGACGGCGCCATCCACCGAAAAGCCGGACCCCAGCTCAAAGAAGCCTGCAAGAAAATCCGACAGGAACAATACCCCGACGGACTGCCCACAGGAGAAGCCGTCCTGACCCCCGGCTTCCAGCTGCCCGCCAAATACGTCATCCACACCGTCGGACCCATCTGGCAAGGAGGCAACCACAACGAAGACCAGCTCCTGGCAAAAGCCTACCGCAGCAGCCTCCAGATCGCCTACCAGAACCAGCTCAAAACCATCGCCTTCCCCTCTATCTCTACTGGCGCCTACGGATTCCCCATCCAGCGCGCCGCACCCATCGCCCTCAAAACCATCCTCCACTTCCTCCAAAACCACCCACTGCCCGAAAAAGTCTACGTGGTCCTGTACGGACCCAACGCCTACCAGACCTACCTCCAAGCCTACAAAACACTTTGTGCCCAACTCAATGAAGA
>JALWYU010000042.1 GCA_026992635.1 Bacteroidota bacterium | reverse complement strand
TTCCCCACCCAGATCATCCCACTATGGCAAACACTACCCTACCACCCACCCTGGGAATACGGAAACCCCTCCAAACCCATCAGCAACCACCTCCCACCCAAAACCCTCTCAATCCCCTCAGAAACAGACCTCGCCACCCTCCACCTCCGAATCTCCGGACATGGCTTCGGCAACACCTACAACGCCGCCCAGTTCTACAACAACTGGCACTACCTCCACATCCAAACCGCCACCGCAACCTCCACCGACTCCTTCCGAATCTGGCGCTCCAACTGCCACCAAAACCCCTGCCTACAACCCTCACCATCCCAATACCCGGCTCAAGCCGGATGGTGCCCCGCCTCCTGGGTACGTACCCACACCTTCCTCCTCAACCCCACAAACACCTTCACAATCCAGTACCTGCCCCAACCCTACGAAAACCTCTGCCGACCCGACAACCCCTCATGCAACCCCACCATACACTGCCAGCCCTGGAGTAACACCTGCCAGTACAACGACTCTACCCATACCCCACCCACATACCTCATCGCAGGACACATGATCCTCTGGCAAAGAACAAACCAGGACATAACCAGTATACCCACACAACCCACACCACACAACCAACATAGCCAACCCACCATCCAGATTATCCCCACCACACCCCCCATACTCAATATCCACGGCTACCCACCCGGAACACACATCCAGATCAGCACACTGGACGGACGAATCCTCTACACCACCCACACCTCCTCCACAACACTAAACCTGACACTGCCCACACAAACCCACGGAATCATCATACGCACCCTCCCAACCAGCAACCCATCCCAACCAACCACTCACCTCATCCTGATCCCTCCACAATAAGCCCACCATAGCAGACACCCTGCAGAATTCTTGCCCATCTGAACTCTCCTTTCTTCTTTGTTTCCAATGAAATGGCGACAATTGTTGACCACAGGACTTTTCACGCACAGATCCAACAAATGCACCGTTCCCCGCACAATCTGCCGATGAAATAGGCTCCTGTTCTCTTTGTCTCATCAAAATTAAAATGGGGACACCTCGCCAGCAAAATCATACTGCACTTCTTATTCTTATCGGAACGCAACCAGTAATTTATCCAATAGAAGTTGTTGTGTCCATTCTTTCACCTGTGCTTACTGAGCACCGAGCAAAAAATGACTCTTTATGACAATAAGATTGCGTGTTAGGCAAGCTATCCTCTGGGCTGTGATACTTTGTCATGGAACGACCTACAGTCAACCAACCCAAACCTTCGTCCGACACTACCCGGCACCAGGAATGACTGGTGGGCTGGCTGCTCTCGCCGCCCCCAATGGTGTGGCTTATATTACAGGACAGTACGACTTTGGAATATGTAAAACATGGCTCGCAGCAGTGGACATGTGTGGGAAGCCCCTCTGGGCATACCTGTATGGAGACTACAGTGGAGGATTGAGTCTGGCTTATATGGAAGGTAACAAAATTGTTGTTGGCAATAATCGGGCACGCATCTTTACCGTTGATGCAAATACAGGAGATGTGCAATGGGCAGTTGAAATGGATACAGGACATTATGTACCGGGATTGGCTGTAGACACCGCTTTAAACAGGATTCTCGCCGTACTCAGTTGGGAAGGAAATGCCCCCCTCGTCGTTCTTGACTACAATGGAAACCTAATATGGTCTAAGCGCTACGCCTTAGGTCCACAAATAGATGAATTTCATTCTGTCCTTATTTTGCCAGATACAACTTATGTTTTATGTGGATGGACTGGCAGTGTAGGATGGGGAGGAAGTGAAGCTTACGTGCTGCGTATCAACGCACAAGGAGATATCCTCTGGGCACGCATCCTGGGTGGTACCCGTGAAGAGGAATGCCGACTGCTACCCTGCCGGGTAAGCTGCGCACTTTCCGCCAATGGCAAATACATCGTTTGGGCTGGTTATACACGGACCACCGATTTTCTAACGCCTAATGGCGGAAATTCAGATCTTCTTCTTTTTGTCCTGGATACTGCAGGTAATTTACAATGGGCAAGAACCTATGGGGATAACAGAATAGAACTACCCAAGCAAGTTCGGTATCTTGGAAATGACAAGATTGCTGTAATCGGCGATATCAGTACATCAATGACAAACATAATAGAGGAAGCTTTTTTGTTGATCACTGATTCATTAGGGAATATGCGTACACTCCGCAGATATTTATACAGCGAAGATACAGATGCGGTAGGATTAGATGTTGCCCCTGACCATACTCTCGTTCTGAGTCTATATGCAGATTTTCCCTTCACTGGTGATGACGCACTTCTATTGAAAGCAGATAGTACCGGTTATGTCAGCTGTGGAGTAGATACCTTGCAATGGCAAATGAAGGATATAACAAACCAGATTAATATTATTTCCACATACGTTGCAGTGTTCAATGGACCGTCAGCAACGACAACCTTCATGCCCCGATTCATCCCCGATAACCTGACAGACAGCTTCTTATGCATGGCGTGTTCAAACCTTGATACACCCAAAATCTTATTACGTCCTGATGATACCCTGTGTCTGGGAGAAACCCTTTATGTGGAATTTTTATTTGATTCTTCCATGTACGCTTGCGTTACCAGACGGATTGACCAGCAATGGATATTTGAAGATACTGTACGGTCCAATTCCTTCTCCATCGGAATGCACATTGCCGAGGCTTCTATCCACTGTGCATCCACGACAATAACCGTACAAGACACCTTCTGGATCCTTCCTTCTCCTGTTTTTGATCTGCCGGATACCTCCATTTGCTATTATGACAGTGTCTACAGACAGGTGCCAGTAGGCGTATCCTGGCTATGGCACCCGCCAGAAGAAGTATCGTGCGATACCTGCCAGAGCGTCTGGATAAATCCGACAAAATCTACAGTCTTTTGGGTGCAAGCGATTTCTTCGGAAGGATGTCGGTGGATAGACACGTTCAGAATAGATATTGATTCTGGAGGAATTGCTGCTGTCTTATGGTGTCCAGAGATTGTATTGGCAGATTCGCAGGTTCGCTTATACGGCGTAGCAGAGGGTGTGCGCTGGTGGTGGACATCGCCAGACGGCATGATTCTCACACCTGCTAATCAGCAGTTTATCTGGGTGCAGGCTCCAGATACGCATGGCGAGCAGGACACCTTTTTCTTCTGGACGGAAAGTGCTCTGGGTTGTCGGACAGTGGATACCTGTGTGATTGGGGCAATGGAATTGACGTGTTGGGATGATGTTTGGATACCAAACACATTTACGCCAAATGGAGACGGAAAGAATGACGTGCTGTACGTATACGCATTGAATCCTGTGTTGATTCGGTCATGGCAGATTTACACACGATGGGGCGAACGGGTCTTTTCCGCAGAGAATATCCGTGCAGGTTATCCATTAAGGCACTCTGTAGTGGGTTGGGATGGAACAATCAGAGGTAAACCAGCACGTCCGGATGTTTATGTTTGGTGGCTAGAAGTGCAATGTGGAAAACATATTCTTTTCAAGAAAGGGGATGTAACGTTGATCCGCTGAAGAAGAAGATAGAAACTCACCCCTTCAACCACGCATCCCCTCCAGCAACTCACGCAACCCACTGCGCGTCACATTCTGAATCTCCAGACCCGGACGAACATTCATCTCCATCACCACCGGACCCCCTTCGCGCAAAACCACATCAAGACCCAAATACCGCAACGGCGAGTGCGCACCAATCCGCCGCACAATCCCAATCACCTCCTCCCAATACGGCAAAACAACACCCGCAATTGGCTTGCCCGTATCCGGATGACGCGTAACATACCTCCCCTTCCAGAGCCCATAGAGCATCTTACCCGTCGCCAAATCCACCGCCACACCCAACCCTCCCTGATGCAAATTCGCACGCCCCCCTGACCGAACCGTGGGCAACCGAACCATCGCCAAAACCGGCTCCCCACAAAACACAATCACACGAATGTCCGGAACACCCTCCGGAAAAATCCCACGAAACACACTATGGGGCTCTATAAACTCCTCAACCAGAGCACGATCCGTTAAACCAAAACTGTAATTGCCAAAAAGAATATCCGCAATGTGCTGACGCAAAAACTGTTCAGGCAACAACTTACCACCTGGCGTCTCCCACCTGCCCCCACGATTCACTACAAGCAACAAACCCCTGCCACCCGAACCCCGCGCAGGCTTCACCACAAACCGATCAAAACGCCTGAGCACACCCAGCGCCAACCCAATCTCACCAAACGCCTCAATCAGCAAATACGTCGCCGGAACCGGTACGCCCAAACCACATAACCACTCCTTCGCCAACACCTTATCATCCGCCAGCAAAAAATACCGCCGCGGATTATACGGATACACATACTCCACATTCCGCCGATTCATAGACAACAACACACGATGAAAGCACCCCAACCGAACCAGCCACCGCCGACAAACGCCCAACACCCCAACCATCCCCGCTCTACATATGCCGCATCAAATGACGAAACCGCCAGTACTCCAGCAAACGAACACCCGTCCACCGACCCAACACCAAACCCGCACTCACCAAAACCAGATACAACTCTGGCATCGCCAAAAAGAAACTCTGCAACACACGCAACGTCATGATCTCATAAACCACCACAATCACCAAAGCCGTCTGAACCGTCACCCACAACGCCTTCCCAATCCCTTCCTCCAGAATCGTCTGCGCCATCCGCTCCGCCGTAATCGTCAACACCGCTACCGGAAACAACGCCAAATACGATATCGCCATTACTTCCAGACGATACGCCAGCCAACCCGACAACAACAACGCACTCACCACCGCCACCATCAAAATACTCATCCGGGGATTATGCGAAATGTGCCAGCGTTCCAGCGGATAATACAACAAACTCACCACCGTAATCACCGCCAAAAAACCCAGCAACCCATATACCAGACCCGTCGTAACACTCGCCGCGGCAATCAACGCCGGCAAAAACGTACCAAACGTCTGCAAACCCACCACATTCCGAAAAACAGAAATCACAAAGGCTCCCACCGGCAACATCAACACAACCGTCAACAACGACAACGGAATCCCAGCCTCCTGAAATGCACGCCAAGCCCGATACGCATTCAACGGATGCGTCGTCAAATGACGGGCAAAAAAACGATTTGGCAACCTCACCACACCAATCACAAACTCATACCGAAAACCCAAACCCCTCTTAAACGAAAACAACGGCTGATCTCCTGCATACAACTTCAAATAGTTCTCCGGCAAATAAGCAAAATGTCCATTGGTCGGATCCACCGGAACCCACACCCCCTGAATAAACACCTCCACCCATTGATGCGCAGTCCGTTTTCTCCCCCCAGTCAAAATAATCCCACCCACTAACCGAGCAGGAATCCCACTGCGCCGCAACAGCGCTACCAGCAACCGACTCTTCCCATTACAGGACGCCTCACCCAGCAATGCCGCCGTCACCGCATCCGTCGTCCCCTTAAACGGACGATTCTCCAAACCCAAAACATACTCGTAAAACCCACGAATCCGCAACAACACATCACTGGTATCCCCCATAAGAGCCAGCAAACTATCATGCAACGCCTGAATCACAGGATGACCCACCTGAATCACCTCCGTAGACCGCAAATACTCCGAAAGCATCGCAACCTGATACGACGAGTATGCATCTACAGGCAAAGAATCTGGTAACCGATACCGAAGACCGCGCATCCGTACCACCACCGTATACGAAATCTTCCCCGAAGACCGCAGCGGAACACCCTCCCAAACCACTCGCGTACCAGACTCCGTACGCTCTAAATGCGGAGGAATTCCCTGATTCTCAAACGAAAGCCGATCCACACGCTGACGAACATCATTGACCGGCAACCACGTAGCAATCCGAAGCCCCTCCTCACCCTCCCAAAAATGCATCTCCACAGTCAACTGATACCCCTTCTCCGGCAACAAATACTCCAGCTTATACCCCCAGACCACAAACTTGAACGCAATCAACGTAACCGCTATACCCGTCAACACCAACGCCACCACATACGGCAACCACAACCGCCACAAACCCCTCAAACCCCTCATCTACGACTCACCGATTTCAACCGACGATCACCCACATCCACATACAAATACAACCCACCATGCAACACCACCGCCTGATAGGGACGGTTCGTCCGACGAAACGGAACCTCTACATTGGTCTCACGAACCACATACCGCACCGAAAAATACATACCCAACCAGGAAAACCAGAAATACACCGCACGAACCCCAACCTGATAATACCGCCAGTACAGAGGGGGCTTACTCCCATCCACCAGATACCCCTTCTTGCGCAACCAGTCCCGATCCCGAAAACCTCCATACACCCACAACCGCCAGCGCACCCAATCCCACTTCCCCACCACCTGAACACCCAGCTCATCATACCCATACCACTGCTGAAAATTGTCCCGACGAGCCTCCCAATACCCACTTACCGTCAACAAAAAACGATCCACATCCAGCTGATAACCACCCGCAATCCCCCGATACCAGTACCGACGAAGCGGATAACCCGGCAACCGATTCCCCTGCGAATCCCGAACCACCCAACCCAAATACCACCTGTACTGCATATACGGACGAACAAACAACTGATGATGACGCCCTTCACCCATCTGCACCTGCAACTCCAAACTGGACGAAAATCGCCAATTATCCAGCGACATCCGATTCGGCACCTCTACATAATCCCGATACCGCACACCCACCTCCGGTCTCAACACCACACGCCGCACAGGCTTCCACCGCTGCCAATGACCCACAGAAAACTCCGTAAACGTAAACAAACGCGTCAAACCCTGACCCAAAATATTAAACAACCGCTGATGCGCACGGCGCACATCTCCACGAAAGTACAGCCGATACCCACGACCTACACGATGCCGATACTTCAACCCACCCTCTACATCATATTCCGAATACTCCGTATAGCGACGAAAACGCAACCACTCCCCATCTACATAGAAACTCAACCGATGACCCCCACGAAACACACCCCGAAACTCATGCTCCGTATGCAAAAACAGAAATGCATCCTGCTGACGCGGATCAACCAGCGCATTCGCCAGCGTATTCGCCGGACGATATTCCGGCGGACTCCGAAAAATGTTATTATCATACCCATAACCCACCTGGACATGCCCTTCATAACTGCTCACTCCACGAAACCCATACAAAAAGCTCAAAACACCTCCAGCTACAACCCACACCAACCACCTCCAACACCAGACAACCACCAATCCCCTCATGGCACCACATTTTGAATCTTCCGCTCCAGATCAGCCAGATCAGAATCTTCCGGACGCAAAGCACGCGCACGCACCAGCGCCCACCGTGCACGGTCCAAACTGTCTACCAGCCAGTACAACTGTGCAAGTCGCTTCCATGCCAAACCAAAATCCTCTTTCAACGACACCGCCAAACGAAAATACCGCAACGCACGCATTGTGTCCCCCTCATTCAACCACAACCGACCAAGCCAAAACGCCGACCAGTGCACACGATAGCCCCCATCCAGCGCAAACCCATAAAACCGACGCGCAACCCCAAACTGTCGCGACTTCCGCGCAAACGTCGCAATCTCATAAGCAAGACGTGCCGACTCAGGCAAATCCTCTCGCCAATGCCGAACCAGAACACGCACACCACGACGCCACCACCCCTTCACACGATACAAACCAATCAACCGATCCCACGTACGAATACGAGCCGACGACAACGCCAGCATCCGCTCCAAATGCTTAACCGCCTGAACCGTATCCCCTAAACGCAATGCCGCCCGAACCAAATACGAACGCGCAACCAGATTATCCGGCTGACGATCCACAACCTCACTCCAGTACCGATACGACGCTTCCCAATCGCCCAGCCGAAAATAAAGACGTGCTAACCGCCTCAAAACACCCACATTGTCCGGATCCAGCTCCAGAACACGACGATACACACGCAACGCTTCACGAACACGACCCCTACCCAGAAGCCAATCACCCCACGCACGCAACACCTTCACATCCTCAGGATGACGACGCAAATACTCTGCCAGCATCCCACCCACAACCCCAGACGTATCCAACCGCGCCAACCGCAAAAGCGCAAGCCGATAATCCATACGCAACTGAAGCGCACGACGATACGCTTCTATCGCCCTGCCCTCCTCTCCCATCCGCTCATACACCCGACCCAGAAAATACCACGTCCGATCATGATTCGGCACCGCTCGCGCCAGCCGACGAAACAACCGATACGCCTCCGCCAAACTATCCGCATGCCAATAAGCCACCGCCAGATTAAACAACGCCTCATGATAATCCCCACGATAACGCAACGCCTGACGATACGCCCAAATCGCACTGTCAACACGCCCCAACCGCCGATACGTAATCCCCAGATTCAACCACGCCTCCGGATACCGATACCGCGCACGACGCAACGCACGCCAGTACCAACCTCGCGCCTCACCCAAACTATCCACCGCCAAATACCAGTTCCCCACCAAAAACAACACACGCGGATTCTCAGGCATCACCGCCACCAGCCGATCCAGATAACGACGCGCCAGCCCATAATTCCCTACTGCCAGCTCAGCACGCACCCGCTCCATCAACACCTCCGGATGCATAACACCAAACAAACCCAAACTATCTACAAGACCCATCGCCCCACCACGACGCTGACGAACCACCGCCAGCATATAATGCGCCGACGCATACATGGGCTTCAACCGAATCACCTCACGCAAAAGCTTTTCCTTCCTATCCAGCCCCTCCTCAGTATTGGGCAACAACTCCACTATCTTCATCCGAGGCTTGATCCAATCCGGCTTATACTCAATCGCTCGCGCCAAATGCGCCAGCGCACTATCCCGCAAGCCATCTATTGCATGCGTCAACCCCATCCAGTAATGCCAGTACGCACGATACCGCAAAGTAACAAACCGCTGCATAGCACGTAATACCGCACGTGCTTCCTCACTCTCAAAATGCTCCACCAGAAACGCCGCCGCCCGCAAGTAAAGACGCTGATCAGCACGACCCGACAAACACCGCCACAACCCTTCCCTACCACGAACCGAATCCCACCTGTACAGCGCAAACGCATAATCTAAACAAACCTCACCAACCAGCACCTCCGACGGGTCAAACCCACCACGTTCCACAATCCCCAGCACCGAATCCCACTGTCCTAACCTGGCAAACGCAAGCACCAGCAAATTCCAGCGAACCCTCTCCGACAAACCCGTATCCCTCCGAACCACAGCCAGTAACCGATCCCATGACCCCCGTACAACCAGCGACCGATACAACTCAGGCAACCCCAAACCAGACACCCAACCCTCACTCCCCTCCGGTATCCCCTCCTCGTCACCAACCACCTGACTGCGCACATCCACCACTACCTCCCCACCGCCAAACAAAGCACCCGCACGACGCTCTCCCCAGTACACCAAAACCACAACCAGCACCAGCAACGCCAGGATCGGAAACGGCGTCTCCCACCACGAAATGCCCACCTTACCCTCCTTCTTGCCCTCCCCCAACAAACGCACACCCTTACACCCATCCGCCGAACTACCGGACCGACCCCAATCCATAACCTCCATCCCTAAAGTCTTCTACGCATCCATTGTCAAACTCCAGCCGTCCCATCTTGTCCCTCCTATGAAAGGCAAGGTAAGGTAAACCAGACAAATGACCAACAAAAATCCTGCCTCCCCAAGTCAAGGAACAAACAATAGCACGCAATAAAACACTGCAAATCAGAAGATCACGAAACAACCACGCCAATCACGGAAAAGCCACTAAAAACGAATGCACCGTATCCCGATACGCATCCAGACCCATCACCCACGGAACATCACTGTGATCCGCACCCAACACCAAAACCAGACGCTTCGGACCCGGATGACGCTCATACACCACTCGCCCATGCGCCTCCCAGTTCAACAACCGATCTTCCGAACCATGCAACAACAGCAATGGCGCCGACACATCCCGAATCCAGTCCGCAACCGACATCCTTAAATCACTCACAAACGAAGCCGGCAATACCATCTGCGAAGCATCCTGAACAATCGCCTCCACCGACGCCAACGGCGCTTCTAATACCAACCAGCTCGCCTCCATCAACTCCGGATACGCCGCCAGATACGTCGCAGGAACCGTGCCCAAACTGAACCCATACAAAACCAGCCGATCACCCGTCAAACCCCGAGCACGCAACCACCGAATACCCGCCAGCACATCCTCTATCAAGCCCCGTTCACTCGGCTCACCCTCCGACATGCCAAACCCCCGATAATCCACCGCAAACACCCCATACCGAAACGCACCTCCCACATACGCCAGCAACTGAATCCGCGGCCAGTAATAGTCCAGATTCCCCGTATTCCCATGACAATACACAATCACCGTGTCCCGCACAATCCGGTCTATATGCCCCACATACACCGCATAAATCGTATAACCCCCAGACGACAACGACACTAAGTGAATCAGCGAATCCGGAATCGGATAATCCGCAAGCGCAATCGGCGACTCCATAAACAAATACCGATCCACACGCTTGGGATTGTACATGTGGTTATCCAGACGAAAACAACCCACCAAACCCATCAACAACCCAACCACCACCACACCACCCAAACGAACCTCCACATCCATTCCCCACAAATTTTTTCAGCCCACTACTCACCACCCTTCCCCTTCTCACCCCCAGACCACCGCAACGGAAACGAAGCACCCAGACGAATACCTGGCACACCTCCCCCGGGCAATCCCACCCACTCCACAGCACGAATCGTCGGATCTACGCCCGGCAAAAACCACAACAACTCCACCTGCCAGAACACCCGCTCACACCGATACTGAACACCTCCATACACCGCAGGCAACCAGACACGGCGCCACACCACATCATGCGCACCCCTCCGCTTCAACTCCAGAACCTGATGAAGTCCCAGATAAGGTAACCACCGACCTCCCTCACCCACAACATGCACCGAAACCTGCGGAAAAAAACGCGTTCCCCCATACACCGACGTGTACAGCACACCCTGAACCGACACCACAGGACGCACCCAGTAAGGAAATTCCCGAAACGACCACACCAGCCCTCCATCTAACCCTATCAAGCCAAACAGCGCCGCCGTCGTGTGAACGCCTCCCTGAACCGTCAACCCCTCACCCAACCCATGCTGAACCGAAACCGCCGACAACGGCACAGGTATCACTACTCCCCCATAATGAAAAAGCGGACCACCACCCTCTATGCTCACACGCGTCGTACCCACCTCCAGCGGAACAACCACTCGCGTTAGCGTACAACCCACCAGCCCCAAACCCAACAACACAAACCCTAAAACCAGCCCAACCAACCTATCCCAACGACCACACCACCCATCACTACCCATCACCACCCACCATCAATGGGAAGGCGTTTCCACAGAGCCCGGAACCGCCCCACCATGCTCACGCATCTCCTGCGCACTCACCATCTCTTCATATTCCTTGCGCGACGCCGTAATCACCCGCTGAATATGTCGCATACCCGTACCCGCCGGAATCAAATGACCTACAATCACATTCTCCTTCAAGCCCAGAAGATCATCACGCTGCGCCTCTATCGCCGCCTTCATCAACACACGAGCCGTATCCTGAAAACTCGCTGCCGAAATCCAGCTGTGCGTACTCAATGCCACACGCGTAATGCCCAGAACAATTGGCTTCGCCGTCGCAAAAATCGTATCCCGATACTGAATCAACTTCTTATCCTCACGCTTCAACCGCGAATTGATCTCACGCAACTGACGCAACGTAATCACCTGACCAGCACGAACCTCCTCGGCATCCCCCGGATCCAGCACCACCTTCTTCCCGTACAACTCCTCATTGGCACGCATAAAGTCAAACTTATCCACAATCTCACCCTGCAAGAACGTCGTATCACCCGGATCCTCTATCACCACCTTCCGCAACATCTGACGAACAATCACTTCAATATGCTTCTCATTGATCGTCACACCCTGCAACCGATACACCTCCTGCACCTCATTCACCAGATACTTCTGCAATGCCGTCGGACCCAAAATGTTCAAAATATCCATTGGCGCAATCGGACCATCACACAACGGCGTCCCAGCTCGGACCTCATCGCCCTCCTCCACCAAAATGTACCGGCTCAACGGAATCCAGTACTCACGACGCTCTCCCTGCGGAGACTCCACAATGATCAACTGATTACCACGACGACGATTCCCAAACTTCACCACTCCATCTATCTCCGCCAAAATCGCAGGATTGGACGGCGAACGCGCCTCAAACAACTCTACAACCCTCGGCAAACCTCCAGTAATATCCGCCAGCTTCCGCTTAATCCGCGGAATCTTCGCCAGGATCTTCCCTGCCGACACCTGCTCACCCTCCTTCACCAGCAAGTGCGAACCCGTCGGCAAATTGTACGAACATAGCGTCTCCTTCGTTACCGGATCCACCACATGCACCATCGGAACACCCGTCCGATCCCGCGACTCAATAATCACCTTCTGACGATGACCAGTCTGCTCATCCACCTCCTCACGATACGTAACCCCCTCAATTACATGCTCAAACCGAATCTCACCACCATGCTCCGCAACAATCACCAGATTATCCGGATCCCACGTGCACAGAATCGTTTCCTTATCCACCTCCTGACCATCCTCTACATACAGAATCGCACCATACGGAATCCGATGCCGAATCAAAACAAACCCATCCGAATCCACAATCTCCACATACCCCATCTTGCTCACCACCACCCGCGACTGCGCACCCATCTCTTCATACACCACGTACCGCAACTTATGAAAGCGAATCCGACCCGCAAACCGCGCACGAATCACACGCTCCGTAATCTCACCCACCGCCGCTCCACCAGTATGAAACGTACGAAGCGTCAACTGCGTACCTGGCTCTCCAATCGACTGCGCCGCAATAATCCCAACGGCATCCCCAACCTGCGCCATCCGATTGTACGCCAAATTCCAACCATAACACTTCGCACACACACCATTGCGCGTCTCACACGTCATCACAGAACGAATCCAAACCTCTTCAATCGGCGAATTCTCAATCTTCTCCGCAATCTCCTCATCTATCACCTGACCCGCCTTGCAAATCAACTCGCCCGTCTGCGGATGATAAATATCATCCAGAGCAACACGACCCAAAATCCGATCCTTCAACGAAACCACCACCTCCTCCTGATCCTTCAACGCACTCATCCGAATCCCACGAATCGTACCACAATCCTCCTCAGTAATCACCACCTCATGCGCCACATCCACTAAGCGACGCGTCAAATACCCGGCATCCGCAGTCTTCAACGCCGTATCCGCCAATCCCTTCCGAGCACCATGCGTGGAAATGAAATACTCCAGCACCGATAACCCCTCCTTCAAACTGGACAAAATCGGATTCTCAATAATCTCACTGCCCAACCCACCACGCGGCTTCGCCATCAAACCCCGTAACCCCACTAACTGACGAATCTGATCCTTAGAACCCCGAGCGCCCGAATCCAGCATCATGAATATCGGATTGAACCCTTCCTGATCCTTCTTCATCTCCTCATGAACCAGCTCCGTCACATCGTGCGTCACCTTCATCCACACATCAATAATCCGATTGTACCGCTCCACCTGCGTGATCAACCCCATATTGTAGTCCTCAATGATGCGCGCAACCTCCTCTTGCGCCTTCTGAAAGATCTCCCGCTTCTGCGCAGGCACCACTAAGTCCGACATCTTGAACGAAAGACCACCACGCGTCGCCAGCCGAAAGCCCAGCTCCTTAATATCATCCAGAAACTTCGCAACCCGCGGAAAGTTCGTCCGACGAATCGCCTCAGCAATAATATCCCGCAACACACCCTTCGTCAACGTCAAATTAATAAAGCCCAGCTCCTCAGGTACCACCTCATTAAATATCACACGACCCACCGTCGTCTCTATCAACTGAGGCTTCAACTCCCCACTGCGCGGATCACGCACAGGAACACGCACCTTAATCCGCGCATGCAAATCAATAGCACCCTGCTCATACGCGATCAACGCCTCCTCCGGACCATAAAACACCTTACCCTCACCCCGCGCACCCTCCCTCGGCTTCGTCAAATAATACAAGCCCAAAACCATATCCTGCGAAGGCACTGTAATCGGCGTGCCATTCTGCGGGTTCAAAATATTGTGCGTGGAAAGCATTAGCAAATAACACTCCGCAATCGCCGCATGCGACAACGGAACGTGCACCGCCATCTGATCGCCATCAAAGTCCGCATTGTACGGCGTACAAACCAGTGGATGCAACTGAATCGCCTTCCCCTCTACTAACCGCGGCTGAAACGCCTGAATACTCAAACGATGCAGCGTAGGCGCACGATTCAACAACACCGGATGACCCTGAACCACATGCTCCAGCACCTCCCAGATGATCGGATCACGACGCTCAATCAATTGCTTCGCCGCCTTCACCGTCTTGGCAATATGCCGCTCAATCAACCACCGGATCACAAACGGCTTGAACAACTCCAGCGCCATCTCCTTGGGCAATCCACACTCATGCATCTTCAACTCCGGACCCACCACAATCACAGACCGACCCGAATAATCCACACGCTTACCCAACAGATTCTGACGGAACCGACCCTTCTTCCCTTTCAGCGAATCCGTCAACGACTTCAACGGCCTCCCCTCCTCACCACGCTGAACATTGATGCGCCGCGAATTATCCAGAAGCGCATCCACCGCCTCCTGCAACATCCGCTTCTCATTCCGAATAATAATCTCCGGCGCACGTATCTCACGCAAACGGCGCAACCGGTTATTCCGAATAATCACACGCCGATACAACTCATTCAAATCTGAACTGGCAAACTTCCCACCTTCTAACGGTACCAAAGGACGCAACTCCGGAGGTATCACCGGCAACACCTTAATGATCATCCACTCAGGACGATTCTCAATCCCGCGCTCACGCGCCTTCCGAAACGCCTCCACAATCTGCAAACGACGCAAAATCTCATTGCGCCGCGTACGAGAACGCTCACGCATCGCCTGATTGTGCAACGCCGAAGACAACTCATCCAGATCTAAACGCTTCAACAACTCCGCCAGCGCCTCCCCACCCTGCTTGATGATCACCTTATGCGGATCACTGTCCGGCAACTTATCATTATCCTCCGGAATCTGCTTGAGCACCTCTTCGTACTCCTCCTCCGTCAACAACTGACCTCGCTCCAGCTGATTCTCCAGTAATCCCGGCTGAATCACTACATACCGCTCATAGTACACAATCTGCTCCACCTCCTTAGACGAATACCCCAAAAGCAACGCAATAATGTTGGGCGCACCCCGAAAGAACCAAACATGCACAACCGGTACCTCCAAAGTAATGTGCCCAATCCGCTCACGACGAACACGACGCTCCGTAACCTCCACCCCACAATGATCGCACACAATCCCCTTATAGCGCGCACGCTTGTACTTCCCACATGCACACTCATAATCCTTCACCGGACCAAAAATCCGCTCACAGAACAACCCGCCGGGCTCAGGCTTCAACGTCCGGTAATTAATCGTTTCCGGCTTCGTCACCTCCCCATACGACTGCTCCAAAATGAGCTCAGGGGAAGCCAGCCGAATCGTAATGGAATTGAACGTCACCGGAATGTCCGACGGCTGACGTACACGCGTAACCATGACCCCCTGTTTTCAACCTCAAAAACAAAAAGTTGCAAACTTTTTGAAAACTGAACACCACTTCATTCAAACTGTAAATCCAGTACAAGCCCTCGCAACTCATGAACCAAAACACGAAACGACTCCGGTATCCCTGGCTTCGGTAAATTCTCGCCCTTCACAATCGCCTCAAACGCCCGGACACGACCCTGTACATCATCACTCTTGATTGTCAACATCTCCTGCAAACAATGTGCCGCACCATATGCCTCCAGCGCCCAAACCTCCATCTCACCCAAGCGCTGACCACCAAAATGCGCACGACCACCCAACGGCTGCTGCGTAATCAACGAATACGGACCCACAGACCGCGCATGAATCTTGTCCTCCACCATGTGAATCAACTTCAGCATGTAAATCATGCCCACCGTCACCTTCTGATGCAAACGCTCTCCACTCTCCCCATCATACAAATACACCTCGCCATACCGCGGCAAACCCGCTTCATCTAAGTACTTCTGAATCTCATCTAAGGAAGGACCATCAAACGACGGAACCACAAACCGAACCCCCAACTTGTACGCCGCCCACCCCAAAATCGCTTCATAAATCTGACCAATATTCATCCGGGAAGGTACACCCAGCGGATTCAAAATAATATCCACGGGTGTCCCATCCTCCAAAAACGGCATGTCCTCTACACGCGCAATCTTCGCAATCACACCCTTATTCCCATGGCGACCCGCCAGCTTATCCCCAACCTTAATCTTCCGCTTCTTCGCAACAAATACTTTCGCCAGCTGATGCACACCATGGGGCAACTCCACACCCACCTCAATCTTATGACGCTCACGCTTGCGCGCCGCCTCCAGCTCATCATAATGCTTCTTGTAGTTGCGCAAAATCTGAAGCACCAGCTCATTGGTATTGCTGTCCGTCGTCCAGTCATACGGATCCACACGCGTGTAGTCCTTGATCTTATCCAGGTGCGCACGCGTGATCTCCTCACCTTCCGGAATCAAAATCCGACCATAATAATCCCGAATCCCTGCCGACGTCTTCCCAACAAGCACACGCTCCAGTTTCTCAAGCAACCGCTTGCGTAACCGCGCCTTCTTCTCCGCAAACTCCTTTTCAATCCGTTCCTTCAGAATCTTGTCCTTTTGACGCGTGTACTCATCACTGACCTTCCGGACAAACAACGTCGTCCCAATCACTACTCCATACCCAAAACCCGGACCAGCCTGCAACGACACATTCTTGTAATCCGCCGCCTTATCCCCAAAAATCGCACGCAACAACTTCTCTTCGGGTGTGGGCTCCGACTCACCCCTCGGCATAATCTTCCCCACCAAAATGTTCCCCTCCTTCACACGCGTGCCTACACGCGCCAGCCCATTCTCATCTAAGTGCCGGATCTCCTCCGCGGGAACATTCGGAACATCCTGTGTGATCTGCTCAGGACCCGCCTTCGTCATCTGCGCATCCGTCTCATACTCCTCTATATGGATTGACGTCAGCACATCTTCCTGAACCAACCGCTCCGAAATAATGATCGCATCCTCAAAATTGTATCCCTTCCACGGCATAAACGCCACCAGAAGATTCTTGCCCAGCGCCAGCTCACCACCCGCTGTACAATACCCCTCTACCAGGACCTGACCCGGCTTAACCCTGTCCCCCTTCTTGACAATCGGACGAAAGTTCATACACGTATTCTGATTCGTCCGCTGAAACTTGGGAATCAAATAAGTCTTTGTATCCTCATCAAACGAAACCAGCTCTTCTTCCGGCGTCCGCTCATACCGAATCACAATCCGCTCTGCATCCACATATTCCACGACACCATGACCCTCCGCACGCAACAACACACCCGAATCTTCCGCCGCCTTGGCTTCCATACCCGTACCCACCAGTGGCGGCTCCGGCACCATCAACGGAACAGCCTGACGCTGCATATTAGAACCCATCAACGCACGGTTCGCATCATCATGCTCAATAAACGGAATCAACGAAGCCGACAAACCCAAAATCTGATTCGTCGCACAATCCACATAATCCACCTCTTCCGGACGAACAATCACAAAGTCCCCATCTTTCCGCGCACGCACCCACTCCTGAACAATCCGACCACGCTCATCAATCTGAACCGACGCCTGCGCAATCACTTTGCCCGACTCCTCATCCGCCGTCAAATACACCGGACCCTCCTCCAGCTGAACCACCCCATCCTTCACACGTAAGTACGGCGTAACCAGAAAACCCATGTGATTCACCCGCGCATGCACAGCCAACGTATTGATCAAACCAATATTCGGACCTTCGGGCGTCTCTATCGGACAGAGCCGACCATAATGCGAATGATGCACGTCCCGAACCTCTACACCCGCATTCTCCCGCGTCAACCCGCCCGGACCCAACGCCGACACCCGACGCTTATGCGTCAACACCGACAGCGGATTCGTCTGATCCGCAAACTGCGACAACTGACCCTGAGACAAATACTGCTGAATCACCGACGTGAACACCTTCGTCTGAATCAACTCATCCGGCGTAAACACCTCCGCATCCCGAATGTTCATCTTCTCGCTGATGGCACGCGCCAGCCGCGCAAGCCCCACCGCAAATTGCTCATACAACTGCTCACCCACAGGACGCAACCGACGATGACTCAAACTATCCACCTCATCCTCCTCAATCAAATTGTTGTACAAATCCATCAATCGCTTGATAATCGCAACAAAGTCCTCCTTCGTCAGCAGCATCTCATCTAAGGGCAAATCCAAACCCAGCTTCTTGTTGAGCTTGTACCTACCCACCTCTCCTAAACTGAACTTCTTCGGATTGAACAGCAAATTCTCCAGGTGCCGCTGCGCCGTATCCACATCGGGCGGCTCCGTATTCCGGCTCACCCGATAAATGTACGCCAACGCCTCCTCACGCGTATTCGTCGGGTCCTTCGCCAGCGTGTTCAAAATAATGGAAAAATCGTAATTGAGATTCTCGCGCAACACCAGCACTTCCTCCACCTTCTCCGCATGCTCCAGCAACAACGCAATTGCTTTATCATCCAGAACCGCTCCACGCTCTAACAACACCTCATAGCGCGTGATCGTGGAAATCTCGCCCGTATCCTCATCCACAAACTCCTCTACCCACGAATGCATCACACGTGCCGCCAGCTTCCGACCACGATACCGATCAAGCACCTCCTTGCGAACCGCAACACGCTCCACCACATCAAACAACAACAGAATATCCCGATCGGTCGCATACCCCAAAGCACGCAAAATCACCGTTGCCGGCACCTTCTTCTTCCGATCTAAATACACGTACAGTACGCCAGACGTGTCCGTCGCCATCTCCATCCACGTGCCTCGCGCAGGAATAATCCGAACACTGTACAAACGCGTACCATTCGGATGAATACTGCTCGTAAAAAGAATGCCTGGCGCACGATGAATCTGCGAAACCACAACACGCTCCGTACCATTCACAATAAACGTACCATTCGGCGTCATATACGGAATGTTCCCCAAAAAGACATCCTGCTCCACCGTCTCAAACTCCACGTGCTCCGGATCCGTACAGTACACACGCAAGCGTGCCTTCAACGCAACACTGTACGTCAACCCCTGTCGCTTGCACTCCTCAGGTGAATACCGCGGCGGCTCAATAAAATAGTCCAGAAATTCCATCACGTACAGCTGGCGCGGATCGCTGATCGGAAAATTCTCCTTAAATACCTTGTAAAGACCCTGCTCCTTCCGCTTGTGCGGCGGAACATCCACCTGCATAAACTCACGAAACGACTCCAGCTGAACCTCCATTAAATTGTGCTGCGGAAGATAGTACAGCTCGTTCAACCGGGCTTTGCCCAGCTTCTTCTTGGGAAACCGCGTGATGACACTACGCATGGGCAAAGGGATTTCCCCCTCCATACCCCAGCCACTC
>JALWYU010000041.1 GCA_026992635.1 Bacteroidota bacterium | reverse complement strand
GCCCAACTCCCCTTCCGCATACACCACCGCCTCCACATATCCCTTCAAACACTCAGCACCCACAGGAACCTCCAACTTCCCCAACCAAACTCCTCCACTGTCCCGATCCAGCCACAGCCAATCCGTGCAAACCCTCGTCAAACCCGACTGACCAAACAGCATCACCCCACAAAATAAACCATACCACAAAACAACAACACAAAAACCAAAGCCCCTCAAACCCAACATGCCAATCCCAATTTGCCCCATCCATAATCCAATATACAGCTCAAATGCAAAACAAAATTCTTCTCCTCACCAAAAACCTCAAACACCTAACCGACGCACAAAATCCGACGGCAGCGCAGACACACGCTTCCTCCCATAATCAAAACCCACAAGCAACGTCCGTACCAAACCACACACCTTACTATCCGACCTCCGAATCAACCGATAATAGAGAAACAACTGTAATGGCAACTGAACCACCGGCGCCACCTCCACAACCAGCACCTCACCCCAAAACACCTCTGCCAAATACTGAACCACCGCCTCCGTCATGATCAAACCCGTCCGACCATCACCCAGATCCTCCTCAGAAACACCCAATTCCCGCAAAAAACGCAAACGAACCTCATGACAAACCGCCAAATACGCCGCATTATCCATATGCCCACCATAATTAATCCAGTTAATGGACACAGGCACCTCCGTCCGAAACCGAACCAGCTCCTCTGGAAACGACAACTGAATCCGTTCACCCACACCAGGACAAACCACCGATTTCCCCGAAGACTTCCCCGACATGACACACCCAATTTCCCTCAAATGAACTCCTCAAGCGGTAAACGCGCACACGGACTATCCGTCAGCGAGCCCACACGACCCGACCGCCACTTAAAATACCCCGCAAGCGCAATCATCCCACCATTGTCCGTACACAACGACAACGGCGGCGCAACAAACTGTATACCAAACTCTCGCGCCAAACCCGCCGCACACCGCCGAAAATACGAATTCGCAGAAACGCCACCCACAATCGCAATCCGCTCCGGACGATATTGCTTCACCGCCTTGCGCAACCGACTCACCAGATGATCCACAATCGCAGACTGAACCGACGCCGCCAAATGTGCCTTCTCCTTTTCTATCAACGACCACCCACCCTCCCTCCGCAACCGCTTCACCAAATTCAAAAACGCCGTCTTAATCCCACTAAAACTAAAATGAAAACCCGAAACCTGCGGCGCACGCAACCGATACCGACCCAAATCCCCACCCTGCGCAAGCCGATCTATATGCGGACCCGCCGGATACGGTAAACCCAGCAACACACCCGCCTTGTCAAACGCTTCCCCCGCCGCATCATCCAGCGTCCAGCCCAAAACCTCCACCTTCAACGGATCCCAAACCATCACCAGCATCGTATGGCCACCCGACGCCAGTAAACACAAATACGGAAAAGCCAGATCCGGATCACCAAACAACGGCGTCAGCAAATGCCCATGCAAATGATTCACCGAAATAAACGGCTTGCCCAGCACCTGCGCCAAACCCCGTCCAAACAACGAACCCACCATCAACGCACCGATCAAACCCGGACCCCGAGTACATGCAATCGCACCCACCTCCTCTAAACCCAAACCAGCACGAGACAACGCCTCCTCCAAAACCGAAACAATCCGTATCACATGCTCACGCGCCGCCAACTCCGGAACCACACCCCCATACCGACTGTGCACCATCTGCGACCACGTCGCCAAACCCAACAGCCGAACACCCTCCGTAACCCCCACCGACGTCTCATCACACGAAGTCTCTATCCCCAAAACCACCTCACCCATCTCCCTCTTTTTGTACACGACGCTTATACTCTTCACAAATCTCCGTCAACAGACAACGTCCACAATCCGGATTCCGTGCCTTGCACACATACCGACCATGCAAAATCAACCAGTGATGAAACCGCGGACGATCACCCTCCGGAACCAGCTCCATCAAAAGCCGCTCCACCTGATGCGGATGACGCATACGATGCAAACCCAGACGTCGCGTAACACGAAATACATGCGTGTCCACACCAATCACAGGCTCACCATACAACGTCGCCGCAATCACATGCGCCGACTTCCTGCCCACACCCGGTAACCGCATCAAATCCCGAGCACGCTCCGGAATCCGACCACCAAACTCCTGCACCACCTTCCGCGCCATCGCCACCAGATACTTCGCCTTATTATTCGGATACGAACACGTCTTGATGTATTCATACACCTCTTCAGGCGTCGCACGCGCCAGCGATTCCACCGTCGGATACCGCTGAAACAATGCCGGCGTAATCGCATTCACACGACGATCCGTACATTGCGCCGACAAAATCGTCGCCACCACCAGCTCATACGCATTCCTGTACTTTAACTCCGTCGTGGGATTCGCATCCACCTTCTTGAACGTCTGGATAATAAAGTCAATTTTCTTCTTCAACCGCGCCTTCTCCTCGTCCGTAAGCCCAACGCCTTGCCTTACCCGACCAACCCCAGAACCACCTCCACCCATACCACCCTTTTTCCTACTCCGGAATCCGAATCCCCTGAACCACACAATGAGTACTACCCCAGATCCCCAAGCCCCCCTCTATATTGGACTCCACACGAACCGGACCCGCAAATGGATTGGACAAACTGGAGATCGCAAAACCCAGCGTCAACCAAAAACGATACTGCGCACCATCTATCCTGCACCACCGAATCACAACCGTATCACCCCGGAAAAACTTCGTCGGCGGCAACTCCTCCTCAAAATCATAACCATAAATATTGCATATACCTGGATTGATGTCAAACGTAATCGTCCTGCCATTGAAATACCGATCCTCAATCACATTCCCCAGCGGATCACAAAACGGCTCCCAATTCCGCTTCACCATATACCGATAATACTGGGGCGTCTCCGGCGGATCCGCAAACCGCGCCCACAACTCCACCATGGAATCATTCACAGGAACCACCCACAGCGAATCTAACGGACGGGGCGCACCCGGTATCCGCGTCCACGAACGAAGCACAACCGTATCACCCGGAATCACCACCTCCAGAGAATACGTCCTGCCAGGAACACCCACCATGTCCACCGTCGTGTAAAAATACAACGGCGGCACAGAATCCAGCGGCAACGTAACAAACTGTTGCAATCCAGAAAGAAGCCAGCCCGGAAGCGTGTCCGTCCGAATCTCACGAAGCGTTACCGTCTGACTCCCATCCGAAACCCGAACCACCGCACCATGCACAAACAACTCATAATACGTCTGCATACTGAGCGTATCCCGAAAACCCATAGACCGCATCAACACCACCACCGGCGGAACACCCGGCTCAATATACCCCTCCACCACATAATGCAACCGCTCCGGATCAGGCAACCGAAGCTCCAGCGGCTTCTGACAACCACCCAACACCACCAAACATACACCCAGACCACACACAACAAACCGGAAACAAAACCCCTCACAAGACCACATCCCCATCTGCCCACCCTTTTCCTCAAAAACGAAAATTCCACGTCAACGTCGGCAAAAACGGAAACAACGTAACCTGATAAAACTTCTGATAAATACCGGTCTGCCAATCGCCTCGCGTGCTCAACCAGATGAAAAAGATGTTCTGACGATTGTACACATTATACAACGTCAAAATCAACTCCTGCATATACTTCTTCGCTATACGAAACCGATACGTCACCGACAAATCCATACGATGATACGGCGGCAAGCGAAAATTATTCCGAGCCGTATAATGCGGAACCAGCATAAACCGAATCAAATAAAACTCCGTAGGCAACGTCGCCGTATTCCCCGTACCATACACAAACGTCAACCCAAACCGCCAGCGCCAGCCCAACTTCCACAACACCAAAACCGACAAATCATGACGACGATCATACCGCGACGGAAACCGCCTCCCTCCATTCAACTCAGGAAAATACCGCCAGTTCCACGACAGCGTATACCCCACCAGCAACGTAAGCCAATCACCATCATACTCCACACTCGCCTCCAACCCATAACTCTCTCCCGTACCACGCACCAGACTATACTCCGGATCATGATTCACATCCGGAACATAATTATCCTTAAACTCCAGCAAATTCCACAAATACCGATAATACAAACCTAAAGAAACCGAATACGGCAACCGAAACCCATCACGAACATACGACAACGCAAACTCCAGCATACGCGCAGGCTTCACCAGCAACGAACTCGGTATCCACAAATCAAACGGCGTCGTCAACGCCGAATTACTCACCAGCTGCAAATACTGCTGAATATACATTACCGAACCCTTCACAGACTGAAAACTATCCAGACGATACCGAACCGATAACCGCGGCTCACCCCCATGATACACACGAATCACACGTCCCCAACCATACTCCACCGAATCATACGGACGCCCATCCCCTCCATACAAATAATGCACATACGGACCCAGATGCGCAAAAAACGTATACCGCAAACCCCACTCTATCCCCAAGCGCCTCCCAACCTGCCACTCATCCTCTACATACACCGCACCATCCAGAACATACTTCTTCCTTGGATGCGAAGGCTTCTCATCCGTCTGCAACGCAAACGCTAAGGGCGAAAACGTATGATGCGTCAAACTCACCCCACTCCGAACCAAATGACTGCCACGCTGCGCAAATTGATAATCCACTCGCGCAGAAAGATCCCGAATGTACGAAGCAATCACCACCTGCAACGAACGCTCCTCAACCTCCATAGACGAACGAAACTCATTGTACGTCAACGTCGTCAACAAAAAACCACCACCCTTCATCATACGCGTCATCCGCGCCGTCACAGTCTGATTCCCCCACGGCATCCACACCTGAAACGAACCCTCCGGCTCCTTAAAGTAAAACTGATCCCGACCAAAATACCCGCTCAAATAAAAACGCATAGACTCACCCAAACGAAAATTCATCTTCATGTTCAAATCATAAAAATTGTACGTGAACGTCTTCAAATACTTGCCAAACAACAAATCAAAGTACGTGCGACGTCCCGCAACCATAAACGACGCACGATCACGAACCAGCGGACCCTCCACAGCCAATCGCGAGGAAATCAAACCCAATCCACCCCGCACACGATACTTCCGTAAATTCCCCTCACGCATCCGTACATCCAGCACCGCCGACAACCGATTCCCATACCGCGCCGGAATCCCACCACGAAACAACGTCACAGAATGCAACGCATCCGGATTAAACACCGAAAACAAACCAAACAAATGACCAGGATTGTACACCACCGCCTCATCCAGCAAAATCAACACCTGATCAGGCGTGCCACCCCGTACCACCAAACCCGGCGTCGCATCCCCCGCAGACTGAACACCAGGCAACATACGCAACGCACGAATCGGATCCTGCTCACCAAACGCCACAGGTATCTCGCGCAACGTCCGAATCGGAACACGAATCTTACTCATAGACACCTCCTCCGAAGACCGACGACGACTCCGAACCTCCACAGCACGCAACCGACGCTGAACCGGTACCAAACCAATCTGAACCACCACATCCCGGTTCACCTCTACACGAACCGCACGCTCCACATACCCCACCGCACGAACACGCACCGTATACACACCACCTCTCAACCAAACCGAAAAATTCCCATACGGACCAGCCTGAAACACCTTCTTCGCCTCCACAACCTCCACCTGAGCAAACGGAAGCGCCTCCCGAGAAAACGAATCCACCACAACCCCTCGCAACAAATACCGACCCACTCCACTACCACCCTGCCCCAACAAACCCCAACAACCCACAATCAACCCCAACACCACCCTCCCAACAACCCAAAACACCACCTCCACTCCACTCCGACCACCTGTCCGTTCCCCCAAACCCATATCCAAGCCAATCCTGCCCATCGCCCTTATTCACCCAAAACGTACTACCCCACACAAATCGTATCCAAAATCGCTACTCCTCCGAAGCACGCATCACCGCCAAAAACGCCTCCTGAGGAACCTGAACCTTCCCAATCTGTTTCAACCGCTTCTTCCCCTCCTTCTGCTTCTCCAGCAACTTGCGCTTACGCGTAACATCCCCGCCATAACACTTCGCCGTCACATCCTTACGCAACGGCTTCAACGTCTCACGCGCAATCACACGACTGCCTATCGCCGCCTGAATCGCCACTTCAAACAACTGACGAGGAATCGTCTCCTTCAACTTCCGACAAATCCGCCTCCCCACCTCATACGCCCGTGAACGATGAACCAAAAACGACAACGCATCCACCGGCTTCCCATTCAACAAAATATCCAGCTTCACCAAATCCGACGCCTTATACCCAACCACCTGATAATCAAACGAAGCATACCCTCGCGAAACACTCTTCAACCTGTCGTAAAAATCAAACAAAATCTCCGCAAGCGGCAACTCCACCTCCAGCTGAACACGTTCCGGCGTCAAATACACCTGATTCAACAACCGACCACGACGCTTCATGCACAACTCCAGCAAACCACCCACATACTCCGACGGCGTCAAAATCTGCGCATGCACATACGGCTCCGCAACCTCCTCTATCAAACCCGGATTCGGAAACTCCGACGGCGTACGAACCTCACGAACCTCACCAGTCTTCATCTTCACACGATACGACACCGTCGGAACCGTCACAACCACCTCCACACCAAACTCACGCGCCAACCGCTCCTGAACAATCTCCATATGCAACAAACCCAAAAAGCCCACACGAAAACCCAAACCCAGCGCAGGCGACGACTCCGGCTCATACACAATCGCCGGATCATTCAACCTTAACTTATCCAGCGCCTCTCGCAACGCCTGATAATTCTCCCCAGACGCCGGATAAAAACCCGCAAACACAAACGGCTTCGCAGGACGAAAACCCCGAATCGCTTCCCCAGCCGGATTCTCCGCATCCGTAACCGTATCACCCACACGAACATGCCTCGGTTCACGAATACCCGCCATCACATATCCCACCATCCCCGATCGCAACGCCTCCAGCGGATAATGACGCAACCGCAACACACCCACCTCCTCAACCGTATACTCCTCACCCGCATGCATCAACCGAATCCGCATGCCCGGACGAACCTCCCCATCCATAACCCGAACATACATAATCACACCCCGATACGTATCATATCGCGAATCAAAAATCAACGCCTTCAACGGCGCACCCACATCCCCCACAGGCGGCGGAATACGCTCCACAATCGCACGCAACAACCTATCCACACCCTCTCCCGTACGCGCACTCACATACACGATCTCCTCCGGAGAACAACCCAAAAGCTGAACAATCTGACGCGACACCTCCTCAGGACGCGCATGCGGCAAATCTATCTTGTTCACCACAGGAATGATCTCCAGATCCTGCTCTAACGCTAAATACAAATTGGAAACCGTCTGCGCCTCAATCCCCTGCGACGCATCCACCACCAGCAACGCACCCTCACACGCCGCCAACGCCCGACTCACCTCATACGTAAAATCCACATGACCCGGCGTATCTATCAAATTCAACGTGTACCGCTCCCCATCCACTTCATACGTCATCCGGATCGCATGACTCTTGATCGTAATACCACGCTCACGCTCCAGATCCATCGTGTCCAAAACCTGATCGCGCAGCTCACGCTCAGACAACGTCCGTGTCCGCTCCAGTAACCGATCCGCAAGCGTGCTCTTTCCATGATCAATGTGCGCAATAATGGCAAAGTTCCGGATGCGTGCCAGCTCGTCCCCAAAACCACCACCACGACCACTCATCGCACCAGATACATTTTACCTAAGCCACTGGAGAAAAACCGATCCGCCTCAGTCGGCAACCGCTCTACGTCCTCCCCGTCTATCCGGGCAATCACCCGGTAAAAGTACACGCCATTCCCCAGAGGCTGACCCCACTGATCCGTACCATCCCACGCAAACTCCGTGATGTTCGTCCCAATATGAATCGGACCCAGCTCCTCCTTCGTGATCTCACGAACCACACGACCCGAAACCGTCATGATCTGAATGCGCAAATCATCGGGAACACGACTACCCGTCAAAACAAACACAAATCGCGTCGCACGACTGAACGGATTCGGATAATTGAATACATGCGTGATCATCGGCTTATGCTCAACACGAAACGAAATCCGATAATCAAACTTTCCCGATTGATTACCAGCACGATCCGAACCCTGAACAATTAACGTATACAGCCCATCCTGTTCCAACCGCGGCCTCAGCACCACTCGCGCCTCATTCACCCCTCCACCACCACGCGCAGGATAAAACGCCACATCCCGATCACGAAAACTCATATACCGCAAACTACCATCCGGATACTCCAGATAAATCCGAAACAACGACGTGTCATTCAACGGCAAATACGGATTATCATCACGAAATACAATCTCTATCTCCGGCGTCGGCGAAACATAATCCCCATCAAAAATATGACGACCATCAAACGTCACATCCACATACGGATTCCGATAATCACGACGTACATAAAACGAACGATACAGCAAATTGTTCCACGAATACGCCTCAGGCTGAACCAGACCACCCAACCACGACCGATACGGATTCAACTGCACAAACAACACATTCTCCCCAGAATAACCCTCACTCCCTACCTCAACACGCATCACCCGAATCTCCTTAGGACCAAACGCCGATAACCGCAACAGCTGAGAATCCACACCACTACCACCAACACGAACCACATCCACCACCACCGTATCCGTCCCAAAATCCGAAGCATTCTCCACCGCCACCTCTAACCTGTAAACCTCCCCATAATACACCGTGTCCTTCGCCACACGAAAATGCGCCATCGGATTGTACACCAGCTCCGGATACGGTTCATACTCCACCTCCCAAAAACGCAACTGCAACGGCGTGCCCCGTACCGTGTCCGAAACATACCACCGCAACTTCAAATACGGATAATCCTTCGCAGGTAACCACGACAAACTCGTATCACCACCCCTCAACACAGGGATCACCAGATACTCACGACCCCACCGATCTATCGCATACACCGACACCCACGACGTATCCGACTCACTATCCCGACCACTAACCGACCACCGCAACCGATGCCACCGACCCGCAGGACCAATCACCGGACTCTCCATATACCCGGACAACCACCGACCCGATAACACCGTATCCCAGTACAGCACATCAAACGTATCACCCCAAATCTGAACCGGCTCAAACCCCGGATCACCCAACCGCGTAAAAAATATAAACGGACACAAATCACATAAACTGTCCACAGCCGTAAAACCCAAAGACTGCAACACACTGCGCAACGACGAACTCCACAACGACGGACGCGGCGCATGCCAGCCACCAATCCCCACAACACCTAAATAATACCGCCGCGGCAAATTCGTCAAAAACTGAACAATCCGCTGCTGAAAATCCTGCTGACTCGCCACCGTATCTATCCGACCACCCTGCGAAATCAAAATCCACACATCCACAAAATCCAAACCCGCATCCCCACCACGATCCCACGGACAATGATACTCGCCCCACTGATCACCCCAGCCATCCGGACCCGCAGGCGGCGCCGGTAACAAATCCACACCCTCCAACACCTCGCCCGTCAACGTGTCTATCGCAAAAATCTGAATCCCTCCCAAACCATTGTACGCACTCCACCCACAACAATGCTGACCCATCCACCGCGCACAACACGCATTGTCCATCCGACTCCCATCCATCAACCAGAACAACTCATCACAATTATCCGCCACAGGATTCACCCGACGCCAATAATTCCACCAGTAATTCGCCGTCTTCACCGCAATAGACCGATTCGCCGCAGAAAACACAAACCGATACGACTGACCCACCTGCCGCAAACCCACACGACGTCCACTCCGGTACCACTCATACGGATGCTGCTGACGCCAGCCACTACCCCCTCCACGACCCACATACGTAAACGACTGCTCAGACCAAACAGTATCCCCACCAGCACGGACACGCCAGAAATACGTCACACCCTCTAACCACGGAATCTCAGGCGTCCACTTCACCAGACCATACACCCCCGTCAACTCCACCTCACGAAACAACGGACTGGAAAACGTCGGCGACGTATCTATCTGAACCACATACGTGCCGGGCGAACTCAACACACTCCCCGTAAACGCATACAACGTAACCGGCGCCGTATCCACGCGCATCCACGGATACGGATATACCGGCTCAACCTTCTCCACACCTACCAGCACCGTCAACTGCAACTGATTATTGGACACATCCTCCAGCTCAGGTATCTCCTGATCCGCATCCACAACCACCGTCAGCAAATTCAAACCCTGACTGATCGCACCCTCCAATGGAATACCAACCTCAAACGTATCTACCAGCCACGGCGCACCCACACGCCACCGATACACCACCGACTGACCCGACGGATACCGATGCGAAACCAGCAACGTAAACGTATCCTCCACACCTATCCCCGTATTCCACACCACTACCCGAACCCACAACGAATCATCATAAACCGAAACCGGATTATTTAAAACCTGCGTCCGAACAGGATCAACCACATAATCCGGCAACCGATCCCGCGTCAAAAAATGACCCGGATCACCATGATGAACCCACGTAACCAGATGCCACCGAAGCAAACTATTCGCCAAACCCTGACCAGACAAATACCTGTACGCCTCCAGCCAGTGCTCACCCACACTGCGCCACGGCGCCTTCGCAAACGATAAATACCACGCACGACCAATTACATAATGCGCACTGGCAAACGCCAGATACGGACTACCATAAAAACCCACCGCACCTCGCCCCGCAGTATACATAAACCGATGCGCAATCGTCACACCATCCCGAAAAATATCCGCCGAATAACAGCCACCAGAAAAAAACACAGGATACTTACCCTCATTCGGATAATTCTCTGGCTCATCAATGTACACATCAAACGAATTAATGGACGAATGACCCAAAAACGTCTGAATAGACACTCCCTCACGAATCAACGAATCAAACTTCTGCGTATTCACAATCTCTATCGGATCCGGCGACGACTTAAAAAACGACGTCACCATACCCGCAAACGCCGGACCCTCTATAATCGCCTTCAACTGATTCAAATAATTGCGCAACATCTGCTGCTCACCCACCGTCTTCCCACCACCCAAATGCAACACATTCTTCCACCACATCCGTTCCAGACCACCTCCCACACCACTCAGCGCCTCCTCATGCTCAATCACCTTATCCACATACGCACGCAACTCCTCCTCCGACGTGGGAACCAGCCTCCCTATCGCCGCCACAGGACAAAAATAACACGACGAATCATACGACGACGCCAGCAACACATCCCCCGCCATCGCACCAAACGTCGGAACCTCCGTCCGCGTAAAATACTCATGCCTCTCCGCAGAATAACTCCTCCCAACCAAAAGCACATGAAGAGGACGCGTAAAACCCTGTGCCTTCAACCGACCCACCTGGTGCAAAATAAAATTCCGAATCGCTAACGGATGCAACACCATCCCATATGCATACGCATCATAAAGCAAACCCACATGAACCGACCGCACACGAAAACCACCACCCACTCCACTGCTCCGATGCGCAAGCAAATCCGACAACGCACCCGACGACAACCACGGCTCAACACTCACCACCACATAATCCGGCGCAACCCCCTCCACCAGCCAATCCGGAAACACAACCAGCTGGAACGAACTCGCCACCAACCGCCTCGCCTGACCAAACACAACTTCTCGCTGACCACCCCCACTCCAACCCGGCAAATCAAACAACGTCAAACCACTGCTATCCATCCCCACCACACGTACACGCGCAGTCAAATCATGCAAAACCGCCGGCGGAGCCGTATACCCCTGCAACTGAACACGCAAATGCCGTGCCCCACCACCCACCTCCAGATACGCACGCGTGCCCGGCTCCGCTACAAACGGAACATCCGTACGACGCGGATACAAAACCCGAACCGACGCCACACCCTGCCGATCCTGCTGAACACCACCCGTATTCAACCGAACCCGAACAACCGTACTCCCCGTCAACCACGACGACGAAAACCCACCACTCGCCACATGAACCGACCAGCCACTGTACGTGCCCGACAGCACACCATTCCCATTCACCAGAACCTCATACGAATGCGTCACCGACGCCAATCCGCCCAAAACCACCTCTATCCACGCATTCCCCCCACTATACACCCCCACTAAATTCAACGTCGTCGTCCAATCATACACACCATTCAAAACACCCGAAACAAACAAATACCACCCCTCCGACTCATCATACGTCGCCGACCAGAAATTGTACGTGCCCACCGTCACAGGCTTACCACGATGATAACGCACACGACCCGCACGAACCTCCTCCACATACACATACGGCTCCACCGCAGGATGCGCACCACTCACCGTAACCACCAGATCCAGACGATGCGTGTCCACACCACTCTCCCACGTCAAATACACATACGACGTATCATTAAAATAACTCACATAGCGCGTCGGACGATCCCCAGGATCAACAAACAACGCCGTATCCAGCAAATAATTCGCCCGCGGAACATAAAACTCTATATAATCCCCTGGCTGCAACACACCCACACGCTCCTCCTGATCATTGCCCACAAACAGCCACAAAGGCTTACCCAAATAATAAACCCGATACTGCGAAGCATCTATCTGACTGACAGGAATCCCCAGCGCCTGCAACGTCGCATAATCTACCCGGTAAAGACCAGGCTCCACAACCTTCGCACGATAATACGGATGATTCACACGCCACCAAACCACCGGACCCACCTCCCAACCCCACATCCACAGCACACCCCCAAACCACAAAACCAAACTTCTCCACAACCCACTCATCACTACCCCCTATTCACGACCATTACTCCCCTCACCAAAAATCTGCAACTGCAACGAAACAACATGCGACGGCAAGCCCACATTCGCATTCCCCGCATTCAAGATCGCATAGTCAATCTGGAGACGTTCTAAGCGTAGACCCATACCCAGCGTGGGCGTCACGCCCCAGCCCCACTGACCCACCTCACGACCCGGAATCCGCTGCACCGTATGAAAACCCGCACGAACCGCAATCCGCTCCCACAATAAACACTGAATCCCACCCGTCGGATCCACACTCACAACCCGAGAACCCAATAACACATTCCGCTTGCCATCCATCGTCAACGTCAAACCCACCTCCGGAAACACCTCCAGCCAGTAAAACGGCTCATACCGAAACGCAAAACCCACCTGAAGACGCGGAACCGTAACCTCCCACGAAGAACTCGGCACAGGATTCCCCGTCGCCTCCAAAATCGCCCGCTCCTCCGCCGTAAACGAAAACGACCACGCCGTCACCGTCGTCGTCGCATCCCGCAACACCACACCCAAATACCACGGATCACGCCGCCACTGAACACCCAGATCTATACCAAACCCCCACGCACGCGCAAACGTCCCTGCACGCCGATGCAAAATCTTCGCAGTCATCCCCACACCCAACCGATGACCCCCCCACTCCACAGACCGCCCATACCCCACAAGCACCGCATAACTGGCTTCCGAAAACGACGTCACCTGCGAAAAATCCACAGACCCATCCGGCTGAACCAAATACAGCGTATACGGAATATCATCAATCCCCACACGAAGAAACGTCAAGCCCAGTGCCTCCGACGCACCCAGCCGACGAACCCCACTCAACACCACATACTGAACCAGATTACCAAAATACGAAGAATATGACGCATGAAGCGTCAACGGCGCCTCAACACCCACAAGACCTCCACTGTTCCAGTACACCGCCAGCGGACCCCCAGCACGCGCAAACCACGTGTTGCCCTGACCCATCCCCTCCGCACCCGCTCCCAAATACAAATATTCATTGCTGTAAATCCGAACCTCCGCATGCAACCCCCAATAACCCAAAACAACCCCCATCACCACAAAACTTCCTGTTCCCAGTCCTCGCCACATGCCTTCGCCCTTTTATTCGCCCCCCATAGATTAAGATAACGAAAGCATAGGGAGAGGTTGTCTCCCCCACTCCCCAAAATTTTTCAAAAGAACAAATCGGGCTCCTCACCACCCATCACATCGCCCGCACCCGTCGCCCCCACCTGACGCTTCAACGACTGCCACCGAACAATACACGGAAACCGCTGCAAAAACTGTGGCGTCAACTGCGGAAAATACCCCGGCTTATACACTAAGGTCGTATCCGACCACGTCCGACGAATCAACTCCGCCCAAATAGGAAGCGCCATCGTCGCACCCTGACCCCAGCGCATGCTCCGAAAATGCAAAAAAGGATACTCCCAACCCACCCAAACCCCCGCGACCAAGCCCGGCACCAAACCAATAAACCACCCATCCGCATGCTCCTCCGTCGTCCCCGTCTTCCCGGCAATATCCCCTTCCAAGCGATATTGATACCGCAACCGAACCGCCGTACCATGATCCACCACCTGACGCAACATCGCCAAAACCGTATTGGCAACCTCACGAGAAAGCACCTCACGAACCTCCACCGTATGCTGATACAGCACATTCCCATGCCGATCCTCAACACGCTCAATCGCATAAGGCACCACCATCGTACCCTCCCTGCCAAACACCGTAAACGCCTGAACCATCTCCAAAAGCGGAATCTCAGGCGTGCCCAGAACAATTGACGGATACGGAGGAATCATACCCGTAAAACCAAATTGCTTCAACTCTTCCGACACCACCGTCGGCGTCAAAATCTTCACTAAATAAGCCGTTACAATATTGAGCGAATACGCAAGACCCTGAACCAGCGACACCTCCCCACCCACTACACCCCCCGCATTCTTCGGACTCCAAAAATCAAAATCCTCAAAAACTACAGGAATGTTCGGAACCAGCCGACAGGGCGTCCAACCCCTCTTAACCACCAGACTGTAAATAAACGGCTTAATCGTAGAACCCACCTGACGACGCGCAACCACATGATCATACTGGAAAAACCGAAAGTCCGGACCACCCACCCACACACGAATCCCGCCCGTATACAAATCCACCGCCAATACCCCTACCTGCATGATCTCCAGATGATGCCGAATAGAATCCAGCGGAGAAAGCACCGTGTCCCGAACACCCCTCCATGTAAAAACCTGCATTGCAACCGGCTCAGACAATACCCGCCAGATAGAATCTTCCGACAACCCCAGAGAATCACGCAAATACCGATACCGCCTCGTCTTGCGCGCCTCCACCAAGAGATAGTCCCGATGCTCCTTCCAGACCCCACGACGCAACTGACGCCAGAACACCTCCTGTAATTCACCCAGATGCGCACGAACCGCCGCACGCGCATACCGCTGCATCTTGAGGTTCAACGTCGTATACACCCGCAACCCATCCTCATAGAGATTGTACGGCGTCCCATCCGGCTTACGCAAATCCCTCAAAAGCCGCATCAACTCACGCTTCACATACGCCTGAAAATACGGTGCACGACTCCCTACTCCACCACCGCCACCACGACGAACCCCCAACGGCAACCGACTTAACGAATCATATTCCTCACGTGTCAAATACCCAACACGATACATCCGATACAGCACCACATTCCTCCGAGCCCGCGCACGATCCGGATGATAAAACGGATTGTAATACGACGTACCCTTCAACATACCGATGAGCAACGCCGCCTGCTCAGCACGCAACGAATCCGGACCCACCCCAAAATAATACTCACTGGCATTCTTGATGCCATAAATCATCCCCCCAAACGGCACAATGTTCAGATACAACCACAAAATCTCGCGCTTGGTATACCGGCGCTCCAGCTCCACGGCAATCACCCATTCCTTTAACTTGGTCAAAATCAGCGCAAAAATATTCCCCGTGTGCGTCCTCGGAAACAAATTCTTCGCCAGCTGCTGCGTAATCGTACTGCCCCCACGCTTCCTGCCCATAATCGTATACACCACCGCCGCAACCGTCCCACGCCAATCTATCCCACTGTGCCGGTAAAAACGACTATCTTCCGTAGCAACCAGCGCCCTTATCACCCATGGACTGATCTCATCATAGTCCACAAACACGCGATCGCGTGTATACCACCTGCCAATCACCTCACCCTCCTCATCATATACCACCGTCGCCAGCTGATAATGCGGATTCTCCAGCGCCGCAAAATCCGGGAGCGGACCCGCAACACCCAACCACACCAACCCAAACAACCCCGCAACCCCCACCAGACCACACAACCACCCTATCCACAACCACCTCACAACACGACCACCCATCCACTCAACAACCACACAAAAATTTCACTTACCGACCCACTAAGTACCGGTACACCTTCCCCTCGCCACCTTCGTCCCATATCCAGATCGTAATCACATGGGGTGCCACAGAAGAAGACCCAATCCCCTCCACACGATAAAAAACGTCCTCCTGCAACGAGCTCAGCCCACGTCGCCACACAACCCGACCATCCACCGTACTGACCGTCAAAAGCCCTTCTCGCTCCGCCGGCAAACCACGAACCAGCAAACCACAGCCCTCCAGCCGACAGTACCACAGCACCACCGGACCACTACCGCCCTGCTCACCACCAGAAGAAGTAGACAACCCCGTCGTCCCCGCAGGCATGAAATCACTGGACCACAACGTCAACAACACCGTATCCCGCGCAAAGTTCAAATAAAAAACCGCATACGGCGCTCGCGACGCAGTATCCCTCTCCAGATCCAGACGCAACAAGCTGTCCGACCGATCATACAAAGTATTGCCAATCAAACGCGACACCGCCCGAACACGCAACACACGCTTGCTCTCAACGCCCAAAACCGTCAAAGACGTCCCATCCGGCATAACCAGCGTGCCCCACGCAACAATGGAATCCTCATGCCGCGTGTGCACATAAATATCCAGCGTATCTGAACCATTCGGCAACCACCCCCAGTACAAACCATCCTCACGCCAGCCATCCCCATACGTTGCCGGTACATAACCCACCGTATCCACATCCAGCGGCTTCAAAATCACATACTGCGTGAAATTCCAGAAACCAATACACGTTACCACCGTGATCGTCTGCTGCGAACCCGCAATATTCTTCAAAAACACATACACCTGACGCACCGAATCCGCACGCTCCGCATAATCACTCGTGTCTACACACGGATCCATCCCCGCGTACGGTGTCTGACCCGGAAAATAATACCGGATCCAGGCTGTATCCCCAATAGACACCCGACCCTGCAAATCCCAGGTGATGTTGGCGCCTCCCGCCGAAAAGAACAAAGGACGCTTCACCGTATCCACCCAGTATTGCCGGGAGCGACCCGCCTCCGCCAAACCCGACTCCGTAAGCACAGGCGGCGTCTGACCCCAACCCCATACCACCAAACCTCCCACCAGAATACCACCCTTCAAAACCCACTTGCCTGCCATCCCCTTCACCGTTTTCACAAACTCACTATTTGTCAAACCAACAACACATTGAGCCCAAAAGTTCCACTCGCCCTCCACACCCGGCTATAGCGCCACATCCACACCCTGCCACACAACATCCATCACCGCCCATACACCGAATACGTATACCGCTCACGACCCGTATCCACCACAATCAGATACTTGCCTGAAACAGGCGTTGCAACCCGATAAAACCTGTTCGTACGCAACCCATCCAGCCCACGACGCCAAACAACCCGACCATCTACCGACACAACCCCAACATACGCCAAGCCCGACACCACCTCTGGCAACCGATAAAACACCATGCCGCAACCCTCAGACGTACACATCCACAACAACGCAGGTGCCTCTTCCTTACCCATCACCGACTCAACCCCCGTCAACGGCGGCGTAAACTGACTCTGCCACGTAATGCGCAACACCGAATCCCGACCAAAATTCACTTGAAAAGTCGCAAGCGCAGAATGAAAACTCGTATCATCTGTAAGCAAATTGTAGTCCAGCGTGCTGTCCCGCAACTCGTAAAACGTCTGACCAAAAATCCGATCTATCGCCTGAATGTGCAACGTCGTCTTCCGCTGAATGTTCAACACCGGAAACGTCGTCCCATCCGGCAAAAACAACGTACCCCACGCCTTCACCGAATCCTCGTGCGTAATCCGAATGTAAATGTCAATAGTATCCGGCACGCCCATTATCGTCGTGTCCATCCACGTCCAGTACACCCCATCATCCATCAGGACATCCCCATAGGTCAACGGAACCACCGCTAACGTATCCCGATCCAGCGCAGGCAAAATCATCAAATCCCCAGTCTGAAAATTCCAGATCCCCACACACAACGAAACATCCATATTCACCGCTCCCCGAACCTGATCCATAAACAAATACGCCTGCAAAGCCGGCTCCATCTCTATCGCATAATCGCTCGTATCCACACACGGATCCATCCCGGCATACGGCGTCTGACCCGGCAAAACATAACGTATCCACTGCGAATCCCGCACCGTTACCACCCCACGCAAATCCCATACCACATCCGTATCACTGGCAATGGACAGCGTCCGAACACGCGCCGAATCATCAATATGATATTTGACACTGTAGCCGGGCTTCGGCAAATTCTCCACAGTTAAAACAGGAACCTGTCCATACCCACACACCACCAGACCCAAGCCACCAGACATCACAGCCCCAAACACCCACCAGAATTGCCGTCCACCTTTCCCGGTCATCATGCCCGCATTTTTGTTCCATTCAGTTTTCCCAGCAAAACCATCCCCTCTCCCCAAAAGTTCCTTACCTCCCCTACCCCAAAAGGTAAGGGCCAGCCACCAATCACCCAACACCCTATGCAAAAATCGTGCCAGACCCCTGCTATTCACCCACCAGACCACACAATCCGTACCACTTCCCCATCCTGAACCCGCTCATCCCCACCACGCAAATACACCTTACCCGCCTCACGACACGCCTGTAGACTCCCCAACACCACCAGATCCTCCACACGACAAACCTCAGCCCGAACAAACCCCTCACCCATATCCGTGTGAATCCGATACGCCGCCTCCCGATACGTCGTCCCCTCCGGCACCAGCCAAGCCCGACAAACACGACCACCCACCACCGTGTAAAACGTAACCTGACGCAAAAGACCTCGCGTAACCTCCAGTAAATCCACCAGCCGCGAACGCGCCAGACCCATCGTCGCCAACCACTCCCGTTGCTCTACCTCCGACAACTGCGCCACCTGCCACTCCCACTCCGCATTCAACACCACTACCGGCGGACGATCCGGCTGACCGCCCAACGCCTCCACCCACCTGCCTACCTCCTCAGGCAACTCACTAAAATCCACCACATCCGTATTCAACACCAGAACCCGAGGACGCGCAGTCAACAAAAAAAGACCATCCAGCCAAACCCGCTCACGCCCATCCACCGACATCAACCGCGCAGGCAACCCCCCATTAAGATGCTCCACCAGCCGATCCAAAAACGCCAGCTCAGCACGCAGCGAAACATCCCCCTTCGCACGCTTCGCCACCTTCCAACGACGCTCTTCCACCGTCTCTAAATCCTTCAAAAGCAATTCCGTGTCCAGAATCGCCAGATCCCGAACCGGATCCACACTCCGCTCCACATGCGGAACGTCCCCGCCAAACGCCCGAAGAACATACCACAACACATCCATCTCACGAATGTGCGCCAAAAACTGATTGCCCAGCCCCTCACCACGATGCGCATTCCGGATCAAACCCGCTATGTCCCGAACCAGCAACACCGCCGACTGCTTCTCTGCCTCAGGAAAAAGCGCATGCAACCGGTCTAAACGTTCATCCGGAAACGCTACAACCTGCTCCGAAGGCGAAACCGTCGTAAAAGGAAACGGGGCAACACGTGCAATTTGCCTCCGTGCCAGTGCATTGAACAAAGTGCTCTTCCCCGCATTCGGTAAGCCCACCAAACCTGCACGCAACATGCTTTATATCAGTTCATTACAACACAAATAAAAGAACTGGGGGTGGGCGGGTGG
>JALWYU010000040.1 GCA_026992635.1 Bacteroidota bacterium | reverse complement strand
ATGAGCAGGATCCTGAATCGCATCCCGTTGCGCAGTCGTGAGACGAGGAATCAATAGTCCACGCGTAGTGTCCCAAACGTCTAAGCGGGCAGTGGGGTCAGGATTCGTAATACCTATGCCCACATTCTGAGCGTACACAACCTCACTCCAGCACAGGTAGAGCAGAACAGAGAAGAGAAGAGAAGAGAAGAGAAGAGAAGAGAAGAGAAGAGAAGAGAAGAGAAGAGAAGAGAAGAGAAGAGCCTCCCACCTATTGGACGTACATAATTAGCAGATTCCCTGTCAGCTGTGTGTGTGTGTGTGTGTGTGTGTGTAAGTAAGTGTAAACCTGCCATGTCTCCAGGATTTTGCCAGGTTCTTTTGCTCGCCGATAATGGTAAGTTAGCATAGATAAGTTAACCAAAATCTCCCAGAAAAAATTCCAGTCCGAAAATTTGGGGAGTGATTTCAAGCAGGTGTACAGCTCGTGCAACTCTGACGTGCTCGCTCAAAGCAAATAAGTGGACACTTAACAAGCCCCGCCACCTCAATCCAGCCGGCGCCAAACCTTGGGATGCCACCGAAAACGCTGACTCAACCGTGCAACACCAGTAAGGACCAGCAACAGCACCCAGAGAAAGATGGCGGTCCGACCAATCGCATTGCCCACACGCGCAAAAAAGGTTTTACCTGGACAGAGCGGTACTTCCCGATAAAGGAAAGTTTGTTCGTCATATTGGGTCCGTGCAATGATTTGTCCCAGTGGGTCAATGACGCCAGAAATGCCCGTGTTGGCGGCGCGAACGATCCATTTGCGAAACGTGATTGCCTGAACCCGTGCATAGTGGAAGTGCTGGCGATGTCCGTCGGTTCGCCCCCACCAGCCATCATTCGTGATAATGGCAATGAGTGCAGTACTGTCGTGCAGCCGATCACGCAGGTATTCGGGAAATACCGACTCGTAACAGATTACTGTCAGAATCGTCAATGCGTGTTCGTTTCCCTGCCCCGAAGAACGAACAGGTGAATTTCCGGACTGACTGCATGACCTCACTTTAAGACGCAACTGGGGAAATACCGTGGGCGTACCAAGTGTTCCCGAGATTCCGCCCAGATCCAGCATCAAATCACCCAGCAGCGGTGCAGTCCATTTGTGCCAGGGGAGGGTTTCCACGCCCGGGACGAGTAATGCTTTGTGGTAGACCCACCAGGTGTCCGGCGCAATCAACAATGCTGAATTGAAAGCGTCATACCGGAGCGTGTCGCCACCTAAGGGGACGACACGTGCCGTGGGCGTGACAGTCTCACGAGTGTAACGTTGCATGCCATTGAAACCCAGTATGATATGCAGACAGGGGTGGCGACGTGCCCATTCTCTCCACGGCAAAAGCAATGTATCCTGCTGAATTTTATGAAGCCAGATGCCAATAGGCACTGCCGTCTCAGGCGTAACGATCAGCTGGGGCAAACCAGAATCCACTTCCACTGACCGAAAAGATGCCCGTGCTAACGCCAGCAACTCCCGATTCAGCACACCAGCCTGCGTAACAAATTTTTCACTGTAGGGATCTACATTGGGTTGCAGGATGTGCGCGCCAAGGCGCAACGGACAACGTCCTCCTTCTTTCCACAGATGGGTCGCACGCCATCCTAAGAACAGGCTTATCGCAATAGGCACCACAATCAAAAACCCAAACCAGAAGGCGGCACGCCCACGAAAATGCACAGACCGTTCCCAGTGAATCGTTTGCACACCAACCAGCGATAACACCAGCAGCCACAATGACCCGCCCTGGACACCCGTCCATTCATACCACTGGACGAACCAGGGCGTCTGTGCTAAGGCAAAGCCCAGCGTTAACCACGGCCAGTGCAATTCCCAGTGGAAGTGAATCCATTCCATAGCGAGCCATCCGACCAGTACCGACCACGTCCCCAAACGCAAAGAGAGGTTTTGGCGTACCCACCAGCCACATACAGCAACGACCAACCAGTAAAGCAATGCGTTGGCAACCACAGTAAATAACGCGCCGGGCAACGTCGCTTTGTAAATCCAGAAGGTCGTCAGCCCATTCCACAAAAGCAAGAATACGTAAGTGGTGGCAAGCCAGTGGTGCGCACGCTTGCTCTGGAACCAGAGCAGCCAAAAACCCATCAACCCCACAAGAACCAGGAAGGGTGCAGAGCGGGGCACCCAGCCCACAGCCATCAATATGCCTCCCATAATGGCTACGAGCCACAGGTACCAGGTCTTCCACCGAAACGGTGCAATCTGGTGATTCCATCCTGGGGACCGGTAACGCGTCATGGCTGAGATGAATCCAGGAACGCATTCCGGGCAGAGGACTGCGACGACGAATTGGCGAAAGGCTGGTAATCAGGCGGTGCCAGGACAAACGTGCATTCGCCACGCGGGGGATGCTCCAGATAGTATTTGGCTAATTGACTGAGCCTGCCCCGACGAACCTCTTCGTGCACCTTGGACAGTTCACGCACGACAGCAACCCATCGGTCCCCCAGCATTTCATACAGATAGAGCAGGGTACGGGCTAACCGTGTGGGCGCTTCAAAAAACACCACCGTATACGGAAATTGCTTTAGCCAGGCTATGGTACGCTGGCGATGACGCCGGGGAAAATATCCGCCAAAGGCAAAGTGGTCCGTCGGAAAGCCCGAAAGAAGCAATGCCGGCAAGATCACAGAGGGTCCAGGCAAAACCGTGTAGGGAATCCCCTTCTGAAGGCACAGGCGAATCAGCGTAAAGCCCGGATCGGCAAATCCGGGCATGCCGGCATCGGTGATGTACCCCAGAATTTCCCCCTGTTGAAGCCATTGGCGGACCTGGCGAAGGCGCCGATGCTCATTCTCGCGATAAAAGGAATAGATGCCACCTGGCGGAACCTTTAAGTCGTAACGCTGCAAGAGGATGCGTGCCCGACGTGTGTCCTCCGCTAAGAGAATGGTGATCTGTTCACGGATGACCTGGACCGCCCGAAAGGTCCAGTCGGAGAGGTTGCCCACCGGCGTGGGAATCAGGTAGAGTTGAGGTTTCACATCCAGAGGCGCATCCTGTAAGGTGTTCCCCATGGAGAATGCCAGAATTGAATTGCTGTCTTTTTTACCGTCAACGATTATTTGACTGATTTTCAGCGAGCAGATCCTGTGCCCACACAGGCAGGCGTACCGACCGGCTCACCGCATACGCAACCGAAACCTGACCCTTCTGAATGGCTTTGAGTGTTTTTCGCAGGCGTACGCGCACCAGCGAAGGCAAATAGTCTATGAACAGTTTTCCTTCTAAGTGGTCATACTCGTGCTGGATGACGCGTGCGGGCAAACCCGTAAACTCCTCTTCGCGCATTTCGCCCCGTGGCGTCCAGTAACGCAGGCGCACGCGGGCAGGACGACGGACCACACCATACACTTCGGGTATGCTCAGACAGCCTTCCTCATATTCATTGGTTTCTGGACTGCGCCATACAATTTCAGGATTGAGTACAACCTGATGGAGGGGCGGGTCATTGGGTAACGCCACTCGGTTGCCTGCCGGCACAGTATTCACGATGAAGAGGCGCAGGGGAACGCCCACCTGTGGCGCCGCCAAGCCAATTCCACCGGCTCGCCTCAACGTCTCTTCCATTGCCGCAATGAGCCGATGGATAGCCGGTGTAATCCGCGAAATTGGACGGGCTTTTTGCCGGAGTACCGGATGACCATACAACACAATGGGCAGTACTTCCGCCGCTGCCGTGGTCAGCCACTCCGTTTCCATTGCAGGTAGGTTTCTAAAAGGTTCCATGCTGCCAGCTGATCTTTCAGACTGTACGGGTCTCTGGTTGGGCGCCCCAACCGCTTTTTGGCATGCCCTTTGCGTTGCCCTCCGTCATGCCCGTAATAGCGCATCTGGGCTTTTGCCCATCGTGAGGAAAACCGTTCATCCCAGTATACGACGGGAATCTTCAGTGTGCGCTCAATCCATTGGCCCAGCTTCTGAACATGCTCCCAGAGGGGGGTGGGCACGCCCGTCAGAGCATCTAAGGGTTTTCCCAGTACAATCGTTTCTACGGGTTCGCGAGTACAGAACTCCTGGAGCCAGGTAAGCAAACGGTCAGTTGGAATTGTGTAGAAGGGCTGGGCAATGCGTCCATCTGGATCGGTCACAGCGATGCCTGTCCGGCGTGTCCCCACATCTAAGGCGAGGATCCGACCCATGGACCCACCCTTCTGCATGAAATTCGTGTAAAATGATGCCAATTCAGCCTTTAGCGCGCACTGACGTTGCCACGCAACTGCAATACAATTGGACTGTTGGGAACGTTCGCATACACAAGAACCTTCCGGACGATATGTCCCTGATGACCCGTACTGTTATACACGACGGTCAGCTCGCCAGTCTCACCCGGCAAAATGGGTTTGCGCGGCCAAACCGGAACGGTACATCCACAGGAAGTGCGCACCTCCTGAATTACCAAGGGGGCTTCGCCCGTATTCCGAAAATGAAACGTATAGGTGAATTCCTCTCCAGAGGTCAGCGTGCCAAAATCCACGACATATTGATCAAATTCCACATTCGTCAACGGCAAAGTATCTTTCCTGGATGAAGAGAGCGAGGTCAAAGGAGCCCGCACCGAAGAACCGGCTTCCTCAGAAGAGGGTATCTGACTGCTGTCCTGTGCCGAACGCGAATTCTGACACCCCCCTATCAGAATACCCGCACACAAGCCCAGTGTACCCGCCATCAAAAGCCAAACTCCACTAACTCGCAGTCGCTTTCTAATCCTGTGCCCTTGCATGAATGGAGATTTTTTAGGCTGGCAAATGCACTTCCCCTTTAGTTTTGCAATTAAGCCGTGGATTTTTCCGGCGATTCCGAAGAAGATGCCGATGAAGAAACGGGTGGAGTAGACGAATTCGTATCCCCACGCGATACACCAGTTTGCCCCTCCGCTTTCAGTACATCATAAGAAGGTTTGGGAGCGGAAAGGTTCCCCTCCAGCCGTGTTTTCCATTCGTAAAGTTTGATGAGTGCTTCAATGGGGCGGAGCGTGTCCAGGTTAAGCGTTCGGAGCTCGCGGAGAATCGCTTCTGTCGCTGGATCCTGCACAGCAAAGAGCTGGAGTTGATAGAGGCGGCGTGTCGGCAGGGCATCGCCCGGACGTTTCCTCCGCTCTAAGAATTCCAGGAGCTGCCGGGCACGTTCCAGAACGGCACGTGGGACACCCGCCATACCCGCCACTTCAATGCCAAAGCTGCGCGAAGCCGTGCCCGGCACAATCCGATAAAGGAATACGAGGCGGCCATCGGCTTCTTCCACTTCTGTCGTGTAATTGCGACAGCGCGGGAGCTTCCTGCCCAGCTCCGTGATTTCGTGATAATGTGTAGCAAAGAGGACTAAGGGACGAGTCCGGTGATCGTGCAAATACTCTACGAGTGCCCAGGCAATGGCTAAGCCATCGTACGTACTGGTGCCTCTGCCAATTTCGTCCAGGAGGACAAGTGCGCGTTCGGTCAGATTGTTAAGGATGACCGCAGTTTCAGCCATTTCCACCATAAAGGTGGATGCCCCCGCGGCAATGTTGTCGGAAGCACCGACCCGACAGAAGATCCGGTCAAATAGGCTGAGGCGCACCTCATCGGCAGGAACCGGCGCACCCACCTGTGCCAGCAACACAATCAACGCGGTTTGCCGGAGAAAAACCGATTTGCCCGCCATATTGGGACCTGTAATCAGCCAGATTTGGGCACGTTTGCTATCCAGATGCAGGTCATTGGGTACAAAGGGGCGATCAGCCGGAAGCGTAACTTCTAAGACGGGATGTCTGCCTCCGCGAATTGTGATGCCCTTTTCCTGAACGAAACGCGGTAAGCACCATTTCCGTTCTAAGGCTAAGGATGCCAGTGAACTGAGCACATCCACGTCCGCAACTGCGCGTGCAACCTCCTGGATAACAGGCAGAAACTTCGTGTTCACCTCCTGGACAAACGCCTCGTACAACTCCTTTTCACGTTGCAAACTGTTGATTTCGGCTTCCTGAATCTGTTCTTCCAGTTGTTTGAGTTCCGGGGTGATGAATCGCTCTACATGGCGGAGCGTTTGCTTACGAATCCAGGTGTCCGGCACCCGATCACTGTACGTGCGTGAGACTTCCAGATAGTAGCCAAACACCTGGTTGTAACCCAGCTTGACCGGCAAACCCGTACGGCGGGCTTCCTCTTCCTGAAGACGAAGCAACCGGTCGCGTGCCCCTTCCAGAACCCGGCGATAGGCGTCCAGCTGGGCGTCCACGCCAGAGGCGATGTACCCGGGCTGCGTCGTATCCGCCGGCGGATCCTCTACAAAGAACTGGAGGGTACGCCGGTGAAACCGTTGAACCACCGCCAGCCACTCACCCGGAATCGGAAGGACTTTGTTTTCCACCAAACAGTGCAGGATCTGCTCTACGCGACGAAATGCCCGGGCAACCTGAACAAACAATCGGGGGTGCGCACGATTCAAGCCAATTCTGCCCAGCAACCGTTCTATATCGCCAACATCCTTCAGCGATTCCTGGATCGCAGTGCGAACCTCAGGATGCGTTAGAAAGTACTGGATGATACGCTGGCGCCGCTGAATGGCTTCCAGGTCAATCAACGGGAAGACCAGCCACTGGCGTAAACGCCGTGAACCCATCGGCGTGCGACACCGGTCAATCACCTGAAAGAGCGACTTACCTTCCGGTACTAAGGGTTCAATCACTTCCAGATTGCGAATCGTAAAGGGGTCCAGCCACATGTATTGTTTCAGGTGCAAAAAAGAAGGCAATTGCAGGTGTTGCGGCACATGACCCGTGTCGCGCAAATAACTGAGCAGTGCACCTACTGCCCGAACCACCTCCGGATACCGGTCCAGAGCCAAACCCTGCAGGCTTTCTACACCGAACAGGTCTTTGAGAAGGTCGCGGGCCCCTTCCTCATCGTAGCGCCAGTCGTCAATCGCATAGAGTGGCAGGCGTCCCTGAAATTGCTTTTGGAGGCGTGGATATAGACTCCGTGGACAGAGCACTTCCCGAATGCCTGTATTGCCGATGACCTGCACAAGCACGCGCAGCGTATCTGAAAGAACGCGAAACTCTCCACTGGATATGTCTACGTACGCTAGTCCGCCAGGAGCGTCTTCCTGATTCCCCTTCGGAAAGAGGGCAGCCACATAGACAGGCTCACGCGCCTCTGCCAGATCACCATAGGCAGTGCCCGGTGAAATCACCTCAACCACACCACGGCGAACAACACGCTTGGACGGCGAAGGCTCTTCCAGCTGCTCGCAAATGGCAACGCGAAAGCCGGCACGAACCAGCCGGGGCAAATATGTATCCAAAGCATGGTAAGGAAAACCCGCTAAGGGCACTTCACTGGCACTCCCTGTATTGCGCCGTGTGAGCGTCAGTCCCAGAGTCTGGGAGACGCGTTCAGCATCTTCGTAAAAGGTTTCGTAGAAATCGCCTACGCGAAAAAGCAGAATCGCATCGGGGTATTGCTTTTTGATTTCCAGGTACTGGCGCATTAGCGGCGTTAAGCCGGGCTCACCGGACACCGACCCCCGGGAAGCCACGCGTTCCGGTGTTCCAGACGATGTGCGCTGTCCCGAGTAATGATCTTTCAACCAGTCTGGAAGTTTTTTTCGCGGGCTCACCGCACCGGGTATTTGTCAGGTTGGGTTGCCACCCCCTGCCTTAGGCGGACAAGAACATTGCCGGTCATTTCCGGTGGAATGGGTAAGCCCATGAGTGTCAAACCAGTGGGTGCCAGATCCGCTAAGATACCCTGCTCTTGGGCAACGCACTCCACTTCCGGGGCAATAAAGATACAGGGGACTGGATTGGTCGTATGTGCTGTATGAGGTGAACCATCCTCCTGGAGCACCTCGTCGGCATTCCCATGGTCCGCCGTGACAATTGCCCGATAACCCAGTGGGAGAACGGCATCCAGCACTTTTTTGAGGCAGTCATCTACGGCTTCTACTGCCCGAATCACCGCATCCATCTTACCGGTGTGCCCTACCATATCGGGATTGGCAAAGTTCAGGCAGATGAAGTCCGGCAAAGGGGATTTTTTAAGGCGGGCAAGGAGGGCGTCCACCACCTCGTATGCACTCATTTCGGGTTTGTGATCGTAGGTGGGAACCTCCCGAGGGGATGGCACCAAGATGCGTTCTTCGCCCGGAAAAGGTTCTTCACGTCCCCCCGAGAAAAAGTAGGTCACGTGTGGGTATTTTTCCGTTTCGGCAATGCGCAGCTGGCGCAGTCCATGCTGTGCGAGCCACTCCCCCCAGGTATTGTGCAGTTCCTGGTCGGGCAGGAGGACGTGAATGCCTTGCCAGGTGGGATCGTATTCCGTCATGGTTACTGCGAAGAGTGGCAGAGGTTGCATGTCGTGCCAGCCGTCGGGCGCCCGCTGCGTGAGTACAGTCATGAGCTGGCGGCAACGGTCCTTCCGAAAATTGAAGCAGAAGAGGACGTCACCCGGCAGAATCCGTCCAATGGGTACGCCCAGCTCATCCACTGCAACCATGGGCAGTAAAAACTCGTCGGTGATCCCTTCCTGGTACTGCTTGTGGATGGCGGCGTGCCATTCGTTGTTCCGAACCGGGATGCCCGTACCCGATGTGAGGAGCCGATAGGCGTACAGTGTTCGTTCCCAGCGCCGGTCCCGGTCCATCGCATAGTAGCGCCCAATTACAGACACCAGATGTGCACGTCCATTCCATTCCCTGACCAGCTGAGGAAGCAGTGTTCCAGCCTGATGAATGTCTGTATCGCGTCCATCTGTAAAAGCATGCACGTAGATAGGGCGGACGCCCCGCTGTGCAAAGATGTCTATGAGTGCGCGCAGGTGGTCTACATGCGAATGGACGCCTCCCGTAGAAGTCAGTCCGCACAGGTGGAGTGCCCGACCCGTAACCTGCAAATACTGGCAGATGTGGTCAATAAGGGGGTGGCGTGCCAGCTCTCCGGATTCTATCATTCGGTAGATGCGCATGATGTCCTGCCAGACGATGCGTCCCGCTCCAATGTTCATATGTCCCACTTCGGAGTTGCCCATTTGTCCGGGGGGCAAGCCCACGGATTCGCCATGGGTAGTTAATCGGCAATGGGGATAGCGTTGCCACAGGCTGTCCATCATAGGCGTGTGGGCGCGGGCAATTGCCGAGCGTGCCGGGTCGGGCGAACAACCCCATCCATCCAGGATGATCAGGATCAGCCGGCGGATATGGTCGTTTGCCTTTCCGACTGGTTGCTCCGTCATGTTCCCTGCGAAATCTTGGAGGGAGGTGGTGGCGGTTGAGTATGCCTGCCGCCCGGTCTGCTACTCATCGGGGAAACGCACGACGGGATGGCGCCGATAATACCCGCTGACCAGTTTCTCGCGCACGGCTTCAAAAGCATCCAAAGTCTGCTGGACATCTTCTTCAGTGTGCACTGCCGTGGGGATGAGCCGCAGGATGATTTTCCCCTTAGGAATGACAGGATAAATGACGCCCGAACAGAAAATGTGGTAGTTTTCGCGGAGGTCCGCCACTAAGGATGCCGCCTCGGCTTTTGTCCCTTTGAGGTAGACAGGCGTTACTGGCGTGGTGGTGTTGCCAATGTCAAAGCCTCGCTGGCGTAATCCTTCCTGGAGCAGTCGTGTGATTCGCCAGAGCCGCTCACGCAGCTCAGGATGTTTCCGGATGAGCTCTAACCGCTTGAGGTTGCCCAACACGATGGGGAGGGGCAGGCTTTTAGCAAAAATCTGAGAGCGAACATTGTATTTCAGGTAGCGAATGATGGCTTCGTCCCCCGCAACGAATGCCCCGATACTCGCCATGGCTTTGGCAAACGTGCCAAAGTAGAGGTCTACGCCTTCCTGGACACCCTGTGCTTCGTCGGTCCCCGCGCCCGTAGGACCCATCACGCCAAATCCATGGGCGTCGTCCACGATCAACCGAAATGGGTATTTTTCTTTGAGGGCAACGATTTCTTTCAGTGCGCCCTGATGCCCGTTCATTCCGAAAACGCCTTCTGTCACCACGAGGATCCCGCCACCCGTACGCTTTGCTACCTGGACGGCACGGGCTAAAACCCGTTCCAGCGCATCAATATCGTTGTGTGGATAGGTGAAGCGCCTGCCCTTATGGAGGTGGACGCCGTCCACGATACAGGCATGCGATTCGTTATCGTAAATGATGACGTCGCGCCGATCCACCAGAGCCGCCAACACCGAGAACATACCCTGGTAGCCATAGTTCATCAGGAAGGCGGCGGGTCGCCGGACAAACTGTGCTAATTGGGTTTCCAGTTCTAAGTGGTAGCGTGTTTCGCCGGTGAGCATACGCGAGCCCATCGGGTAAGCCAGACCCCACTGGCGGGCAGCCTCCGCATCCGCCGCACGCACCTCAGGATGGTTGGCAAGCCCTAAATAGTTGTTGATGCTCCATACGATGACTTCCTTCCCGCGAAAGTACATTCGGTTGCCAATGGGTCCTTCCAGCTGGGGAAAAGCATAGTATCCGTGCAATTGCTGGTAATACTGTCCTAAGGGGCCCTGGCGTGCGCGCACGCGTTCAAACAAATCGGCTACGCCCACCACTTGCTGACCTGTGTCTGTCCCTTTGGGCTGGACACCCGCCTGCACAACCGCACTCATTGCATCCCATGGTTTTTCTTCCACCTTTGGAAGGGAATAATCATTTCTGCCCTTTTTTCGTTCCCATACCAAATCGGGTGTGTAAGTTGTTGATGAGGCAGGAAAAAAAGAGGGACCATGACGGAGGAAGCAGGGACGCAGTACCAGATTCCAGACGACTGCTACTACACGCGTGAGCACGAATGGCTGCGCATAGAAGAAACCGAAAACGGAACCATTGGCTATGTGGGCATCACCGATTATGCCCAGCATCAGCTGGGGGACATCGTCTATGTGGAGGTTCATACGGTGGGTGAGCACGTCATGAAGGGTGAGGTGCTCGGCACGATTGAAGCGGTCAAGACCACTGCCGACGTGTTTGCACCCATTAGCGGGACGGTCCTCGCCTGGAACGAAACCCTGCAACAGGCACCTCAGAAAGTCAATGAGGATCCTTATGGTGAGGGGTGGATCGCCCGCATCCAGCTGGATAATCCCGAGGAAGTGCAGGATCTGGTTCGGGCAGGTGAGCTGCTTCAAGCCAGCGAATACCGTACATTGATTGCGGGTGAGGACGCCCCACACCAGTAAATCCAGCGATGCATTCGTGTGATTGGTGGTTGGTTACGGACGTGGTGGACGGTCTATGGTCCGGGTAACCGGTATCTGGTGGGTGTGTATGCCTGGGGTCTCTTCCTCGTGTTTTTGCTGGTTGTCCCGTTACCCAGGTGGCAGCTCACTGCCCCCAGTCAGCTGTTCCTGGACAAAATCGTTCATGCGCTTCTGTTTTTTTCCTTTGCCCTGATGCTGGTGATTGCTTTGCATCGGCATCCGGACATTCCAGGTACGCCTATTCGGTGGATGGTACTCGCTGTGGTGATCAGCAGTTTGCTGGGTGCGGTTCTGGAGGGGGTACAGTGGGTTGTGCCGGGCAGGTCGCCTTCCCTCCTGGATTTTCTAGCCAATACGGTGGGTGTGGTCAGTGCCCAGGGGTTGTACTGGTGGTGGACCCGTCGCCTGTAAGGTCATCATCATCGTCTTCTTTTTCGTCGGCGTCGTCGTTGTTCATTGCGCCAATTGCCTTGGACTCTTTGTGTTGTTTGAAGCAATCGTTTGCAGTGCAAATTGGAGTGGGCTTTGTGCCTTACCTTGCTTAATGAAATCCGGTGCACATGTCAGAGGTCTATCGTCTAAGGGTCCGGCCACCGCACGCCTCCCTGGTGTTCACTATTTTCCTCATTTTGCGCATCTGTGGTGGCTCTGACGTGTGTCATGCCCAGGATCGCCACTTCGTCTACAGCTACGATAGCCCCAACCTGCCAGCAGGCGGCGTGGACATAGAGCCGTGGATAACCTTCAAATGGGGTGGCGGAGACCGCCTCCAGCGCATCTACGAACAGCGACTGGAGTTTGAGCTGGGTATCTTCCGCTGGCTGCAGACATCCTTTTACCTCAATCTCAATTCCAAACTCATAGAGAAGAAGGACAGCCTCGGCAACACAATAGCCCTCCAGCCCTCCACCTCGTTTTCATTCAGTCAGGCTATCAAGTTTGCTTTCCTGAATCCGTCGGTGCACCCCGTGGGTCTGGGTATGTACATTGAGTATTACCTCTACCCGCACGAGACCGAGCTGGAAGGCAAGCTCATCATAGACAAGTGGCTGGAAAGGCATATTTTCCTGGTCAACATCACAGGCGAATACGAGCTGGAGTATGAGCTGGAAGAGGAGATGGTCAACGGCACGATGAAGCGAGAAGTGGCTAAAGAACACAAGTTCATTTTCAATCCCACTTTTGGCTATATGTACATGGTCAGACGGGCAAAGCCTGTAGTGGGGCTGGGTGCCGAAGCCTACAACCATCAGGACTTTAAAGAGGGCAGGCGCCTGCACAGTGCCTGGTATGCTGGACCCACCTTCCTGATTGCACGCTCCACCGATAAGGCGGGCTTCTTCCTGATAGGCAACCTCTCACCCCAGCTCACGCAGGTTTACGAGGGACATCAGCAGTTCATGATGCGCTTCATACTGGGCATAACCTTCTAAATCTGCGGGGCGATGCGCTGGCTTATTCTGGTGCTCATACCTGTCATGCTGGGACAGGCAGTGCGGGCTGGCACGGGCGACCAGCACACGGGGGTGCTCATCCTGGCGCATGGAGGGTCGCCCCGCTGGGATTCCTTAGTGCTGGAGGCGGTCAAGCCGTTGCGCAGGCGCTACATCGTGGAGGTTGCCTTTGGTATGGCAAATCCTGTCAAGATGCAGAGAGCCATAACCGCACTGGAACAGCAAGGCGTCAAACAGATTGTGGCGGTACAGCTGTTTATTTCCTCCCACAGCCCTATTGTTGAGCAAAATCGCTATTTGCTGGGACTCACTGATACTTTTCCCTCCACGCCGATGGTGATGGTCATGGACAGGCGCCTGGCACCCCTCTTTCGGGCTCTGCGGGAGCTGCCTCCCGAAGTCGCCACGGGCATACACCTGCTCAAGCCCTCGCCAGACGAGTTTCGCCGAATTATCAGCCAGCACTTTGACGCTCAAAAAGTCCAGCAGCTCGCAGAGCTTTATGCGTTTTACCGACAGCTGTACGAAGAGCGCCTCAGTCAGCTTAAACCCCTTGAGGTGAGTGTACCGGTTAAGCTTACGCCCGCCTTAGATGACCACCCGCTGGTGGCACGCATCCTCTACGAACGGATAAAAGCCATCAGTCGGGACCCAGCCCGTGAGTTTGTCATTCTGGTGGCGCACGGACCCAACGAGGAAGAGCACAATGTGAAGTGGCTCAAGAGCATGGAGAGCCTTGCCAGCCAGATACAGGCGCTGGCGCAAAAGGAGCAGGGCACGCGCTTTAAAGGCATTTTTTGCGTTACGGTGCGCGACGATGCCCCTCCACTCATCTACAATCAGGCGAAGGAACATTTGCGGGCGCTGGTGCGTCAGGCTTCCCGAGAGGGTGAGGTGCTGGTGGTGCCGCTCCTGCTTGCCCCGGGCGGAGTGGAAGAAGGCATCTGGAAACGGCTGGAAGGCTTGCCGTATCGGCGCAGTGAGCAGATGCTCCTGCCACACCCGCTCATCACTGAGTGGATAGAAAATCAGGTGGAGAAAGTGCTGGACTGATGGGGCATCCTGTGTCCTGTTCTGGGTTGACTGCAATAGCTATTTGCGCAATGCCGGCGCAGAACCACGGCACACACGGACAGAGTTTTTTGGTGAGTTCACGAGAGCCGGTAAGTTCAACCCTGGAGCGATGAGCATCTACGCCATCATGCAGTTTCTGCATGTTTTGGCAGCGACGGTCTGGATAGGCGGTCATCTGGTTCTGGCGCTTGCCTACCTGCCTGCTTTCGTTCGCGGCAGGGATGTGGAGAGTCTCTTTGCCTTTGAGAAGAAGTATCATGTGTGGGGGATGGGTGCGCTGGTGGTGGCGGTGCTCACGGGGTTGGCAATGGCGCATGTGCACTGCCTGCCTGTCAGGTGGCTATCTTTCAGTGGGGGGTGTTTGCCCGTGAGCCTGAAGTTGCTGTTTCTGCTGGTTACTGTGGGTTTGGCGGTGGATGCGCGCCTGCGCCTGTTGCGTTGTCCTAAGCCAGAAAGCAGGCGCTGGCGAATAGACCTTGCTATCCACATTGGGATGGTGACGGTGCTGGGTGTTGGGTTTCTGGTTTTGGGCTGGTTAATCCGATTTGGATGAGGGGCGTCAGGTGGACAGGCGCGATGGGCAAGCTTGTGTTTCTTGGTGTGTGGCTGGGTGTACTGCGCATGTGTGCGCCTGCACTGGTTGAACCCACTCAGGAAGATGTGATGCGTGCGCGTCGCTGGTGGCAGGATGTGGACAGCCTCCAGCTGGCAACAGGAAGAAAGCTTTACATGCAGAAATGTTCTGGTTGCCATTATCTGTATCCGCCGCATCGGTTCACGCCCGAACAATGGAGGAAGAACATTGCGGAGTATGCAGATGAAGCGCGCCTCACCCCTCAGGAGCAGGAACTGATTCTCCGGTATGTGATTACGATGTCGGAGGTGGACCCCCGCGAGCGCCGCCAAACGAAGAAGACCGGGCAGAAACCCTGACTTGATCGGCTCACCAGAGTGTACGCTACGTGCAATTCCCGGAGAAGTTTTTGGGAAGCAATTTCATTTTCTGTGTTGTGGTTAATTTATTTATGGAAATCCTGTGTGGGCAATTGGTGGTTTCACGAGCGTCTGTCCGAAAAACAAAGGAAACATGGGAGGAAAGGTGAGTGGTCGCCTGACCCAGGAGGAAACCGAACAGCTGGTGAGGAAATTGCGCGAGATCAGGGAGTGTCTTCCTTTCCTGATCCAGTTGACGCCTTCCGAGCGGATAGGTGGACTCAAAATGGGTGATAGAGCGATGGCATTTGTTGAGCGGGCGCTTCAGATTGCCAGGGAGCGCCCCCAGCTCATGCCTTCCTACATAGACTTAGAGGAGATGGAGCGCGACTTTGAGTTGTGGAAGAACTTGGGGGTGCTGATCAGAGAAATCTCTTCTCTGCTGGAGGCACTGGAAGACACGCGCATGGGTGCGGGTGCCGATGCCTACTCAACGGCACTGTTGATTTACGGGGCGTTGAAGCAGTCGGCGCAGGCGGGGGTGCCCGGCGTGGATACGCTTATCGCGGAGCTCAGCGCGCATTTTGACCGGGCAGTAAGGGGCGGCGGCAGCAGGCAGACGGCACCCCCCACAGAAAGTGCGGGTGGCACTTCTACAACTTGAAGCACTGCCCACACGATAGTGTGAAGAGGGGCTGTACAGGGTGTGTTGAGGCAGGGTGGAGTGCCGCGGGCATGCTGCTCAGTGCTGTGAGGGGCACTAGAGGGTGCCGTGAGAGGCACTGAGGGGTGCCGTGGGAGGCACTAGAGGGTGCCATGAGAGGCACTGAGGGGTGCCGTGAGAGGCACTAGAGGGTGCCATGAGAGGCACTGAGGGGTGCCGTGAGAGGCACTAGAGGGTGCCATGAGAGGCACTAGAGGGTGCCATGAGAGGCATTGAGGGGTGCCGTGGGAGGCACTGAGGGGTGCCATGAGAGGCACTGAGGGGTGCCATGAGAGGCACTAGAGGGTGCCGTGGGAGGCACTAGAGGGTGCCATGAGAGGCACTGAGGGGTGCCATGGGAGGCACTAGAGGGTGCCGTGGGAGGCACTAGAGGGTGCCGTGGGAGGCACTACAGGGTGTGGGTAGGGGCACTTACCAGAGCTAATGGTGCCACTTAATAGTGCCATCAGAGGCAGGGTCGCGTGTCAGGAATCGCAGGCAAAGTGCCTGAGCAGGCACTTTGAGGTGCTGTGGGAGGCACCTGTCAGTGCTGGCAAAGGACCCTTATCGTGCCATTTGAAGCATATGCCAGTGTCAGTGGAGGCACTTTAAGTGGTGGTGGAGGGGTTGGCGGCATGGGCGAGCAGGTCGGGGTATCGGGTTTGTTCGTCGGGAGGGGGTATTCCCGGGTAGATGTCCAGCCAGTTCCAGCCACACCGCTGTTTGTTCACGCCATAGATGGGGTGGGTAAGGAGGGCTTCAATGAGGAGGGTGGTGAGGTGGACGAGCCAGCGGTGCCCCTCTCCAGTTTGGGCGATTCGCTGGATGATGCGCGTGCGCAAAGAAAGGTTCCACTTTGCGAAGGCGGCAGGTAGTTTGTGGAAGCCGGTGAGGAGCCACTGGCGGATATCGGGGTCAAACTGCTCATCCTGAACTGTCCAGAAGAAGTGGTGGACGACGCCAATCTCGTCCACTGAGGGAATGGAGGAGCTGGGTGGCCACAGCGTTTCGTACACGGCATAGACGGTTTCAGGTTTGGGCAGACAGGATTGGGAATTGGCGCAGGGTGTGGCGCCCCCATCCGTCTGCCCCGAAGAAGGTCTGGACTTTCTGTTGAGACAGGCAGTTTGTTGCCACAGGAAGGGGGTAGCCACCCAGCTCCAGAATGCCGTGAGGAGGAAGCGTCGCCGCTTCAGGTCTGTGTGTCTGGAAACCGCCATGCTCACCGGGGCGGTGCTTATTTGCCGCCGCCACACTTTCCTGCCTGGCACTTGCCCGGCGCACATTTCATCGCGCCGCCCTGGGCGTCCGTACCCTCACCCCCTTCCTGCGTCTGGACGGCTTCGGTGGGCTGGCTATTCGTTGCCTCACCCTGACCGCTACCCTGGTTCTTGCACTGGGCGAACACCAGCAACAGGCTCAAAGCAAACAGTGCACTTCCCAACAACCGCATTGCTTGCCTGCACATGACGCTTCACCGATTTTCAGCGTACGCTCATAGAATAACTTATCCCAAAAGCCAAAACTTTTGGAGAATGCTCGGAGGATTATGTGCGGGGTTTGGCAAGTTTTGAATCAGGATGCAATGGCGGGAAGGTGGTTTCGCGGGTTGTTGTTGCCGGTTGCCTGGTTATATGGGTGGGGTGTTCGGGTGCGCCACTGGCTGTATGACCATGGGTGGCTTCCGGTGTGGCGTTCGCCCTTGCCTGTAGTAGGCGTGGGCAACCTATCCGTAGGGGGCAGTGGCAAAACCCCATTGACGATTGCCATAGTCAGGGGGTTGCAAAACAGAGGTGTTGTTCCGGGTGTACTCAGCCATGGGTATCGGAAGCGCCGGCGCGGTGTCCACTATGTGGAGGCGGACAGCGACCCACGGGACGTGGGCGATGAGGCTTTCTTGCTGTGGTGGCGGACGCGCGCGCCCACCGTCAGTGGGAAGGACCGGCGCCAGGCAATCGCATTGCTGTGTGCGCGTTCTTCAGTTCAGGTGGTTGTTGCCGACGATTTATTGCAGCATCGTCGTGTTGCGCCCGATGTGATGCTTCTTGCGGTTCGGTGGGGGTGCTTTCCGTGGCGGGACAGGTTGTTGCCTGCAGGCAGGCTGCGCGACACCTCCGATGCCCTGCAGCGTGTGGATGCGTGCCTGATGACGCATGTTCCGCCAGGTCTTTCCCACGAAGAGGTTCTGGCGGTTGTGCCCGAGGGGTGGCGTCGTCGTTTTCCCTGGTGGGTAGCGGAGCGTTGGGAGGGCGACCCCCTGCCCCTTACAGTCTATTTTCGGGAAGGAGGAGCAGGCGGGTCCACCGGGGAATTGTACAGCTGGCGGGAAGTCCAGAAAAGGGTTCAGCGCATTTTACTGGTTGCGGGCATTGCGGATCCGGCGTCGTGGATTGCGTTCTGGCGGGAATGGTGTGGGCGACAGGGGTGCACGCTGACGGTGTTCCGCTATCGGGATCATCACTGGTTTGGCGAGCGGGATTTACGGAGGTGGCGCCAGTGGATAGCAGATGAGAAGAGCCTGATCCTGTGCACTGAAAAAGATGCGGTTCGCCTGTATGTCTGGCGGGAGTGGCTGTGGCGGTCTGGACTGGCTGACCATATCTGGGTGCATCCTCTGGATTTTGTCATTCGGGACGAAGAGAGATTCTTTTCGTGGTTACTGGAACGGTTGCGAACGGGTGGGCTGTCAAAACGGAAGAACTCGTGACAGGGCTTAATGTTCGTGGATCACCCCCAGGATGTACTGGTCTAAGGCAGGGGGAAGAGGCGATGAGCGTGCGCGCTGTTCAAGGAGGGTTGCCAGAGCACGGTTCCCAAGCCAGCCCAGGCGGCGGACCCGAATACGCCACGCCTCGCGTTTCCTGGACACATGGATGTGTGGCAGGCTACGTGCACGGAGGTAACCACGCAAAACTGAGCTGTATTCTTTGCCCAGGTTTTGATGGATGAATTGGAGGAGCTGGCGGGTTGTGATCCGGGGGTTTTCCGGGAAATGCGCATAGAGGAGTTCAGACAGGATGGTGTCTATACGTCCCTGGCTGACAAACCACAAAGTTTGCCAGATCCACGCACCTTTGAAGTAGATGTCCGTGTCAATGAAGGGATTCTTTTTGCGCTTGGGGCTGTAGAGGCTGTATTCGTTGTGGATGCGCCGTTTGAGCGCCTGCAGGTAGCGGAGGCGGGCACTGTCGCCACATTGCTGTGAGACGTATGCGACTTCGCTGTAAGTTGCAAGGGATTCGTGCAGCCAGAGGTCGCGAGGAGTTGCCCCACCTAAGGCATTGCCCCACCATTCGTGGGCGCTTTCGTGGAGGAGGATAAAGTCAAAGGGGCAGGTGCTGGGTGCGCCATTTTTCTGGAAGTGGTTGCCATAGGCAATGGCGCTTTGATGTTCCATGCCCCAGTAGGGGGCTTCTACGAGTTTGAACCCATCGCGCACGAAGGGGTAGGGGCCCCACAGGCGTTCCAGGGCATAGAGGGTATGGGGTATGTCTTTGTGGAAGAAGGTTTGCAGGATGGAGTCGGGCGTACTCTTCCAGGTACTTTGCAAGAGGCAGAGTGTGACCTGCAGTGGTGGTCGTTGCTGGTAGTGGTGAGTGGGTGATGTGTTGTGCGGTGGCAAGGGCGGCAGGACGGAGTCCTGACAGACGTATTTACCCACGTAGAAGGTGATGTTGTAGTGGTGGATGGGGTAGGAGACGCGCCAGGTGTAAGCGCGGGTGTGGGGTGTAGGCTGAGTGGTCTGTAGGAGCTGTCCGTTGCTGATTGCCATAAGGGAGTCGGGCACGATGAATGTGATGTAGGTGGTTTCGGGAGGGTCTGCCAGTTGTTCCCAGGATGGATACCAGTAGTTGCCTCCGCCAGATTGGACGGCGATAGCCAGCCAGGGTGCTCCAGAGGGGTCTTGCGTGATGGTGGCGCCGGGCTGCCAGGGTGGTCGTTCCGATCGGGGCAAAGTCCCATGCCATTGAACGGTAATGGTGAGGGGCTGAGTGAAAAAAGAAGGAGATTGTCGGAAAAGTCTGCGCAGGGATGTGGACATCTGGATGTGGATCTGGTTGTGTTTGCGACGGAAGGTGGCGGGGGTGCTGAGTAGTACTTGGGGCGCTGTGACGTAGAGGGTGTCTATCTGGTAGGTGGGATGTAGCCAGAGTGTGAGGGATTGGGCTGGTCGTCTGGATGGGCACTGGAAGGTGATCTGGGCAGTTCCGTGGATGGCTCCCTTCAGGAGGTCGGTAAAAGCAACTGTAAGGTGATACTGGCGGAGTGTGCATGGGTTGTAGGGTGGGCGCACGGGCTGGGCAATGCTCAGGATGGGCAGTGCGAAGGCGGGGATGAGCCCCAGGCGCACCCGGGTAATGAAAGTAGCGAGCGATGTCATGGGGGCAGGCGTAGTTTGGGGTTATGAAGTAGAGGTGGATTGGTTGAGTGTTTCCAGGATGCCATGGAGGACGCCATGGATGAACCGAGGGCTATCGGCTAAGGAGTATTCATTGGCGAGGTCGCCGTATTCCCGGAGGATGACGGGCAGGGGGGTGGGCTCGCGAATCAAGAGGTGTTCAGTGAGGGCTAAGGTGATGAGCAGTCGGTCTATGGTGGCGAGTCGTGTCAGTGCCCAGCGGGCAGCCACTTCCTGGTGGATCCAGGTGTGGAGCTGGTCTAAGTGGTGCTGGCGCTGGGTGAGCAATTCCATCAGGAAGGGTTTGTCCGTGTAGAGTCGTGCGATGGGCGAGTAGGTGATATGTCGTGTCGTGCGGAGTGTGAGCCAGTGGAGGGTTTCCTGGGTGAGGGGTTCAGCCCAGGGCGTGAGTTCTTCTAAGTGGTGGAAGGTTTCGGGGGTGATCAGATAGTTGAGGAGGTGCTGGGCGATTGTCAGCCAGGAAGTTTCGTTTTGGGGTGGCGGTGGTGTTGTGGGTGCTGGTTGGGGCAGGGGCAGGTCAGGGGGTGCAACGCTGGTTGAAAGGGGAATCTGACTGGAGAGGCGCTGAATGTACTGGAGGTCTTCCTGGAGGGCGGATAGTCCGGGCAGGGGAGGGACAGGCAAAGGGCGTGTGTGGTCAAACCAGTGGAGGGTCAGGCGCCCCACAGCATAGTAAATGGATGCGAAGCTGGAGAAGAGTTCGTGGAAGGGCGGGTGGTAGTCAGGGAAGGGTTCCCGCTGGATTTCCTCCATATAGGTGATGAGCAGGGCAAAGGTGCGCAGGGTATGGCGAATAGCAATTGGGCTTGCCACGTTCGTGGGATTTTCTGTGTGGTCGGGTGGAGATGCGTCAGCCGGTCGTGTTCTGTAGGAAGGAGGGGGGTTCCCAGGTACGCCATACCGGTAAGAAGGAGATGGGTTGCCATGTTCGTGGACTGACACGCTGTGCCATCCAGTGGTGCTTGCCGTTGGTGAGCCATAGCAGGTAGACGGGGATATGGCGCAGGTAAGTCAGTGCCTGTTGCATCACTGTCCAGTTCAGGGGTATTGACGGTGCTTTGCACTCTACGAGGAGGGCGGGATGAAGGGTTTTATCCAGGACGAGGACGTCGGCACGTTCGCGTGTGGGGTATCGGTTTCGGGCAAAGTGGCGCAGTGCAGTTTCGGTGCTGATGTAGAGGCGGGGCACTTCAAAGAACGCTTCTAAGCAATAGAGCACGTGCTGGCGAATGATTTCTTCGGGCGTGGATCGGCGCCATTGCTGTCGGCTGTGGTCCCAGAGCCTTGTATCGGGGTAGGGCTTGCCTGTGGATAAAGGGATGTTTTGCCAGAATCGGAGGAAGCGTTCGTGGCGTGCCTGTTCATTTTCTTCTCCGGTAGGGATTGCTGAGGAGAATTCCATTGCTTTGTGCTGACAGGGAGAGCAAAGGGCTGGCAGGAGGTGTGGATTAACGGGTTGAACTGCCTTTCTGCAAGGGGTAGCGGTGTCGTTGCCACTGGAGGATTCCGCCCTGGAGGTTGTAGATCTGGTGGAAGCCCATCCGTGCCATTTGCTGAGCAGTGATCGTGCTTCGTCTACCCGAGCGACAGTATACACAATAGGCGGTATCCCGGGGCAACCGGCTTAATACCTGGCGGAAAGAATCGCTGTAAAAGTCTATGTTTTTCGCGCCAGGGATATGCCCCTGCTGGTATTCCTGTGCGGTACGGACGTCCAGGACGATGCACTGGTTTTTCTGGACCAGCTGGTAGAATTGCTGGGCGGAGACATTTTCCAGTGTGCTTTGCCTGGAGGTTTGTGGTTGCTGGGGATTGTGCGATTTGGCGCGTCCTAAGAAATTGGTCTGAATTGCGACCAGTGCGATGGCTATGCCAATTACCAGTATGAGGATGAGCACGCCGGCTCGGGATTTACGATTTTGGCGGGCAGGTTGTTCTGGCGACATGGAAGGTGCATTTTTCAAAAAGGAGAAACCGAAATGGCAAAAAAACGGTTCCCTCAATAGTAGAGTTGGCGGAGGAGCTTCTGGGTTGTGGTTGCTTTTTTGCTGAACAGACAGGAGCATGGTGAAGGCGGGGGCTGCTCTGGAAACCGATTGGCGTGGGTTGGTTTTGTGTGGTGTGATGGGTTTGGGTTTGTTGTGGGGTTGTCGTGCTTTTTTTCCGGAGGCGATGTTTTTGGGCACGCCGATTTCGGGGGGTGCGCCCCGGGGTTCGGTTCGGTATACAGACTCATTGCCAGTGGTGCGTGAGGTGATTCGTCCGGGCGACGTGCTTTTGATTCAGGTGTATCCGTCTGAGGGGATTGACCTCATAGAGCGGAATACGGGAGGAGGGAGTAGTGGAGTTTCGTCGGATGTGCATTATGAGGTTTCGGAGGAGGGGATGGTTGCGCTGCCGCTGGTGGGTGTTGTGCGGTTGGCAGGTTTGTCGCTGGAGGCGGCGCGTCATCGTCTGGAAACGCTGTACAGTCGGTATTATCGGTTGCCGATGGTTGTGGTGCGGCGTGTGCATCGGAAGGCGTATGTGGTTTTGGGTGTGGAGGGTGCGAAGGTGGTTTCGCTGGATAAGCAGGGTGTTCCGTTGATTGAGGTGGTGGTGGCGGCGGGTGGGCTACCGGCGTGGACGCGTGCCCGTCAGATTCGGATTTTGCGTCGTATAGACTCTGTTGTGTATGTGCAGGAGGTTGATTTGCGTCGGGTTGAGCGGGCAATGTATGCGTACATTCCCATTTATGATGGGGACATTGTGCATGTATATCCGGCGTGGAGTCCTTCGCGGTTATTGAGTCGGGAGGTGTATCCTGTGTTGACGATGCTTTCCAGTTTGTCTTCGTTGCTGTTGACGGTGGTGTTGCTGGTCACGGTTGGTGTTCCTTAGTGTGGCAGTGGTGAAGCGGTGAAAGGTGGCGTGGGATGGCGGCGGGTGTCCGCTTATCGGGGTTGGACAATCGGGGACGGTGGTTTCGCTGGGAGATTCTGTATGACCTGTTTCGCAAGAACTGGTACGTGTATGGTGCGTTGTTGGTGTTGTCGTTGTTGTCTGCGTTTTTGTGGTTGCGGTACACGCCGCCCATTTATGAGGCGAGGGCACAGATTTTACTGAGTGTCAATACGTTTTCTGAGGAGGACTTATTGGCGTCGGTACCGGCGTTGCGTGAGCAGTTGACGGCACAGTGGTTGCGTCAGGTTCAGCGTCGGTTTCGTTCGTCGGAGCTGATTCACTTTTTACGGAAGCGTCTGGATTCGCCCACCGTTTTGCTGTATACAAAGGGTTTTTTGGGGCGTACGGAAGTGCACAATGTACCGATGCGTGTTTCGTTTTCGGTTTTTACGTGTCAGGTACCTGTGGTGCTTACGATTCAGGAGGGCGGGCATTGTGGGGAAGTGGAGGTTCTGATTCAGAGTCGGGTGATCAGTAAAGTTGTGCGCGTGGTCTGGGGGGATACCTTGCGTGAGAGTTGTCTGGAGGTGGTGATAGATAGTTTGCGTGGTGCGTGTCGTACGCTGGCTCAGCATGGATATCAGCTGGAGGTGTATCCGCCGGGGGAGTATGCCCGGTGGTTGCTGGACAATGTGGAGATTGAGTCGGATCCGGCATTTCCTGGTTTATTCACGTTGCGTTTGAAGAGCACCAATGCGTTGCGTGCGCGCCGGCACCTGGAGGTTTTCATTCATGCGCTGGATGCGTATGCCCGTCATCATCAGCAAAGTCAGTTGAAGCGCGCAGAAGAGTATTTGCGCGGTCGGCTGTCGGTGTTGCGAGAAGAGATAGAGGCGTTGCTCCCGTATGTTCAGCGTGAGCGCTTGCGCCAGCAAGGGTCAGCGCCGATGCCTATAGATACGAGTGCCCATCCCGTGTTTTTGGCGCGTCGCATTCGTCGTCTTCAGATGCAGGAGGCGACGTTAACCATGGTGCTGGAGTGGTTGGCGACCGATACCAATCTTTTGCCGCTGGAAATCTATCCGTATTTACCGGAGGACAGGGAGGTGCGTGTGCTGGTGGATCAGTGGTGGCAGAAGGTTCGGGAGATAGAGCGGCTGGAGCAGATGCGGTATCGTTCGGATCATCCGTTAGTTCGTCAGTTACGGGAGGAGGTTCGGCTGGTTCGCCAGATGTTAATTCGGCTTTTGGAAAGTTTACGGCGGCAGGTTCGTGAGGAGCGTCAGGTGCTGGTTCGTGCGTTAGAGGGGGTGTCGGGCACGCGTGTGCGTGCCCTGCCGGATACATTTCTCATGGCGGGCGATCTCCAGTTTTTGCAGGAGCAGTATCATGAGTTGTTGCGTCGGCTGACGGAAATAGAGATTGCGCGTGTGAGTTTGCCCGCACCCTTTGAAGTGGTTGCTCAGCCCACCAGTTCGTTTTTGCCGGTGTATCCTCGGGTGCGTGAGGCGTATGCGTTTGCTCTGGGTGTGGCGTTGTTACTGGCGTTGTGCCATTTGCTTTTCCTGTACTTTTTCAGTGACAGGGTGTATACGGTGGAGGATTTGCGCAGTCATGGTTTTCAGCCGGTACTGGGTGTGGTTCCGTACCTTTCTATGCGGAGCTGGCGCGCTTCATTGTTGCAAAAGGACATTTTTGACAATCTGGCAATGACGTTTGTGCATCGGTTGCGGAGTGTAGAGCCTGCGCGCATTTTGCTTGTTACGTCGTCGCAGCCAGGTGAAGGCAAAACGTTTATTGCGTTGAATCTGGCGTATGGGTTAGCGCGAGCGGGTCAGTCGGTTCTGCTCGTAGAAGGGGATTTGCGTCGGTCGGCGTTTCATGAGCGGTTGGGTATTTCGGAGGTTGTGTATCCGTGGTATCGGTTGATGGAGCAAGTTCAGGAAGGAGGGGATGCGGTAGATGGGGACGAGTGGACGGATCGGATAGGGCGTGCGGTTCATCGGTTGCGTGTTCCTGGCAGTCAGTCGGTTTTTCTGGATGCGCTGCTGGTGGGTGGGGAAACCAGTGCTCGGGCACTGGAATTGCTTCATCAGAAGGTGCATTTGCGGTTGTTAGGTGTGTGGAGTCGCCTGTATCAATGGGTTGTAGTGGATTTGCCGCCATGGAGTGTGGGTGGCGATTGCAAGACGTGGATTCATCCGTGGACGCGGTTTATTTATGTGGTTCGCACTGGAAAAAGTTCGTTTGCGCAGTTGTATCATGATGTGGAGGAGTTGGTGGAGGTAGGTGGACAGCTGGAGGGGTTCATTCTGAATGGGGTTTCGCGGGTGTTGTATCGGTATTATGGGTATTCGTACTCGTCGTACTATTACTCGGTGGGTTCGCGTTCGTCGGGGTTGGGTTCTGGGGGCAGTGGCTTGCGCGGTTCATACGGGCAAGGTTCGGTGATGCGAGCGGGATCGTCGGCTTCTTCTTCTTTGGGTGCGAAACAAAAAGGTGGGAGGCATGCTTGAGGGTCGCAAGATTGAAGGGTCTGGTTTGGGTGGTGGTCCGCGGTTATCGGGTGTGGCGGGGCAGTTGCCGCCATCTCCTATTCGGAAGTTGATTCCTCTGGCGGAGGGTGCGGAACGTCGTGGCAAGCAGGTGATTTATCTGAACATTGGTCAGCCGGATATTCCCTTGCCGGATCAGATTCTGGATGCGTTTCGTGGTCGGGTTCCATCGTTGCTGGCGTATTCGCACTCGGCGGGTCTGGCAGGTGTTCGCCAGTCCATTGCTCGCTATTACAGGGGGTTAGGTATAGAGGTGGATCCGGAGTCGGAGATTTTGATTACGGCGGGTGCTTCGGAGGCATTGTGGTTTGTCTTGCGTGCGCTACTGGATGCGGGGGATGCGGTGATGATTCCTGAGCCATTGTATGCCAATTATGTGGGGATTGTCAGGATGGTGGGTGGGCGTGTCGTGCCGGTTCCCACGACGATCGCCCAGAATTTTGCCTTGCCCGATATTGAGGCGTTCCTTTCGCGGTGGACCCCCGAAGTGAAAGCCATTCTGATTTGCAATCCGAACAATCCGACGGGTACGGTGTATTCGTCGGAGATGCTTGCGGATTTGGTGGCGTTTGCGCGGGAGAAGAATCTGTGGCTGGTTGCCGATGAGGTTTACCGGGAGTTCCTTTATGGGGGTGTCAAGACGCGGAGTTTGCTGACGTTTGAAGGGGTGGAGGATCATGTGGTGGTGATTGATTCGTTTTCCAAGCGGATGAGTTTATGTGGGGTTCGGACGGGACTGTTGGTCACGCGGAATCGTCAACTGTATGATGTGTTGTTGCGGATGGGTCAGGCGCGGTTAAGTCCGCCACTCCTGGGACAGTATCTGGTGCAACTGATTCTGGAAGAGTTTTCCTGGTGGATAGATAGGGTGGTGGAGGAGTTTGGCAGGCGCCGTCAGGTGTTTCTGGAGGCGGTACGGGGTCTGCCGGGTGTGCGAGCTCCGGTTCCGCAAGGTGCGTTTTATGTGTTTGCGGAGTTACCGGTTGAGGATTCGGAAGTGTTTTGCCGGTGGTTGCTGACGGATTTTCTGGAGGTAGGCGGGGTGGATACGACGGTGTTGCTTGCGCCGGGTGCGGGGTTTTACGTGTCGGGGGGCAGGGGTTGCGACCAGGTGCGAATTGCGTTTGTGGTGGGTGTGGATCGGTTGCGCGAAGCGCTTGAAGTACTTGCCCGGGCTTTAGAACTGTATCCACACAAACGGGAAAGCGCTGTAAGTTGAATGTAGGGTAGGGGTTGGGTGTGGTGCTTTGTCAAAGCAAAATGTGTCGGGGATGGATTCGCGTTTGGAGAAGGATTGGCAGGATTGGCTGGAAAAGAAGTTGGCGCGAACCAGTGTTCCTGTTCATCCTTTGATTCAGACGCGGTGGAGTCCGCGTGCGTTTTTGGACAAGCCGGTACCTGAGGCGTATATTCGTGGAATGCTGGAGGCGGCTCGGTGGGCGCCCTCTTCGTACAATGACCAGCCGTGGCGGTTTATTGTTGGGGATCGGTATCGGGATCCGGTGACCTGGGAGCGGATCTATCGGTGTTTGGTGGAGTTCAATCGGCAGTGGACGAAGACGGTACCGGTTCTGATGATTGCGCTTGCCAAGAAGCATCTTTGGGATCGGCTGGACGTGAAGAATGCGCATGCCTGGCATGATGTGGGCTTAGCGACGGCACAGTTGATTTTGCAGGCGCGTGCGTATGGTTTGTACGTGCATGTGATGGGCGGGTTTGATGGGGAGTGTGTTCGTCGGGTGTTTGGTGTTCCGGAGACGTTTGACCCGGTGACGGCAATAGCTGTGGGGTATCTGGGTGATCCGGATCAGTTGCCCGGGGATTTGGCGGAGTCGGAGCGTGCGGAGCGAGATCGTTTACCGTTGCGTGCGATTGCGTTTCGGAGTCGGTTTGGTGTGCCGTGGTCTGAGGAGTAGTGGCGGTTGGTAGTGGTGAGGGGGTGGAAATTTGCTGCTGTCCAGCGGATAGCGTGTATGCACTTTGGGAACTTGCAGTGCGTAAGGGACGTTCCCAGGAATGAAGACCCTGAGAGGTAAAATTGGGCAGGCAATCGGATGGGGTACACGCGCGAAGAGTTAAAGGCGTTTTTGCTTAAGGAGGTTGAGTTGATTCAGGGTGTGATCAGGCGGATGGCGATGAATTCTTTTTTGATTAAGGGATTTGCGGTTTTGGTGTCGGTTGTGGTTTTGCTGGGGGGAGCGGGTGTGCTGGGGCTGGCTGGTGGTATTCTGTTGCTTGCCTTTTGGTTTCTGGATGCTTATTTTTTGTGGCAGGAGAGGCTGTATCGTCGGCTCTATAATTGGGTCATTCGCAATAGACTGAAAACCGACGAATACCTATTTGATTTGAATGCTTATCGTTTTAGGGGCGAGGAGCAGTCGCCAGTTAGAATTATGTTTTCCCTTACGCTGGGGTGGTTTTATGGAGCGGTGCTGGTTTTGTTGCTGGTTTACAGTGTTTTCATGTTCTGGCAGGGTTGAAGCGTGGAGCTGGGCTGAGCAAGGTCGTCTGCTGAACACAGTAGAGATGGAAAGGGTGCTCGTTGAGAACTTTCTGGTTGTTCGGCGCGTTGATCTTGAGGTGAAGCCGTTTACGGTTTTGATTGGCGATAATGCGGAGGGCAAGAGTGTGCTCGCAAAGGTTTTGTTTCTATTGAGGGAGGCGCTCCTGTACTTGCTGGCATATCCATTATTTGGTGACGAGCAATTGGCTGAGGTTTACCGTGAGGAAATTCTATTGAAGATTCGGAGGTGGTGGCAGGAGGCATTTGCTGTGCCCTATACGACTTTGGGGAGAGGCACTATTCGGTATTTTTTTGGTCAAAAGCCTGTGCTGGAAATCGTTTTGGGAGAGCATGATATTGATGGGATTCAGGTTCATGAGAACAACCTGGTGGCGATATTCGGGGAGCATCTTGGGGAGAGCCAGGCAATCATTGGACTCCTGAAAGATACGCTTCACAAGATCGTGGAAGCTGAGGCAATGTCTTCGGAAGAAACAATGAAAAGATTTGTACGTGCCTTGCTTACGAGTTTGGAGGGTACGGTGATAGGCAGGCTTGGGTCGCACTCTGTCTACATTCCCCATAGTCGGGCTTTGTATTTGTATTCGGAGGCGTTGACTTTGGTTCCGGATCGTGTGGTTGCCGATCCGTTTTTGCGTCATTTCATTCGTGAGCTGAGCGTGATAGCCAAAGAGGTTGTATTGCAGTTTGGTCGTCGCAGGATGGATGAGGATTTGTATCGTGCTTATTTAAGGCGTGAGTTCAGGTTACTCAGAGGGCGTATTGAAGCTGGCGATGAACGTCATGTGCCGGTTGTTGTGGAATCAGCGCGTACAGGGGCAAGAACACCGGATTTTCTTTCTTCAGGTCAACAGGAGTTGTTGCCCATTTTGTTATCTTTGAGGAAGGCGTTAATGAAACGCGAGGAGTCTGTCAGTTTCATCATAGAGGAACCGGAGGCGCATTTGTTTCCTGCTCGTCAGGTTGATTTGATTTATCTGTTGGCGTTTGTTCAGAATATGGTGGGGGCGCGTTTTTTTGTCACCACGCACAGTCCTTACATTCTCAGTGCTGTGAACAATCTTTTGCTGGCAAGGCAGGAATATGAGCAGTCAAAGTCTGAGCAGTTGAAAGAATCCTATGGGGATATTTGGCTTGAACCTCAGAGCGTGGCGGTGTATGAGCTGAAATCTGGGAGTGTGAGGAATCTTATGGGGGAAGATGGCTTGATAGAGGCAAACACGATTGATGCAGTGATGGAGGATATTTCTGACGAGATTAATAAGATTCTGGCGTTATCTAATGGCCGATAAGCCAGGCAATTTTGATGGGCTCACAAAAAGTTATTGTTATCTACGAAGAGAACAGAAAGAAATTTGGGCTGAAAGGTTCGTTAAGGTTTATTCAAGAGTCCGCAGGAAAGAAAATTTATGAAGTAGAGGGCAAAAGGTTGGGTATCTGGTGGTATGATCCTGCAGAGAGACAACCATATTGGTGTGGCTTATCAGCAACTGGAGAGCACGATAAAGAGAATGAGAGCTCATTTCGGGAAGGAATGGGCACAATTTCACAAGTTTGCAATTGTGGTGGGCAATATGGGGAAAGTGCCTGCTATGCAAATCCCTCGCTGGCAAAGGAACCTGAAAAAGTTAGGTGTAGAGCTTAGATTCAAGGCGCAGGTGGCGTTTTGCAATGCGAACCGGCTTGTAGATTGCGTGTTTGAAGTGGTTTCGTAGGGTGGTCTTTGAGAGAGAGGTTCCCCCTCCCCTCCCTTGTTGTGTGTGTTTTGGTTTGGCGAGGCGGAGGAAGGTTGGGGCGGAGTGTTTGGTTATTTGAGGACGACGATCATCAGAGTTGCCTGGAGGACGGATGAGTTGTCGCCGCCCACCTGGAGATAGCAGTTGGCTTCGCTGGGTGCGGCGGGTCCCCAACCTTCTAAGCGGAAGGTGTAGTTGCCGCTGGCGGGTACGGTGTACACCCCCATGACGGTGTAGACGTCAAAGAGGTCCCAGGCAACGTTGTAGTCTACGGTTTCTTTGGTGTAGGCGCCGTTGGGGAAGTTGTTTCCGTTGACGGAGATCCGGATGTCAGCTGAGGCGTAGCACACGCCTGTAGTCATTGCGCCGCCGGTGGCGTAGGCAAGGACTTTGGCGCCGGCGGGCAGCCAGACGGTGATGGGTCCTGCGATGGTTTTCCATACGTTGCCTGAAAGTTGCAAAGGCGGGTTGTAGCTGGAGTAGGCGACGTAGACGTGGTTTTTGGTGAGTGCCCAAGCCCAGATGGGTGGTGTTCCGGCGCCCTGGCTCATCAGGACCTGACCACTTGTACCGGGATTGTTATTGGGTCGGAAGTCGCCGCCAGAGAGTTCCAAGTTGCCCCAGATTTTGAGTCGGGCGGTGGAGACGGCATTGGTACCCATACCCACGTGTCCTGTGTTTCGGTCGAAGTCCAGTACGTTCCACTGGGTGGTGTTGGTGGCGGGGTTGTAGATCCCCAGTTCGGGGTGGTTGGCGCCGTCTACGTGGAAGAGCCACCAGGCGTCGTTGTGCCGGAATTCGGCGATGTTGACGTTGGCAGAAGAAGCAATTTGTGCGATGAAGGGGAGGGCAGTGGAGTGGACGTGCAGTCGTGCCTGGGGTGTTGTCAGTCCGATTCCGACGGTGCCACTCTGTGTAATACGCATCCGTTCGGTGTTGTTGGTTTTGAAGATGAGTGGCTGGTTGTTGGTGGTGCCCAGGAATTGAGAGGGGTTGATGGCGTTACCGGTGAGGTGCCAGGCGTTGGGATCGGCTTCTACGGTGGATAAACTGGTGATTTGCCAGGTGGCTCCGTTCCAGTAGAGGATTTGTCCGGCGGTGGTTCCGTTTTGGAGGCGGATCGGATTGGCGGCAAGTCCGGAGCCGATGATGGGTGATTGGGTGATGGCAACTTGCGATCCCCAGTTGTCGCCGGCGCCTGACAGGAGTGAGGCGGTGTCAATCCAGATAGGTGGTTGTCCGGCACCCTGGCTCATCAGGATATAGCCGGGTTGCCCGGGCTGTCCGGCGGGTGCCAGTTCCTGGTTGAACCAGATGCCTCTGCCCACGAAGAGGGTGTCGTCTATGCGTGTGTTGCCACTGACGTGGAGTGGTGCCTGGGGTGAAGCGGTGTGGACGCCCACTTTACCATCTGGGGTGAGAATCAGGAAGGGTGCGTTTGCCCCGGTTTTTTCTATGCGGAGCAGGTCCTGGTTGAAGGTGTTGGGGGCAAGGATGTGTAGACGTGCGGAGGGGCTGGTGGTTCCTATGCCTACATTTTGTGCGTTCAGCCAGAGAGGCGAAAGCGCTGTGAAGAGCCAGTAGCACTTACGTGTTGAAGTTGCCATTTCTGTGGGGATTTTGCATGGGGGATACGCTTCCCTGACGTGTGCGGTTGACCGCTTCTGCAAAACTCAAATATAAAGTAAGGCACGGCAGGAAATTATGCAAGTGCTCCCCGGAAATTTTTCGCGCAATTTTCGGGGTAGTGGGTGGTGTGCCTGGCTGGACGCACTCATACGGGTGCTGAAAATAATAATAGAGAATGCGGCACACGGGTTCGGAGGATGGGCGTTGCACCCAGGGAGTATTGGAAGGGGGATGTGCGTGTGCCCCCGGCAGGATTCGAACCTGCGACCCGTGGCTTAGAAGGCCACTGCTCTATCCGCTGAGCTACGGGGGCGTGACAGAGGGCTGGCACGAAATTTGCTTGTGTCTCCCTGCAAGAGGAACAAAAGTAAAAGGGTGATGGAAAGTTCCCCAAATTGGAGGTGGGGGTGATTCTTTTCTGGCGGCCGCCTACATTGTAAGTAAGGGCGGTAGAAAAGCGTGTTGTGTACGAAGAAGAAATCCTGTGGGAGATGGCGGAGGTTCAGGTACAGGGGTTGCGTGGTGGTGAGTTTTTGTTGCGTCAGGAAGATGCGCAAACGTTGTTTACTCCGGAGGACTGGACGGAGGAGCATCGTCTGGTTTATCAGACGGCGCGGGATTTCCTGGAGAAGGAGGTGTATCCGGTGCTGGATGATCTGGATGCGCACAAAGAGGGGTTGATGCCCCAGCTGCTGGATAAAGCGGGTGAGCTGGGCTTGCTGGGATTTACGGTGCCAGAAGAATATGGGGGGAGTGGTGCGGATTTTCAGGCGGGTGCGATTTTGGCGGAGGCGCTGGGTCCGGGTCATTCCTTTGCCGTGTCGTTTTTTGCGCATACGGGGATTGGCACGCTCCCTATTCAGTATTTTGGTACGGATGCGCAGCGCAGGAAGTATTTGCCGGACTTAGCGAGTGGTAAGCGCAAATCGGCGTATTGTTTGACGGAGCCCAATGCCGGTTCGGATGCCCTGTCAATTCGGACGTCGGCACGGTTGAACGATGCTGGCACGCATTACATTTTGAACGGGCAGAAGATGTTCATCACCAATGCGGGTTTTGCCGATTTGTTCATTGTGTTTGCGAAGGTGGATGGTGAGCATTTTACTGCGTTCATTGTGGAGAAGGATTTTGGCGGGATTACGATTGGTCCTGAGGAGAAGAAGATGGGAATTAAGGGAGCGTCTACGTGTCCGGTGTTTCTGGAGGATGTGCCGGTTCCTAAGGAAAATGTGCTGGGAGAGATTGGGAAAGGTCATCATATTGCGTTTGGCATATTGAATGTGGGTCGGTTTAAGCTGGGTGCGGCGTGTTTGGGTTCTGCGAAGCGTGCATTGGCGTATGCGGCGCAGTATGCGAAGGAGCGCGTGCAGTTTGGCAAGCCTATCGCGGAGTTTGGAGCGATTCAGTGGAAGATCAGTCAGATGGGTGTGTTGATTTTTGGTCTGGAATCGTTGATTTATCGGGTGGCGACGTGGATTCAGCGTTATGAGGAGGGGTTACGCCAGTCGGGGAAGATGGCGGAGGCGAGCATGCTTGCCTCGCGTGAGTATGCGATAGAGACGGCGATTACGAAGGTTGCGGGTTCGGAGGTTCTGGATTTTGTTGTGGATGAGACGTTGCAGATTTATGGAGGGTATGGGTACATTGAGGAGTATCCGGCGGCGCGTATGTATCGGGATAGCCGGATTAATCGGATCTTTGAAGGGACGAATGAGATCAATCGGCTGTTGATGGTGTCTATGGTGGCGCGCAAAGCCATGAAAGGCGAGCTGGACCTGATGCGGGCAATCAATGAAGCGCAGCAGGCATTGACGGAGATTACGGTGCCGGAGCCTGGGGGAGCGCCTCTTTCCGAGGAAGGCAGGCAAATTCAGAATGCGAAGCGGTTGATTCATTTATTAGCAGGTGCGGCGTTTCAGAAGTACATGGATCGGCTGGAAGAGCAGCAGGAGATTATTATGGGATTGGCGGACATGATGATTCAGGTGGCGGTGGCGGAGTCGGCTTGGTTGCGTGCACAGAAGCACGGAGGTTCGTATCCTTTGATGGTGCCGCTGGTGCAGGTGTTGACGCGGGAGGCACTGGGTGTCGTTGCGCACCGTGCTCAGGAGATTGTGATGAACATTGCTGAGGGGGATGAGTTGCGGTTGTTGCAGGGTGCGGTACGTCGGTGGACGCGTCTATCGGCGGTACCTACTTTTCAGTTGCGCCGGCAGATTGCGCGTCACTTTTTAGAGCGGAATGGGTATGTGTTGCAGTGAAGGGGGCGAATCGTTTTAGAATCGGGGGCAGGGTGTAGACGCTTTATGTACGGTTGTTGAAGGTGGGTATCCGCCTTCTAGGAAGGTTTCCCAGGCGCCGGTTGTTCCGATGTCGCGACGGAGTTGTCCGAGGTTGAGTTCGTAGGCGAAGGTGGTGAGTATATTTTTGGATTGCGCAGTGTGTCACAGGCTTATCAGTTTTTGGAGATGGCATTGTTGTGTGGCGGCTGTGGCTCGCGAAAGGGTGGCGGAGTGGAGGAACGAATGAATGACAATCAAGCGTAAGCATTCACAAAATTGGAGAGAGGCGTATACTGCCAATAGAGCGGCTGAGCACTATGGCAAGGAAAATTTTTCTTGTTTGGAGTGTGGATTTTGGCAGTATTGGCAGGTTTGAACTTTGTTTGACTGTCGGATTAATTTCTGATTTTGTGTTGGAGCGGGAGGATGTTCAGGGATGTGTGGGTTTGCATATTTTTCAGTTTTCAAGCCGTTTATATGGCTGTGTGGGGTTTAGGAGGTAGTTTGGGTGTTTGGGCAAAAGCGCTGTAGATTCTATGTGGGGGCTGTGGGGAAGTGGTGGTTTGGGTTGGGAAACTGGCGAGGATGGGTCGGGCAGCCATCAATGCGTACATTGTTGGTCGGATTGTTCGGAAGGTGAGTTCGGGCTGGTTGCGTAAGTTTTCGGTGTTTGTTCGTCGGTATCAGGGTCGTCATCATAAGTTAAATGTGCTGGTCAGGCAGGTGCGACGGTCGTCGGGCAGGGGTCGTGGTGTTTCGGATCCCGTGGCGTTGCACCGATTGAAGAATGCGCTGTTGGATTTTATTGCGTGGGAAGCGAGAGAAAATGAATGGGGTTTTCTTTTGTGGAAGTTGCTGACGATCATTGGGTTGCGCCGAATGGGTTTTCAGGATGCGACGTTGATTCGTGTGTCCAAGTCGGAGCGGTTTCTCAGTGAGGTGGGTGATCCGTTTCTGTGGTTGTATTACTGGGAGTCTACCAGTTCGTATCCGGATGACCTGTTCTTAGAAGAAGGGGCGATAGATCGGTGGATGCTCTATGGTAAGTTGCACAGTGGTCAGAATCTTGCGCACCGGTTGTTTCTTTTTTTGCTGGATCGTTGGGGTTTTCCCTGGACGCCGCGCAGTTGTGAGGTTTGGCGTGTCTGGCTTGATTTGTGCACGCGTTTGTTTGCGGATTATGGACGTGTGGATGCGGTGTGTGTAGGTCGGGAGGTGCCCTGGTTGTATTTGCGCTTGATGACGCTACGTGTACGCTGGCTGTATGTGAAGCGGCAATATGAAGAGGCGTTGCAGCTCATTGAAGAAAAGTTGCAGTTTGTACGCAGTCGGTTTGCCTACAGTGATTTTAAGCAGACTCGGAATTTGTGGATACGGGCGTGGTTGGTGACTTTGGCGGATCAGACGAACATTTACTTTCGGATGAAGGACCTGGTGCGTGCCCAGAAGACGATTCAGGAAGCCCAGCGCATTATGACTACGAGCAAGTTCAGTGAATATGCGCTGCATTTTGCGATTCTGGAATTCATTCTTTATGTGTTGCTGGGTGAGGAGGGACGTGCCCGTGCCCTGTACAGGGTTTTGTATCGTCGGCTCAGTGGGGAGGTGGGGGATACGTCTGTCCAGCAGATGCTTGGGAATTTGCTTTGCTGGCGGATGATTCTGGCTGTGAAGCATCACCGGTGGGAAGAGGCGATTCACTATATTGAGCGAATCAAGCCGTATTTACAGTATTTGACGTACAATCAGGTGGTGATGACGTGTATCACGGGGATTTTGGTGTCGTGGTATCTGGGTTTGGGTGTTCAGGCGCGCAGTTATCAGGAGCGCCTGTTTCATCTTTTCCATCAGAAGAAGGAGCCGTTGTTGTTTGTAGACGAATGCCAGTCCATTTTGCGTGTTTTGTCGGAGGCGGAAGGTGGTCATCGTCGTCAGCATGTGGTTCATGCGTGTGTGCAGCTGGAGCGGTTGTTCAGCCGGCAGCAGCATGGAGGGATTCGTGCGGATCATGATAGTTTTTTCCGGGAGCTGGTGGCGAGCTTTGCGTCGGCTCCGTGAGGGCAGGGGGGGTGTGAGTTGGCTTGGGATAAGGTGTGGGGCAATTGGGCATTTGGGGGTGAGCTTGCCATTGGGGTGGAGAGGGTTGGTGAATCCATTGGGGAAAGATGCACGTCTGGTAGGGAGATTGGGTTGTTGGCTGGGTAAGGAATGTGCTTTGCAGGGGAGAGTTGCTTTCTGGATGGGGGGGGAGGTCGCCAGTTTGGAGTGGAAGCCCGTTCTTTATTCTTTTCTGGTGCGGTGTTGTTGCGTTTTTTTCCTGGCTGGAGGATCGGGTTGCAAAGTTTCTGGACGAGGGTGTTTTTTCGTTCTTTAGCGGTAGGGCTTTTTCCACGGAGGCGAAGGTTTGCTCGTCTGGTCTGATGGTTGCTGCGTTGTTCTTTGGGGCTTAATAGGATGAGGGATGGCAGGAGCCAGTCGGCTGGCTTTGAACCTGTCAATGAGCCATATTACTTCTGTTTGGAAGGGGTGTGCGGTGAATTTGCCATATTGTTTGTTCTGAGGTTGTGGGGCTGGTGGTTTTGGGGTGGTTAGGGGCAGATGTTGGTCAGCGTTCCGCCGGAGCTGGTGGTTCCGCCGGATCCGATGGTTCCGCCTGAGCTGGTGGTTCCGCCTGAGCTGGCGAATCCGCCTGTGTTGACGGTTCCGCCGGATCCGATTTGGCATCCGCTGGGGCAATTGATCAGGTTGCCCTGGGCGTCCAGTTTGACTACGTAGACGTCGCTACCGCCAACACCAAAAGAGAGGGTATATCCCGTGATGGCATATCCTCCATCTGTGGTCTGGGTAATAGAAGCGCCCCGCTCGCTATTCGTTCCGCCGATGGTTTTGGTCCACTGGAGATTGCCTTGAGCGTCCAGTTTGACCACGTAGATATCTCCGTTGCCCGCGCCAAAGGAAACAGTAGAGCCAGCGATGATATAGCCACCATCAGTGGTTTGAAGGATGGAGTAGCCGTCGTCCAGGTTTGTTCCGCCGATAGTTTTGGTCCACTGCACGTTGCCTGAGGAATTCAGTTTGATTACATAGACGTCATTGTTGCCAGCCCCAAATGATTGAGTATATCCGGCGATGGCATAGCCACCATCGGTGGTCTGAATGATGGAAATACCATAATCGCTACTGGTTCCGCCGATGGTTCTGGTCCACTGGAGGTTGCCGTTGGCGTCCAGTTTCACCACGTAGACATCATAAACGCCTGCTCCGAAGGATCCGGTATATCCCGTGATGGCGTAACCTCCGTCGCTGGTTTGAATGATAGACCTGCCTCTCTCGGCACTTGCTCCACCGATGGTTCTGGTCCACTGGAGGTTGCCCTGAGCATCCAGTTTTACCACATATGCGTCAAAAGAATTATACCCAGTGATGGCATAGCCTCCATCGCTGGTCTGGATGATGTCCCACCCGCCATCACTACTTGCTCCGCCGATAGTTCTGGTCCACTGGAGATTGCCCTGAGCATCCAGTTTCACCACGTAGACATCGAAGTTGCCTGCGCCGAAGGAGTTGGTAAATCCAGCGATGGCATATCCGCCATCCGTGGTCTGAATGATGGAGTAACCGTATTCGTCATTTGGTCCCCCGATTGTTTTGGTCCATTGCAGGTTGCCCTGCGCGTCCAGTTTTATTACGTAGATGTCCCAACCACCTGCGCCGAAGGAGTTGGTGTACCCAGTGATGGCAAAGCCACCATCTGCAGTCTGGATGATTGACCTGCCCCAATCGGTATTCGCTCCGCCGATGGCGAGGCAAAAAGCGTTGCATGAGTCGGCGGAGACGGAGATAGAGGTGGCGTTGGCGCATCCGCACTGGTTGCAGGGTTTGGCGGAGACAATTCCATCGGTGGTGTCGGGAATGACGCGCAGGGTGTCAGAGCCCTGTCCGGAGAGGATGGTCCAGTTGGGTGGGACTGTCCACTGGTAGGTGGTGTTTGGGCAGCCGGAAGCGATGTAGGTGGTGGTGTCGCTGGTGCAGGCGAAGGAGGGTCCGGAGATGGTGGGCGTGCAGGAGGGTGGCTGGCACAGTCTTGGGCAGGAGATGGTGTACCATTGCTGAGTGAGCGTGTCGTAGACTTCTAAGCAAAAAGAGTCAATGTTGAAGATGATGAGTGTGTGGGCGGGGTTCTGGATCGCATCGCGTTGCTGTGTGGTGAGACGGGGAATGAGGAGTCCTCGGGTGGTGTCCCAGATGTCTAAGCGAGCTGTGGGTTCGGGGTTTGTGGTTCCGATGCCGACGTTTTGTGCGAGGATTGGTAGGGTCAGTGTCAGGAGGCAGCAGGTGAGGAGAGGGGACCATCGGGAGCGTGCATTGCTGGTTAAATGTTCAGTGCCTGGGTGCGCTTGTTCACAACTGTCTGTCTTCATGTTGATTGCCGTTTAGGATGTTGGCTTGCCTGCTGTTGATCTGGTAGAGCCTTTGTAGACAAGTTATGCAGTTTCGGGAATGTCAAGATGTCTCCGGAAAATTTTCTGGCGTAGCGAACGGGTAGAGCACAAAAGGCATTGTATTCCATTGATATGTGTGAAGGCAAAGTTGTTTTTGATCACCGCCGTAATGATTTGTGTGGCATGCGTATTATTCTGTCAGCCTGAAGGATACTGGAGTTTGAACTACAGTTTTGTGGTTCGTCGCAGTCGGATCAGTGGTGAGACGTAGGTTTTTGTTTGTCCGGAGGGGTTGGTACGCACCCATCCCAGTCCCAGGTTCTGGTAGACGACGGGTTGCCACTGGCTGGTGCCTATGGTAATCCAGGGTTGTGTGGGTTTGCCCTGCCAGGCGTTGCGCAGGAAGGTAAGGGCATCCCGGGTAGAGGTGAGTGTTAGGGCGCCGTGCCAGAGGCAGGCGAGTGCGAAGCCCGGGTGCAGGCGCTTGTCGTATTCCCACACGGGTATGCCAGCCCAGACAATTTGTGCGTCCCATCCACAGGCGTGAATCCATTCGTAGAGGTGTGCAGCGGGTTGTGAGACGAACCAGTGGGTGTGAGCGTGTAAGAGCCAGGTGCCCGGTGTGGCTTTCCCCCAGAGGCAGAGATGCTGTTCCAAGTAGGGGAGCAGGCTTTTTGGGAAAGAAGGCGGTGGTGATTCGTGTGTGCGTACGTTTGGGGAAGTGGTTTGTCTGGCTTTGGCTGGTGATGGGCGCTTGCGCAATACGCCAAATACGAAGCCTTCGCCTTTACACTGGTGCGGGTAGCACCGGTAGGTATGGATGGTGAGGGGTTGATTGTTCCAGGTGGTGGGTCCGTGTGTCCAGTGCCAGTTTTGTGGGAGCGGCAGTGTGATGGGTTCCAGATCTGGAAAGGTGTTGTGTGCCCACTGGAGGTTGAGTTCGTTTTCTTCGGGTGTCCAGGTGCATGTGGAGTAGATGAGGTACCCGCCGGGTCGGAGGATCTGGATGGCGGCGTGGATGAGGCGTTGCTGGATTCGCTGGAAGTAGGTGATTCGTTTTGGGGACCAGCTGCGGAGGGGTTCTCGTGATTTGCGCAGGTAGCCTTCGCCGGAGCAGGGTGCGTCTACGATGACCAGGTCAAATACTGGGGGGAGGCAGGTAACTTTTTCGCCGGGCAGGTGGAGTGCGATGACGTCGGGTGTGCTCCACCGGAGCAGGTTTTCCTGGAGTGCACGGATTCGTTTGCCCGACCATTCTATTGATAGGATTGCACCTTCTCTGCCGAGGAGGAAGTCCGCCAGCTGGAGGGTTTTTCCACCGGGTGAAGCGCACAGGTCGCAGAGCAACAGTGGCTTGTGTATGGTGGTGTGTTGATTCAGGAGGTGGTGGATGACCCATGTGAGGATTAATCCGGCGGGTTCCTGGACGTGGTAAGCGCCGGCGAACCAGAGTGGGTCCTGCCAGAATTCGGGTGGGCTGGCAGTGGGTGTCAGGAGATGTGCGCGGGGGTGCCAGGGTACCGGTTGTGTGAAGCCCTTCTTTGCAATTTGTTCAGGAGTCAGGTGGGCGGCGGATGCTTTCCAGGGGTGTAGTCGGATGGCGACGTAGGGTTTTGCATTCAGTGCATGGAGGAACGCCTCAAATTCCGTGGAATTGTCAAATAATTTTTGCCAGCGTGTGTGCAGGGTGTGGGGGATTGTCGGTGATGCCTTGCCCATTTCAGTGTGGCGCAACGATTTTCATCCACTGGCTGGTGTTAGGCAGGTGAAGAAGATAGATTCCTGAGTGGGGTGGGGCGTGGGGTGGTGTGGCGAGTGGACACCACCCTGTACAGTTCCCGGTTGTGATTCGTTTGCCTTCAATGGTCCAGAGTTCGTAGTGAGTGGGGGTTGGGCATATCAGGAGGGGTGTGCCTGAGTGCGACGAATAGAGAATCTGACAGGAGGATTGGGGGGTTTGCAGGTTGGGTTTCGTGGTTGCTGGTGTCAATTGGTTGCGCATTGTCCAGCAGGCGATTTCTATGCCGCGCACTGTAAAGAGGCACATGCGCAGGGAGTCGTTGCCAAATACTTCTATCCAGCCGAAGTTGGAGGAGGAGTCGTCGGGGAAGGTGATACCCTGTCCGAGGCTCCAGAGAGGTACGCCCAGGGAGTCTGCTAAAGTGCCCAGGGAAGAGGGGAACTGGCCGAGGGGGCTGGCGACCAGCTCGGGGATAGGTGCGTATTGTGCGGTGTCCATTACGCCGGTGTGGATGTCGCCGGTCACCATGATGACGTTCTGGATGTTTGCCTGTGTGAGGAAATCCAGGAAGAGCTGAGTTTCTGATGGGTATCCTCCCCAGGAGTCTGCCATACCCAGTGCTAAGAGGTAGGCGGAATCGCCGAGGAGTACCTGCCAGTTGAGTGCGGACAGGATCAAGTTGTGGATGCGTGGGGCAAATACGATAGAGGAAGCGATGATTTTCCATGGTGCTGAGGAGGTGAGCAAGTCCTGGAAGAAGCGTGCGCGCTGTTCGGAGCCCAAGAGTGTATGGAATGGGGGTTCCTGGAATTGCCAGAGTCCGGTGAGGGTGTCCTGGTAGAATGCCAGGTGTGTGGAGGTGCGGCATGCGCGTGTGTCCAAGAGGAAGAGGTCTACGGGACCTATGCTGATTTTCTGATAGATGCAAGTGTCAATGGGCATGGGATAGTGTGGGAAGAAGTGCTGGTATCCCCAGAGTGCCTGGCGCTGGACGTGGAGTGGGATGGGTATAGGTGTAGCGGTTTCCTGCTGGTAGTTGTAGTGGATTGCCCAACGGTTGGTGGCGTCCGTTGCGATGTAGTCGTGGTCGTCCCAGATGTAGGCGATGGGGATTTTTCGGAGGAAGTGCCGGTAGGTTTTCCCGGAGTCGGGTGGAAGTGGGAACCAGTATCGGTATTCGTAGACCTGTCGGATCAGGGCTGGGGAATCGGCGAAGAAAGAGGAGTCGGGGAGTGCGCCGAATCGGTTATCGGGGTAGGTCCAGTCGCCGAGGAACACGAAGAGGTCGGGTCGGAAGCGTGTCGTGATCAGCTGGAGGAAGGCTGAGTCATGGAGTGCGAGGCATGAGCCGAAGGCAAGGCGTACGTAGGTGGGTGTGCCATCTGGCGGGAAGGTTCGGACAGTGTCCTGAACCCACAATGTATCGCGGAAGAAAATCTGGTAGAAGACGTGGGAGCGTGGTGGGAAGCCAGTCAGGGTGATTCGTGCGACGCCCCAGGTATCTGCCACTACCCATTGCGTTTGCAAGGGATTGCCGAGGGTGGCATAGCGAATTTGGTAGGTGTCTGTGGGTGGACCCATCCACAGTAATGTGAGGCTTGTATCGGTTACGGCTCCGGCGATAGGTCCGACGCGTCTTACGGGTTGGCTCAGCAGGATTGGGATACTCGCCAGAAGCAGGAATAGAGTTTGCCAGGCGGGTGGGCGTGCTCTGCTTATGCTTTGGGTTTGGGCATCTGGAGTACAGGGTTGGGTGCAGGAGTATTTCAGGTGGTGGTATGCACCCAGTGCCATTGCTCCTCCTTTTGCTGCAGGTAGCCTTTACTGGCAAGGTAACGAAGAATGCCAATCAGATAGGATAAGTTGGCGATGCGGAGTTGGCTGGCGAGTTCCACTGCGGTTTGCGGACGTTGCTGTAGTAGTGCCTGGATACGTGGTTTCAACCGGAGCGCACTTTGTGCTAAGTGCTTGCGCTGGCGACACAGGTCGCATTGTCCACAGGGTTTGCTTTGCTCGCCAAAGTATTCTTCAATGCGCTGGATTCGGCAGGCGGGGGAAACGCGTCCACTAGCCAGATAGCGTAAGACTCCCTGAAAACGCCGGTGTAAAAATGCGTAGCGTTGCTGGATTTCGTGGATAGGCAGGAGGTAGCGGTCCTGGTCGGGTCGGTCGCGCAGGAACTGGATGAGTACGCCGGATTGGCTCTTCCGATATTGGAGGATACCCAGGCGTGCAAGGGCTTGCAAGCGTCGGCTCAGGTCTTCTGTATTGGTTCCCAGGAGTGTGCTGAGTGAGGCTTCGCGGATGGGCTGAGGTCCTTCCAGGATTTCGGGTACCACGCGCAACAGTTGATGGAGGAAGCGGTCCCATTCGGGGTGTTCTACGCGGAAGCGATAGAGTGCCTGGGGCGATGTGTTCACAGCCAGTTCGCCTGGCTGATGGACATCCCAGTCGCAGGTGAGCCATCCCAGACTTTGCAGGATGTTCAGGGCACGCAGTAACCGCACGCCTTGCAGTGGTAGTCGTTCAAGTTGTTCTGGAGCAAGGATGAGGGTTCGTCCGGCGCCTGATCCATAGGGAATGCCTGCCTGCATGTAAAGATGCTTCAGTACTTCCTGCAGTTGTACGGTGTCGGGGAAGCTGGCTTGCCACTGTTGGACCTGGGCTTTGAATTCGTCGGGGGCGAGTGCCAGGACTCCCCAGGAAAGCTGTCCATCTCTACCGGCGCGTCCTACTTCCTGAACGTATTCATCCAGGGACTCGGGCAAGTCAATGTGCACGACGGCACGGACGTTGGGCTTGTCAATGCCCATTCCGAATGCAGTGGTTGCCACTAAGATGCGTACATCTTCCTGGAACCAGCGCTGCTCGCGTTCGCGGCGGACAGCCACAGGCAATCCTGCATGATACGCCAAGGCAGGCAACTTCATTCTTGAGAGCCATCGTGCAAAAGTTTCAGCGTGTCGTCGTCGCCGAACGTATACGATTGCCACGCCACGGGCTTGGCTCCAGTCTAAGACGGACAGGACGCGTTCGCGCCACCGTGCGTGAATCTGTACGTCTAAGATGAGGTTATTTCGGCGGACGGGCAGGCGAATCACCTGATAGCCCGGGCGAAAGTGGAGGTTCTCAATAATGTGTCGTTCTACTTCGCGGGTTGCTGTTGCCGTCAATGCCAGGAAAGGTATGTTGCGCCAGAACCAATTTGTACGCAAAGCCCCGATTGCCCGATATGAAGGACGGAAGGATTCGCCCCACTCCACAATGCAGTGTGCTTCGTCGATGACCAGGAAGGAAGGCTTGAGCTGTTGTAGCAGTGTTTGGGTTCTGGGCAGGAGTAAGCGCTCTGGTGAAAGAAACACGAAACGGTACTTACCCTGAAGGATTTCCTGCCAGAGTAGGTGCTGGCGCCTGCGCGGAACTCCCTGGTGGATGGCGACGGCTGGGATTTGCTTAGTAGTCAGGCGGCGAACCTGGTCGTCCATCAGGGCAATTAATGGTGAGATGACCAGTACGATGCCGGGCTGTAGTAAGCCTGGTATCTGGTAGCAGAGCGACTTGCCATAGCCTGTTGGGAAAATTGCCAGGACGTCTTTGCCTGCCAGGATTGCTTCTATGACTTCGCGCTGTCCTGGTCGGAAGTTGGGGTAATTCCAGTATCGGCGGAGGATGGCTTCGGGTGTTGCCATCAGTGTTTAGTCCTGCGCTTTGCTTTTGTTGGGTATTTTTGAGATGTTTGGGCTGGGGCTGTGTTGGGCAGGTCTGGTTCCTTGTCTGGAATCAGTGCGTTGCGGCAGGCTTGTTGTAGGGCTTGCCATTCTTCCTGCCATTGTTGCACATATTGTTCCATTGTTTCACTGAGTTGACGCCATTGATTCACTTCTTCCGTGAGCAAAAGTGCCACGTATAACAGTGCCTGTTCGGCATCCAGATGGGGATATTGTGCCTGGACTTGCCGGATGTATTCTCGCAGTTGATAATACGCTTGTTCCCAGATGAGGCGTGCTTTGGCTTCCGGGATTTGTGCTTCCAGGAGTATGTTGCCCACGGTTGCGCGGAATACGTTGGGTTTGTCCACCATGAACAGGAGGATTTTTCTGGTAATGAACGGGAGGGGGGGCTGGCGAAGGTTCCCTTTTCCGGGTGGAGCAGGGTTGAGGGCTTGTGCCAAGTGCAGTGCACTTACGAATTGGAAGCGGTATCCTTATCCTGCTGAGTGGGGTTTGTGTTCGTTTCTGGTCGGTCGTTCTCCAGAATTGCGTTGATTTCCAGCCAGTTCATAAGTGTACGGCGAATCTCCTGGATATACTGGATTGCCTGAAGAATAGATTGGTGAAGTGCTTGCCGCTCCGCTTCAGGGATCCGCTGATGGACGACCATTTCCTGGAGCCAGGAACGCATCTCTGCGATTTGTCGGCGCATTGCCTGATACTGAATGATCAGTTGCTGGATCTGCTCACGCGTTGCGGTCCATTGTTGATGGGCGGTGTCCAGTAAGCGCTTGAAGTGCAGGATTCGGTTTCGGTCCTGTCCCAGCATCTATGTGGCTGAGGATTGGAAGACTACCAGAGTTCGGGTAACCGGGTAAATTGAAGGGACCAGAATAATGCTGGTGTACGCGGATGGACTTCTGAACCGGCTATTGCCAGCCAGGTATTCAACTTAACTGGAGCGATTCCATTGAGGGCACCAATCCGCCATATTTGTACTTGCATACCCAGTCCAGTTTCCCAAGCTCCTGTTAAATATCCTGGAGGTGTGCCGTATTCGTGAATCCAGCCACCCTGTGCGTAGGCGAAGAGCCGGAGTCTGCCGGCACGCCATCGGGGCAGCCAGCGGCGTGTCCACCGGAATAATTCAATCTGGATGGAACCTGTGGTTGCTCCTGTGAGGAGGCGTGGTCCGTCGGTGGACAGGCTGAAGAAATTGAAGTCCCCGGGAACCCGATACCCTGCCAGTTTGGGAGAGGGTCTTGGGTCGGAGGCGGGGTGAGGCAGCCAGCCGGGTGCGCCGCCGAGGGGGTCGCGCCACCAGCGCCAGGGTCCGCCGGTTGCACCAAACGCAAAGAATGGGAGGGGTCGGACCCCCCATAGCCAGCCAGTTCGCCAGTATGCCTCCATCAGCACTTGAGGCAAGGACCAGCGCCACTGGTGGACCATCCACAGGCGTGTGTAGGCGTAGGGTTGTGTCCACAGGCTGGAGTAGATCTGGAGGTGTGAAGAGGCGGATTGTCCGCGTACGGGGATTCGCCAGCGTGCGGCCCAGGAGGCGCCTGCTAAGACCTGCCATAGTCTTTCGGGCAGGGACCAGAGCCAGGGTTGCCACCGGTAGGGTTTCGTGTCGTGGAAGTACCAGTTGAGGAGCGCTATTTCAATCCAGTGGTGGTCCCGGACGTAGGCGTGTTTGAGTCGGAAGCGATAGCTTAGTCGGGTTGCGAGTGCGCCGTGCTGGGCAATGAGGATCAGTCGTAGGCGACTTTCGGGGAGGATTCGTTCTAAGGGGTATTGCCACTGGAACCAGCCATTGATGGGTAAGGCTGGTCGGGGTGGAAAGGGTTGTTCGGTTGTGGCGGGTTGGTTTCGGAAGGGGGTTGCGGGCAGGATGGCGGGGAGAGCCCATCGCCAGGCAAATCGTACGCGCAGTATCCATTCGTTGCGATAGCCCATGTAGGTGGAGTGGAGTGCGATGCCGGTTTGCCAGCCATCGGTGGCGTTCAGCCAGAGTGCGGGTCGGATGAGTATTGTCTGGTGGCGCCATGTGGGGAGGGGCGAGACGCCGATATCCCAGGTGAGGTGTCGTGCTCGGGGCAGGTGGTTATCGGGGAAGTACACGTCTGGCATCCAGTAGCCTGTGTCTAAGGTAGCGCGTGTGATGCGTGTGGGCAGTGTATCGGTCAGTGTATAGTGTCGTCGGAACCATTCGCCCCATCCGTACCAGGGTTTGGCGATTTGGGCAGTGAGGCTGGTTTGGGCTGAGCCCCAGTGGTCAGGGATGTACCAGTGTCGGATCAGGCTGTCTTTGCTGAACAGGTAGAGGTGGAGGGGTGAGGACATTGTGCCGTGGCGTTTCAACCGGATCTGGACTGCGTACTGGCCATTGGGAAGTGGGCGTTGTCGGATTGCGGTGATCCTGTAATCCAGCCATTGTGTGCTGTGGAGGTAGGCGTCCAGGAGGAGGTTGAGGTCCATGTGTGTGGCTTCACGGAGTGCGTATCGGAAATCTTCTTCGTAGGGGTGGCACAGGTACCATTTCCGGTAGTAGTGCTGGATAGCGCGGAGGAAGAGTGAGTCGCCAAGGATGTATCGGAGGTGGCTGAGCATTGCGGCGGTTTTGTAGTATACGTGTCGGTAGCCGCCGCCGTGTCGGTAGGCGTTATGGAAGTAGGTGGAATGCTGAGCGATGGGCACGTCTCGTCCCCACTGTGCGTCGCGTAAGTAGCCTAAGTAGATGCGGAGGTCTCGGGCATAGAGTGGTGTCCGGAATCGTCGCTGGAAGGGGGTGCCCCACGCCTGGATTCGGTAGCCATTTTTTTCCAGTGCCCAGGCTGTGAGGAATTGGGTGAAGCCTTCGTCTAAGAATGCGCGGTAGGTTTCGTTGTTGCCGATGTGTCCGAAAAACCACATGTGTCCGACTTCGTGTGCGATGAGTCCGTAGTTGCCGGGTTCAGCGCCTGTGCAGAGTGTGATCATGGGGTATTCCATGCCGTCTCGGGCGTCGGCAACCACGATCTTGTGCCAGATGTAGGGTCCGAAGTCCTGGACGTAGGTTTGTACGACGCGGCAGGTGAACTCTGCGACGTTTTGCCAGCCGCGAGCATGGCTTTCTTCTGCTAAGGCGATACACTGGATTCCGTTCCAGGATGTGGTGTCAATTCGGTAGGCGGGGCTTGCGGTCCAGGAGAAGTCGTGGACGTTTTCTGCGTAGAACCACCAGGTTTTGGTTTGCCGGTTGCAGGGTATGATTTCTGTGTTGGGTTCTCCCCAGGGTTTGTTTCGGAATCGTTCTAAGCGCAGTTTCTGGAACAGTGAGTCGGGGAGGACTTCGTTTCTGTTGAGGAGGTAGCCGGTCGCTTCTACGATGTAGCAGGCGGGGAGTGTAAGTCGTACGTTGAAGGTACCGAAGTCGCCATAGAATTCTTTGTCCAGGTGCTGGTCTGTGGTCCATCCGAAGCGTCGGTCATAGACGCTGATGCGCGGGTACCAGTGCACTCCGTTGTAGTGTTTGACTTTGTACAGTTCGCCGGAGGGTTTTCGCATCCAGATGTCGTACATTTTCATTCGGCGACGGAGTGATCCGCCGTCGTCAAAGTAGGTTCGGAAGTGCATGGTGAAGGTTGCGGAGTCGCCGGGGTAGAGTGGGTGGGGCAGGTCTACACGCATGATGGTGTTGTCTATGGTGATGCGAGGGGGTTTTTTGCCGTTGACGTGCAGGTTGCTGACGGTAGTTCCCAGTTTTCGTTTTTCGTACTTTCCGAACTGGTGGGGAATGCGCTGTGCGCGGACCAGGTCTGAGTAGTAGGATTCGGGCTGAAAAGCGTTTTGATAGAGGTGGAAGTAGACGAAGTGGAGGGTGTCGGGCGAGTTGTTCCAGTAGATGAGTGTGAGATGCCCGTTGATCCAGTGGCTGTCTGTGTTCAGTGTTGCGTCAATCTGGTAGTAGACGTCCTGTTGCCAGTAGCTGGGGTAGGGTTTTCGGTTTTTCCAGTAGTGGGGGTTGCATGGCGATCGGTAGGTGTTGGGTGGGCGAAGTGGGTTCCAGCATGGTGAGTGTGCGGTTTGGGAAAAGGCGGTGGACAGAGCAAGTCCAGGGATAAGGATAGTGATTGCCAGTAACCATAATGGGTGTGTGGTCATAGGGGATTCAGGGGGGTGTGGTTGTTTGTGTGCTGAGGGGTTGAGCGGTGTACGGTGCCCACCCATTTTTGCTAATAATGTATCGTCGGGATGCGATACCTTGATGATTGGGAAGCGTTCCTCTGTTGAATCAGGAAATTGGTTTGGGAACTCTTTTGGGGGCAAAGGGGTTTTCCTTGTGGAAAAAGAAAAAGGTACAGAAATGCAGGTGAGTGGTAGATTGGGTTGTGTGCGGTGTTTTTGGGCTGGTGGTTCTGTAAGTCGGCTGTGTGGGTTGTTTTTTGTGGTTGTGGTGGGGTATTTGGTGCTGGGCGTAGATGGTTTGTTGTGGGCGCAGGTGCCTGGAGGGGAGGGGCAATCTGGAGGTGAAGAAGGCTTTCATGAGTTGCTGAAGCGGTATTTTCTGGAGGGGGGTGCAACCTTTATGGGTATTACGTTGCTGACGTTGATTTTTGGGTTGGCGTTTGCGATTGAGCGGATTATTACGTTGTCGTTTGCCACGGGGAACGTTCGCAAGTTGCTGGTTACGATTGATGGGTACTTGGCGGAGCGGGATGTAGAAGGTGCGATAGAGGCGTGTGAGCGGATTCCGGGTTTGGTGGCACGGATTGTTCGGGAGGCGTTGAAACGCATTCACGAGGGTGCGGATATTGTGGAGAAGACTTTGCATGCGCAGGCGTCGGTGGCGGTTACGCGCTTAGAGCGGAATCTTCCGTGGATTTCGCTGTTTATTGCGATTGCGCCGATGCTGGGATTTATGGGTACGGTCATTGGTATGATTCAGGCGTTTGATGCGATTCAGAAGGCGGGGGATATTTCGCCGGCACTGGTTGCGGGTGGGATTAAGGTTGCGCTACTCACGACATTGCTGGGTTTGATTATTGCAATTATTTTGCAGGTCTTTTACAACTACATTTTGTCCCGGATTGACGAGCTGGTCAGTGCGATGGAGAGTGCCGCGACGGGCGTGATGGATATGGTGATTCGTTATCGGCTGGGCAAGTCTGGCGAGTGACCTTTTTTAAAAAACGGATGTCATGGACACGAAGAAAGTTGCGGATGTTCTGATTCGGATTGCGGAGGTATTGTTGTTGCTGGGCATTGCCAGTATTGTGTTTTCGCTGGTGATGGAAGCGATACGCGATTATCGGCAGTTTCTGTATAAGGTTGGAGGGGTTGCTGTGCTGGGTTTGCTGGTTGGGCTTGGGTATTTGCTGGAGCCCTCTACGCAGCCTGCTTATCTGGTTGATCAGGTTGGGGGGAATGTAGAGGTTGTTCGGTGGGCAGGTGCATTGCTCCGCACGACGTATATTCTTGGCGGTTTGACGGTTTTGGCGGTTGTGGGTAGTGAGGTGTATCGGCTTATTCGGTGAAAAGGGTGTGTGTCATGCCGCTGGTCAAGCGTGAGCGTCCTATGCCGGAGATCAATGCGGCGTCTATGGCGGATATTGCGTTTTTGTTGCTTATCTTCTTTTTGCTTGTGACGACCATGAACATAGACAAGGGGATTTTGGTGAAGTTGCCGCCGTGGCCAGATTCGCCGGAGCAGATTATTGATGTGAAGGTGGAGGATCGGAATGTGCTGACGGTTCTGGTCAATGCGAAGAATGAGTTGCTGGTTGAGGGTGAGCGGACGGATGTGCGTCAGTTGAAGGATATTGCGAAGGAGTTTATTGCCAATCCGCATGGTCGGAAGGATTTAGCGGAGTCTCCGCAGAAGGCGGTGATTTCGTTGAAGACGGATCGGGGCACCAATTATCAGACGTATATCACGGTGTACAATGAGTTGCGCCGTGCGTATAATGAGTTGCGGGATGAGGCGGCGCGTGAGCGGTTTGGCAAGCCGTTTGCGGAATTAACGCCTGAGCAGCAGAAGGAGATTCGGAAGATGTACCCGATTCGGATTTCGGAGGCGGAGCCGGAGGCGGTGGGCGAACGCTTAACGCGGTAAATCTGCAGGGATGCTTCGGAAGAAGAGGAAGCGGGAGGTGCCGAAGATTTCCACGGCGTCGTTGCCGGACATTATTTTCATGCTGTTGTTTTTCTTTATGGTGGCGACGGTGTTGCGAGAGACGGACTTGAAGGTGAAGGTGGTGGTGCCTCAGGCGACGGAATTGCAAAAGCTGGAGAAGAAGTCGCTGGTGAGTTACATTTATATTGGTCCGCCGTTGCCGCAGTACCAGGCGAAGTTTGGCACGGCGCCGAGGATTCAGCTCAACGATGTGATTGCTACGGTGGAGGATGTAGGATTGTTTGTAGAGAATGAGCGCAGTCAGTTGCCTGAGAAGTTGCGTCCGTATATGACGGTTTCGTTGCGTGTGGATACGGGTGTGCGGATGGGGATTGTTACGGATGTGAAGCAGGAGTTGCGCAAAGCCAATGCGTTAAAGGTGAATTATTCGGCGAGGCAACGTACGGAGGGCTGGTAGGTGGGTAGTGTAAACTTTCCGCTTTGCAGGCGAAGTAGAAATTTTTGGAGGTGGTGCAATGTGCTGTTTTGGAGGCGGTTGTCGTTCAATTGGGGACGGGATGGTCAAAAATTTGTGTGGAGAGGGGGTGTCAAAAATTTGCATTTTGTTTTTCCGGGCTACCCTATCTTATATAACAAAAACTGCCGTGGGAGGTGGCAGGTTGTTGAATTGGTTGTAAAGCTGAGGTTGTCAGGGAAACAAAGTGAGCGGGCAAACTTGAAAAACGCGTGAGCCATGAAGCGGGTAGTCATTGCGGGGGTTGTGGCATCCCTTGCCAGTGGTGTGTACGCACAGGTCATGGTGACCAATAATGGCACGCACATTGAGATTACGCAGGGGGCTGTGTTTTACGTGAAGGGAGGTGTGTGGATCAAGAATGGGGGGACCATCAACAATGATGGTCAGCTGTATGTAACGACGCACTCGGGAGCGGGTACGGAAGACTGGATTAATGATGCCAGTCCGACGGCATTAACGGGAACGGGTGTGGTGTATCTGTCTGCGGATAATACGCAGTTTATTACGGGGCAGTTTCCGACGACGTTTTACGATTTGGTGTTAGATGGCAATGGCAATACGGTGAAAGCTTTGAAGGGTGTAGATGCGTATGTAGCGAACACGCTGAATCTCAATGACGAGATTCTTTATGTGGACACGCATGTGTTCTATTTGCTGAACAGTGATCCGGCGTCGTTGATGCGTGTGGGTGCGACGAGTGCGCCATACACGGGTGCAGTGAATGAGGGTCTGGTTGCGGCGTCGTCTGCCAATACGAAGAAGGGGTATTTTGCACGGGTGGTTACGCCGGGTCAGACGTATTTGTTTCCGGTGGGTGCGTCTACTGCGGCGGATGTGGGGAATAATCAGGATTTGTTCCGCCCTGTAGAGGTGGAAGTGCAATCTTTGCCGGGTGGCGCCAATCAGGATACGTTTTTTGTTCGGCTGGTGGATGTAGATCCCACGACGGATGGTTATGATCGGGGCAGGCAGGATTCTACGGTTCGCCAGGTGTTTGATGGCTGGTATATTCGTGCGAAGGGAGCGATTGGCGGGGATCGTGAAGACGTTCTTCGTGTCTTTTTTGATTCTACGGAGTTTTCGCCGACGGGGATTGTGCACTGGCGTTTAGACCGGAATGCCTTAGTGGATGGTCAGCCCCCTGCTTGGACTACCCGCAGCTTTGCCTCGGATTCGCTGGATCCCATGTATTATGGAGCGGGCTTGCTGGCATCCATAGAGAATGTGTTTCAATTTCGGTATACGTCGCCGGGCACGGATGTGTTTGCCATTGCGCATACGCAGATTCCCAAGGAGATTCCCACCGAGCTGTATATCCCGAATCTGTTTTCGCCCAATGGTGATGGGCACAATGACTACTGGATGGTGTTTGGTCCCATTGAGGAAATCCACATCATTATTTACGATCGGTGGGGCAACAAGATCTTTGAAACAACGGATGCGCAGCAGCAGTGGGATGGCACGTATAAGGGCAAGCCGGTCAATTCGGGCATCTATGCTTACTATATTCGGTACAAGTTGACGGATGGGACGGAGGGTACTGCACAGGGTTATCTGGTGTTGACGCGGTAAAAGAAAAGAATTGAATGGTTGTGGCGGTTGAATAAATGGGCGTAGCAGTTGGGTTTCAAAAACTGTTCAAATCAAAGAATCATGGCGGGCGTTAATCGGGTTGCATGTGGTTTGCGGAGAGGCATTTCCTCTGGTGTGGCAGTGGTGTTGGTGGGGATGGGCTGGGGAGTGGTGGTTCGTGGTCAGGACGTGCACTTTTCCCAGTACTTTGATGCGCCGATTTATGTGAATCCAGCGGTGGTGGGTGCGCATCCCGGGAAGGCGCGGTTTACGCTTTCGTATAAGGATCAGTGGCGGGCGATTCCTGCGCCCTATAGTACATTTGCCTTTGCGGCGGATATGCCCTTTTTGCAGGATCGGTTTGGCCGTGGGGATTATGCGGGGGCAGGTTTGCTGGTTTACTATGATATGGCGGGCAAGACGAATTTGGGCTTTCAAACTACGGAGATCCGGTTGATGGGTGGTTACAGTAAGGCGCTGGGTATGAGTTCTCGGATTTCTGCGGGCATTGCGCTTGCGTATACGTTTCGTGGGTTACGTGCGGAGGATGCGCGTGTTCCGGATCAGTGGAATGGTGTTCGTTACGATGAGAATCTTCCGATTAATGAGACGTTCAGTCGTGCGCAGTATGTGGATATGGGGATTGGTGTGGCGTTTATGGGCACGCCTTCGGATCAATTGCGATATATGGTGGGGTTGTCGGTGTTTCACCCGTTTCGTCCGGACATTTCTGTAGTTGAGCAGGAGGTGGCAAGGGATAAATTGTGGTATCGCTGGGGTTTTCATGGTCAGCTGGGTTACTCGCTGTCGGATCGGTTTTCGGTGTTGCCGGGCTTGTGGTTCTGGATGCAGGGTCCGCATATGGAGATGGTGGCGTCGGCACTGGTTCGGTATATGCTTTCGGAGCCGCGTGGGGGATCGGGCTTGCGGCATAGCATAGGAGGAGGAGTGGGTTATCGGTTTGGCGATGCGCTGTATCCAGTGATTCGCTATGAAATTCAGGATTTTGTGTTGTCGGTTTCTTATGATATTACGCTTTCGCCGTTGCGTCAGGTGAATAAGTTTCGTGGAGGCTTAGAGGTGATGCTTTCGTACGTTCTGGGTGCGCAGGATCGGTATCAGTCGCGGAGTCCACGTTTCTGATTCTGTGGAAAAGGTTTGTTGTCTGTTCGGTTTCCTCCATCTTTTCTATTCCTCCCCTCAAACCCTCCTCAATCCCTCCTCTTCGTTCATGGGCGGCGGGGGTAAGGTTTGTGGCGTAGCCCTCGCCGCCTCCCCCCCTCCCACCACCTTCTCCTTTGTTTCTCTCCTGGTGTGCATTCACTCGTTGATGAAGAGGAAAGCAGTGTGGTAAAGGAAGATGGGGCTACAGGGAACTCTTTTGTATGGATTTCGGGTTTATATGCAGTGAGAGGCAGGGGTGAAGACGACGAATTGGTGGATTGGGGTCAGGTGAGTAGAAAGTGGGTTCATGGCGACGGTAAAGAGTGGAGGCGTGTCGGGGAACATTCGTGATCGGCAGGATGCGTTGAAGCAGGCGCTTGCGCGTGTTGAGCGTCGGTTTGGTAAGGGTGCGGTGTTGCGTATGGGTGATCGGCCACGGGATCGGATTGCTGTGATTCCCACGGGCAGTTTGGGTCTGGATATTGCGCTGGGTATTGGTGGTTATCCTCGTGGACGGGTTGTAGAGATTTTTGGTCCGGAGTCGTCGGGGAAGACGACGCTGGCGCTGCATGCGATTGCTGAGGTTCAGAAGTCGGGTGGTGTGGCGTTGTTCATTGATGCGGAGCATGCGTTTGATCCGGTGTATGCGCGTCGTCTGGGTATTCAGGAGGAGGAGTTGCTGGTTGCGCAGCCCGGGTATGGAGAGGAAGCCTTAGAGATTGCGGATACGATGATTCAGTCTGGTGCGGTGGATCTGGTGGTGATTGATTCGGTGGCGGCGCTGGTTCCGAAGGCGGAGCTGGATGGGGGGATGGGTGAGGCGCAGGTGGGGTTGCAGGCGCGGTTGATGTCTCAGGCGTTGCGCAAGCTGGTGAGTACGATTGGTCAGACGCAGTGTGTGTGCATTTTCATCAATCAGTTGCGGGAAAAGATTGGGGTGGTGTATGGTCAGTCGGAGACGACGACGGGAGGACGTGCGCTGGCTTTTTATGCTTCGGTTCGGATTGACATTCGGAAGGTAGGTCAGATTAAGGAGGGGGAAGAAGTTCGTGGTATACGTGTTCGTGCGCGTGTGGTGAAGAACAAGGTGGCGCCGCCATTTCGGAGTGCTGAGTTTGATATTCTGTTTCGGGAGGGGATTTCTCGGTTGGGTGAATTGCTGGATCTGGGTGTTCAGTATGAGGTGGTGGAGAAGAGTGGGGCGTGGTACAGTTTTCAGAATACGAAGTTGGGACAGGGACGGGAGCGTGCGCGTGAGTTTTTGCGTGCGCATCCGGAGGTTGCTGAGGCGATTGAGCGTGCGATTCGTAAGAAGGCGTTACCTGAGGTGGTTGCGTCATCTTCGGAAGCCAGCGTACCTTCTCAGTCTAAGAAGCAGGAGAAGGCGTCGTGATAGGTTGGGGATTTGCGGTGGGCGGTGTAGGCTGAGTGGAACTTTGGTGTGGGTGGAAAGTGTTTTGTTGGTAGTGTAGTTGTGGTTTTGGTGGTGGATGCCCGGGTGGCGGAACAGGCAGACGCGTCGGACTTAAAATCCGGTGGGCGATGAGCCCGTGCGGGTTCGAGTCCCGCCCCGGGCACTGGCGTTTTGGTTGCTGGACGGGTAGGGCATGGGAAAAGGCTAAAAAGGTTCACTTTGCATTTTTGGGGTGCCCTACTTTGAGAGAAAGGGGAAAGAGGAGAAATAGGTAGGCGATGAGTGGTGAGAAGCTGCCGGTGGGTAAGGTGGTTCAGGTGATTGGTCCCGTGGTGGATGTTCGGTTTCCTCAGGGGTACTTGCCGCCGATTTACAATGCGTTGCGGATTCGTCGTGAGGATGGGAGCTGGCTTGTCTTAGAGGTTCAGCAGCATTTGGGCGAGGATACGGTTCGGACGATTGCGATGGACTCTACGGATGGGCTGATTCGTGGTCAGGAAGTAGAGGATTTGGGTCAGCCGATTTCGGTGCCATTAAGTCCGGCGATTCGTGGTCGTCTTTTCAATGTGACGGGTGATCCGATAGATGGTTTGCCGCCGGTTGAGGCGAAGCGCCGTGAGCCGATTCACAAGCCGGCTCCGGCTTTTGAGGAGTTGTCTACGGAGACGGAGATTCTGTATACGGGTATCAAAGTGATTGACTTGCTGGAGCCGTATCCCAAAGGTGGAAAGATTGGACTGTTTGGTGGTGCGGGTGTGGGGAAGACCGTGATTATTATGGAGCTGATCAACAACATTGCCAAGCAGTATTCGGGTCTGTCGGTGTTTGTGGGTGTGGGTGAGCGGACTCGTGAGGGGAATGAGCTGTTGCGCGAGATGATTGAAGCCAACGTAGTGAAGTATGGAGAAGCGTTTCGTGAGCGTATGAAGCAGCATGATTGGCCGCTGGATCTGGTGGACATGGATGAGTTGAAGGAGTCCAATGTAACGATGGTGTTTGGTCAGATGAATGAGCCGCCGGGTGCACGGGCACGGGTTGCGCTGACGGGTTTGACGATTGCGGAGTATTTTCGGGATGGTGATCAGCCAGGTGTTTCGCAGGGACGTGATATTTTGCTGTTTATTGACAATATTTTCCGGTTTGCGCAGGCGGGTTCGGAGGTTTCAGCGTTGCTGGGACGGATTCCGTCGGCGGTGGGGTATCAACCTACGTTGGCTACGGAGATGGGGTTGTTGCAGGAGCGGATTACGTCTACGCGGTGGGGGTCAATTACGTCGGTTCAGGCGATTTATGTGCCAGCGGATGATATTACGGATCCGGCGCCGGCAACGACGTTTGCGCACTTGGATGCCACGACTGTGCTCAGTCGTAAGCTGGCTTCGCAGGGGATTTATCCTGCGGTAGATCCGTTGGAGTCCACGTCTCGGGTGTTGACGCCGTCGGTCGTGGGCGATGAGCACTACTGGGTAGCCAGTGAGGTTCGCCGGATTCTGCAGCGTTATAAGGAGTTGCAGGACATCATTAACATTTTGGGTATGGAGGAGTTGTCTGAGGAGGATCGCCTGCTTGTGCATCGTGCACGACGGATTCAGCGGTTTTTATCGCAGCCCTTCCATGTGGCTGAGCAATTTACGGGTGTGAAGGGTGTGGCGGTTTCTATTCAGGATACGATTCGCGGGTTTAAGGCGATTGTGAAGGGAGAGGTGGATCATTTGCCGGAGTCGGCGTTTTACATGGTTGGTACGCTGGAGGATGCGTTGAAGAAGGCGGAGCGTGAGCAGCATGCAATGGCGTAGTCTGGTGGGAAAGTGTTGAATGATGGCTGGTGCTTCAGGGAAAGCGCAGTTAAGTGTGGAGGTGTTGACGCCTGAGGGTGTGCTTTTTGAGGGGCGAGCGTTGAGGGTTACGTTTCCGGGTGTGGCGGGTCGGTTTACGGTGTTGCCGGGGCATGCGCCGATTATCAGTGCTTTAGAGGCTGGGGAGATTCGGATTGTGGAGGCAGGGGGTGTAGAGAGGCGTCTGGGTATTCGTGAAGGGTTTGTTCATGTGTTGCATAATCGGGTGCAGGCACTGGTTTTTCAGGCGGAGGATTGATAGGGGTTTGGTGGTTTCAGGTGGTGTGGTGTAGGGGAGGGGGTGGTGTGGCGGTTTGAGGTTTCTGCCAGATGTAGAGGTATTTACCGGTGGCGGTGTTTCCGGCGATGGGTTGCAGGGTTGTTTCTAAGGAGTGGGTCTGGATTTTGAGATGGCGTGCGTAGGGGATGTCTTCTGGTCCTTTGAGTGCGAGGAGATGTCCGCCGGGACGCAGATGGTGGTTTGCCCAGGTGAGGAGCCGGGAGAGCGGGGCTACGGCTCGCGCCAGGAGTACATCGCAATTTAGCGGAGGGAGGTGTTCTATTCGTGCCCATTGCAGGCAGGTGTTGGCGAGTTTGAGCTGGTAGATAGCATGGTGGAGGAAGCGCACTTTCTTTTTGCGGGCGTCAATCAGGAGGAAGTGCTTTTGGGGGAGGGTGCAAGCTAAGGGTATGCCGGGGAGTCCGGCGCCTGTACCGACGTCTACGAGGAAAACACTGGTTTCAGGGATGAAAGGCAGTAGAGCGAGGCTATGGGGGAAGTGGACGTGCCACAGCAAATGGAGGAGTTGTTCTGGGGGTTGGCGGGCGATCAGGTTGATACGTTGATTCCATTGGGTGAGGAGGTGGGCGAACTGTGTGAGTGCGTTGATGAGGTGGTTGGGGATTGGCAGGTTGGCTTGTTGGGCGAGGTGGGTAAGCCAGGATTGAAACTGTCGGGTAATGGGTTGGGGTTTGTGTGTGGTCATGGGTGGTGTGTGGTGGAGTGGTTTCAGTACATACGGAGTAGTCGTCGGATGCGTGCCAGTAGCAGGCGACGTGCGCGGATGAGTCGGGCTTTGACGGTGCCCGAGGGTATGCCCAGGTGGTTGGCGATTTCCTGGTAGGTGAGCCCTTCAAAGTGGAAGAGGTAGAGGACGTCGCGGTAGATGGGTGGGAGTTCTTTGAGGATTTGCCGGATCAGGTTATAGAGTTCTTTCTGGACGACCTGTTCGTCGGGTGGGTCGGTGTGGGCAGGGAGGATGTCTCCGAGGGTTCGGGATTGGTCGGCGGGGCTTTCTAGGGAGAGGGTTCGTGGTGGTTGCTTGCGCTGACGTTGTCGTAGGAAGTCTATGGTGGTGTTGGCGGCGATTCGGAATAGCCAGTTGCGAAAGGGGGATTGTCCACTGTAGGTGTGGATTCCTTTCAGGACGCGGAGGAAGATTTCCATGGTGATTTCTTCGGCGTCTTGTGGGTTTTGCACGATGCGTGCGACGAAGTAGTAGACGCTTTGCTGGAAGCGTTCTACGAGGAGTGCGAATGCGCGTTTATCGCCCTGCTGGACGCGTCGGACAAGCGTTTCTATCTCGTTGTTGTTGGGCATGGTGATGTCAGAAGTGGCGTTTGGTTTTGTATGTTTGTGTTTTGCTGGCTTTTTCCTGTTTCCATAGGGTGATTTCTTGCCAGGGTCGTGTATTGAGGATGTGCTGTGGTGTGCACCATGCTCGTCGTGCGATGACCACGGCGATTTCCATGTAGTGGAAGTTGGAGGAGTAGTGGGCGTCGGTGCTGAGTATGAGTGGAACGCCAGCTTCTCGTGCCCAGCGTGCGTACTGGTCGTTGAGGTCCATTCTGTCGGGTTGTCCGTTGATTTCCAGTGCGGTTCCGGTTTGGGCGCAGACTTCTATGATCTGTTCCATATTGAGTGGGTAGGGTTCGCGTGTACCGAGCAGTCTGCCTGTGGGGTGTCCAATAGCGTGGACGTAGGGGTTGAGGCAAGCCTGGATGATTCGGTCGGTGTTGTCGCGCTGGAAGTGGGAGTGGATGGAGGCGATGACGAAGTCCAGTTCTTTGAGGAGTTCGTTGGGCAGGTCCAGTTGTCCGTTGGGGAGGATGTCCACTTCTGCCCCGGCTTTGACGAAGTCTCTACCCAGTTCGGCGTTGACTTTCTGGATTTCTTCTTTTTGCTGTCGGAATTGTTCTGGGGAGAGTCCGCCGGCGATGCGTACGGCTTGGGAGTGGTCGGTTAAAACGAGGTATTCGTAGTGGGGGAAATGTTTGAGGACGTAGTCTGCCATTTCCAGGATGGAGAGAGAGCCGTCGCTCCAGGTTGAGTGGGATTGCATATCGCCGCGGATGTCCTGGATGGAGACGAGTTTTGGGATCTGGTGGTTGAGTGCAAGTTCAATTTCGCCCTGGTCTTCACGCATTTCGGGAGGGATCCATTGCATGTTGAGTTGTGCGAATACTTCTTCTTCGGTGGTGCCTGCCAGGCGTTTGTTAGAGGCTTCATCAAAGAGTCCGTATTCGTTGAGTTTCCATCCGTGGGCTCGGGCGAGTTCCCGGAGTCGGACGTTGTGGTTTTTGGATCCGGTGAAGTACATGAGTGCGGCGCCCCACTGGTGGGGCTGGATCAGTCGGAGGTCCACTTGTCGGCGGTTGTCGCCGACGAGAACGCTGGCTTTGGTTTCGCCGGCGGCGAGGACTTCTTTTACGTCGGGAAGTTGTGTGAATGCTTGGATGATGGTGGTGTGGTGCTGGGGGCTGGCACTGATCAGAAGGTCAATATCGCCGATGGTTTCTTTGCCCCGGCGCAGGCTGCCGGCATAAGCGCTTTTCTGGATCAGTGTACCGATGCGGTCTTGGAGGGTTTGGAGGAGTGTGCGTGCTAAGGTGAGTGCTTCCCAGTAGAGCATACGCTGGGTGAGGGTTGCGCGCAGTTCCAGTCCATGGAGGATTTTCTGGACTTTTTTGGGTCCGAATCCTTTGAGCTGGTAGACTTTGCCGGACTTGAGTATGTGTATGAGGTCGTCTTCGGTCTGGATGTGGAAGGCTTCGTAGAGCTGGCGCAGGGTTTTTGGTCCCAGTCCGGGTACGTCCATGAGGGGGATCAGGGCTTCGGGGACCTGTTTACGCAGTTCTTCGTATTTTTTGATGGTGCCAGTTTTGAGGAATTCGCGGATTTTTTCAATGGTTTTTTGGCCGATTCCGTGGACTTTCTGGAGGTCGTGTTTTTCTATGTAGGAGGCGATGTCTTCGGGGAGGTTTTCAATAACCTGTGCGGCTTTACGGTAGGCAAGTGCGCGGAATCGGTTGGTGTCTCCACCCAGAAATTCATACATATCGGCGATGCGTGCAAGAAGTTTGGCGAGTTCGCGGTTGCGAGAAGTGGTCATGGGTTGGGAAGGTTTGTGGGTTGTGCAGTGGGTTGCTGGAGTAGTTGTTCTCGGACGTTCAGGAGGAACTGGAGTGTATCGGTGTTGTCGGGGTAGTCCCAGAGGTTGGGGAACTGGGTTTTGCCCGGAGGGACGATAGGTATGGGCAGGTTTGCATTGAGGGGTCGGATGCTGACGATGCACTGGAGGTGTGTGGCGTGTTGGTGGAGCCAGGTGAGTAGTTCTTCGTTGTTGGCGGGTTGCCAGAAGTGGACGACACCGATAGGTGAAAAGGGGTTGGTATCTTTTCGGAGGATGAGTTCGGGTGTGTAGATGTGGGGTTGGCGTTCTACGAGTGCGGCGGCGTACCAGTATTCCCAGTTGGTGAAGTAGAGTTCGTGGTGTCGGACGTAGGTGTAGGTTTGGAAGTGGGGTGTGAGTCGTGTCAGGGTGTGTTCGTTGAGGACGATGAGGCAGGAGACGTTGCGGCATCCCAGTCCGAAGTGGAGGAAGAGGTCGGCGCACAGGTTGTGGAGGTGGTCGTCGGATTCGTCGCCCCACAAGATTGCGCAGCTGGTTCGTGTGCCGCGAATCAGTGCAGGGACATGTGCGAAGTATTTCTGGAATAGGGAGGCGGTGTGTGAGGTGCCTGTAGCGATCACTGTGTGGTATTCGCCTTTTTTAAGGCGTTCTACTTCGTGGATGCGTGTTTGGAGCCAAGGTAAGTGTTGAAAGCAGGTTGTCCACAGGAATCGGTAGAGGGTACGGTCTCGCTCTGAGTAGCGGATGCGGATCTGGTAGCCGGCAACCAAGCCACAAAGCATATCGTGGAGTCCGACTAAGGGGATGTTGGCGGCGGGGATAATTGCCAGTGTGGGTAATGGCTTTTCTGCAGGGGGTGTGTTAGGGAGGGAGGGGTAGGCGGCGAGCCACTGGTGGACTTTTTCGGGTTCCAGGGCTTCATACCATGCGTTAAGGGCTATGTGGATGTGTCGTGGGATATACCAGGGGTTTTCGCGTTGAGCCTGTTCAATTGCGGGTTGCCAGTGCTTGCGATAGGTGGGTGCGAAGACTTTCCGGAGTACTTCCAGGAGTGCCCACATGAAGTGTGTAATCCAGGAGGGGTGGAGGAGGGAATCAGGTCTGGTCCTCTGAGGATTCTTGCTGGGGTTGTGTGGTGGCGACGGGTTCTTCTTCTTTGATGGGCATTGTGTAAGCTTTGACGGGTCGTGCTTGTGGGTCTGCCGGATAGATTTCTACGGGTCGTGCGATGCCGCCAAAGGCGATGATGACGTCGTCTTCGGGGAAGTTGTTGAGGACTTCGCTGAGGAATTTGATATCAAATCGGAGAGTGAGTTCTTCGCCTTCGTAGGTTACGGGAGGTCGTTCTTCGGCGCGGTTATTTTGTTCGGGGTCTTCGGCGCTGAATATGACCTGGTGGGGTGAAAGGTGGAATTCCACGATGCCTGTACTGCCGGCGAAGAGTGTGAGTCGTTTGAGGATGCGATCCAGGTCTTCTAAGGAGGCGCGCATCTGGTTGGGGAAGGGTGATTCTTCCTGGACGACACGGTAGTTGGGGTAGGGTTCGGTGATTGTGTGTGTGATGAAAGTGAGGTGTTCCATCTGGAAGTAGGCGTTTTTCTCGTCTACGGCGATAGAGACGGGTGTATCGCTGGCAGGAAGAATGCTTTTGAGGATCTGGATGGCTTTACGTGGGATGATGATTTCCTTTTGTTCGGTGGGTGTGGCTTCGGGTATGGGGAAGATGACGAGTCGTCGGACATCGGACGCGACGATTCGTACGCCTTCTTCGGGGTGGCTTTCGAAGAGGACGCCTGTGAGTGGTCGGAACTGGACGTTGTCTTCTTCGCGGAAGGCGGCGTAGAGTGTGCTTTCCAGGGCGAGGCGCAGGACGGAAGCGGGGATTGTATAGAGGGTGTCAGAGGGTGGTGTGGGTAGTTGGGGGAATTCATAGGGGTCTTCTCCGCCGATCTGGTATTGTCCGGAGGGGGCGTGGACGGTCAGTGAAGGTGGGTTTTGCTGGAATTCCAGGTCTATGGTGAGGTCGTCCTGCAGGGTTTTGATGAGGTCCATGAGGGTTTTGGCGGGAACGGCAATTTGCAGGTTTTCAATAGGTTGCGGCAATTCCAGTTTTGCACGTACAGATTGGTCAATGTTTGTCGTTAACACTTCCAGGGTGTGGTTTTGACTCCGAAAGAGGAAGCAGCGGATCACGGGCATAAAAACGGTGCGAGCAATGACTTTTTCGGCGGGTGCAAGGATGTCTTTGAGCTGGGCAACGGATACAGAGAGTTTGACGGAGGCATTTTCTGAGGGGGGCGTAGTGGTGGCTTCTTGTGGTGCGGTCATTGATCGTTGGTTTTTTCGGATCCTTTGCTCTTTACAGAGTAAAATAGCGGGGCAAGCAAGAAAGTTCCTCTGTGGTATTGTGCTGGTTGGTGGGTTGTTGTATGGTTTTTCGTTGAGGTTGAAGGCGTGGTCTGGGTCAGAGTTGAATTATGTGGAGACGCCGCGTCGTGCGGTTGGTTTGGTGTCCAACACCTTAGAGCATCAGTTTGTGTTTTCGTTTCGGAATGATCAGAATCGGGAAATTTTGCTGGATGGGCGCGTGACGCAGCTGGGTTTGTGGGTGAAGTGGGGTGGGCTACCAGCGATTCAATTCACGTTAAGTGTGTCCAGTGGTACGGAGAGCCAGCGCTTTCGTTTGTATTTGCCGGTGTTGATTTTGCGTGCTGTGCTGGTAGAGGTGGATCTGGCGACGATGAAGGGGTTTTATGCTTATCAGGGTGGGCGCACGGTGGTGTTGCGTGGTTTTGAAGCGGGTCAAATCACTTTGCGTACTACGGGTTTTTTGAATCCGGGGAAGTACAGCTGGCGGTCGGCATGGAGTTTAGGCGAGTGGCAAAAGAGGAGTGGCGGTTCGTTTTTGATTGGTGCTCAGATGGGCATATACAGTTTGCGGAATGTGTCGGATACGATGTTGCTGGATTTTCGTGAGTTTGGTGCGGTGTATCTTTCGCCGTTTACGGGTTATTTTTTCAACTGGGTGCCGCGTGCGTTGAATCGGTCGGAGGATATACGAATTGCGATGGGGCTGGGCTTGCGTGTAGGTCCTTCTTTGCTGCTGGAGAGCATTCGTGATCGGACGCGCCAGCGGCACAACCTGGATGTGTTGTTGTTTGGGATGGGGAGTTTGTCTTTGCATGTGACGGTGATGGTTCGTCGGGTTTTGTTTCGTGTGATGGCGGGTGTTCATCGGTTGCGGTTTACGCCGAGGCGGTGGCAGATGGACTTGAGCAGTACCTGGGGCACGCCAGGTATTCAGGTGTTGTATTTGTTTCCGAAGAAGCGGAAGAAGGTTGTGGAGTGATGGGTTTAGGAGGCTGGTGGCGTGTGGCTCTGGTGGGGTGGCTGATCTGGCAAGGTGTGGGGGTTGGGGTTTTGGGGAAGGAACGTGGTTGTCCGCGTGCGCCTGTTCCATTTGTGGGAGGACGTGTTCCGCTGGCGGTGTATGTTCATGTGGTGGGTGATGGTTCGTGGACGGTGAGTCCGTCCGCTCTGACTGATTGGCTGGATCAGGTGAATAGATGGGTGGTGGATACTTCGCATTTTGGTTTGTTGCCTGAGCATGAGCGGCGTGTGGCGTGTCCATTGCCGATAGAACTGAAGCCACTGCAGTTTGTGGGAGATGCGCAGGTGCCTGTTTCGTGGTTTCAGTATCGGGTGACGGGTCGTTCGTCGTTTTCGGTGTTGGAGGAGGTTACGCGTTCGTCGTCGGGTGGTAGTGATCCGTATTTTGCGCGGTATATCCTTAATGTTTGGGTTACTGCATTGGATTCGCCGTTATGGGGTGGGGTTGTGGATTTGTCAGAGGGGGTGCAGGGAATTGTTCTGGATTACCGGTATCTGGATTCGGTTCGTGCTTTTTTGTATTTGCTGGGTGAGTGGTTGGGTGTGGGTATGCCGGTTGTGTCCTCGTGTATGCAGACGGATTCATTGACGTGTGCGTTTCGTCGGGGTGTATGTGATTTGGGTGAGGTGTTGGGGGGTGGAGGTTTTCCGTGTGATACGGTTCGGAATTCCTGTTTGGAGTTGCCGGACCTGCCTGATCCCATGCATAATTACATGCTGGGTTTTCGGATTGGGGATACCTGTCGTGGGTACTGGTCTGTGGATCAGGTTGGTCAGGCACTGACTACGATTTATTTGCGTTATCGGGATATGGTGGGTGTGCGTTGGTGGTCGGTTCCTGCACCGGGTAATGTCTCTGTGCAAGCCTGGTGGCTCAGGGAGGATCCGCCGGCGTTGCATTTACTGGTTCGGTATTTGAATGTGCTGTGTGATGTGCTGGACAGTGTAGAGGTGGGGTGGAAAGTGGTTGCGGATCTGGATTCGCCGGAGAATGTGCTTGCGGGTGATACGGTTCGGTTGCCGGTGTTTTTGAATTCGTGTGGTGTGGATTCGGTGTGGGTGGTTGTGCCCTTAAGTGGGCTTGACGGGTTGTCTGGCTGGTTGCACGTAGAGGTACATCCGGTTGGCGGTTCTGATCCGGAGCTGGCGGATAATTGGCTGGTGTTGTACTGGTTGGGGGGCGAGCCCGATACGGTTCCGGTTGGATGGCTGGTTGATCGTGGTTGGGTCTGGGAGGGTTTGTGGTGGTCGGGTGGCGATTCGTCGTTGATGTGGTATCCGCTGATGCAGCTGGTGGGTTTGGATTCGGTTTGGCGCCCTGCGGTTTTTTATCCGTTTTTTGAAGATGTGCGGGAGGGTTGGTGGTCGGATCTGGTGTTTGGGTGGGTGTGGGTTCCGGATACGGTGCGGGTGGTTTCGCTGTCAATGGATGTGGCGTATGCCCGGTATGACCCGTTTTTTACGGATACGTTGGAGGGGTGGGCGGAATTTCCCAATGGCACACGAATTTTGTTGTTCAAGGTGGGGGGTGCGCAGTTGGAGACGGCGGGCAGTCGTCAGACGCGGTTCTGGTATCCGGTTCGTCCGGATCAGTGGCGTCGTCTGTGTTTTGTGCTTCCTTACAGTGTGATAGGCGAGGTGTTTCGTTTGCGTTTGCGTGCGCGGACGGGATATGGCAACAATTTGTTTATGAGTCGTGTGGTGATTGGGGAGGGTGGTTGTTCCTCGCTGGTATCTGGTGTTGGGGAGGTTGGTGGAGGGGTGCTGGCAGTATCGTTTCCCGTGTGTTTGTTTACTCTCTGGGGCGTGCTCGTTCGGTGTTTTGGAGAACGAGAGGTTGGGTTGAAGGGTGGGTTGTGGTGGGAGTGGTTGCCGCCGGGTCCATACATTTTGCAAAGAGGGGGTCAGTGGTATCTGGGTGTGTGGACTGGAAGAGTCTGGCTATGGGAAAAGCAATCCTTGGAGACCTGGCACGTTACTGGCGGGATGTACTGATTGGTCAGGGGCGATGTGCGTACATAGCGGGTTGGTTACTGGATGGTCGGTGTACGTACGGAAGACGTGAGCTATCGGTGTCGGTACCTGTTGCTGGGCTTGAAACTGCCGTAATTGTAGATGTGTCGTGTTTCAGGGAGAAGGGGTTGGTCAGTGCTATGCAGGGATGGGTTCGTGCGTTTCCCACGCGAGTTTTATTCGTTTTGCCGGGTGTTGTGCGTAATGGAGATGGGCTGGTTGACCGGCTGGCAAACAGTCTGGGTACGCAGGTGATGGTTTGGCGGACAGGAAGTAGTCTGCGCCGGAATGCGAACTTACCTGTAGCTGAATTGATGCCTGTCCAGATGGCATTGCTTCTTTCAGAGAGTTCGTTTGTTCACCGAGTGGTTTACCGGTTGCTCTGTGGTTGTGCAATCACTGTAAGCCGGTATGGACCGGCGTCCTGGCTTGTTCCTTCTGCGAGCTGGTCCGGCTTTCTGGACACCCTTCGTACCTTTCTCAAAACGCCAAGATCATGAGTGGTGGATTGCCCTGTGGGATTGGCGTGGCACTGATTACGCCATTTCTGGAAGACGGGACCTTAGACGAAGAAAGCCTTCACAACTTACTGGACTACCTGCTGGGTGAAGGGATTGACTTTATCGTTGTGCTGGGTACGACGGGCGAGACGCCTACGCTGACTGCTGAGGAACAGATTCGGATCATCCGGCTTGTGGAAGACCACACCAATGGGCGTATCCCATTGATTGCGGGTGCGGGCGGGAACAACACGCGGAAGGTGGCGCAATGGATTCGGGAGTTTCCTGGCGGGTCGTCTTATGTGGGCTTTCTGTCGGTTACGCCGTACTACAACAAGCCTTCACAACGGGGATTGATTGCCCACTACGAGTATTTGGCTCGGGCGAGTACCCGTCCCATCATTTTGTACAATGTGCCGGGTCGGACAGGCGTGAATCTGCGGGCGGATACGACACTGAAGCTGGCGGAGCACCCGACGATCCAGGGTATCAAGGAAGCGTCTGGCGATATTGTGCAATGCATGCGTATTTTGGCGGGTCGTCCTGCGGGTTTTCGGGTGTACAGTGGAGACGACCTGCTGAACCTGCCCTACTTTGCCTTAGGGATGGACGGGGTGATTTCTGTCAGTGCTCACGTAGCGCCACGCCTGCTCAAGACGATGTACGAAGCGGTGCGGACAGGAGATCTGTCGGGTGCGCGCGAGATTCATAACCGTCTAATGCGATTGACGGAGCTTCTGTTTGCGGAGGGGAATCCGACGGGCGTGAAGTGTGCACTGTACTTGCGAGGGTTGATTCGGAGCAAGAAGGTACGTGCGCCGTTGGTGGAGGGGAGTGTGGAGCTGGAGAGTGCGTTGCGTGTGGAGATGGAGGGTTTGTGAGCGGGGTGGCGGGCGGGGCGCAAGTGGCTGGAGGGCAGGGAGTTGTGGTG